>NZ_JACVPH010000009.1:0-53567 GCF_018882015.1 Polynucleobacter sp. JS-Fieb-80-E5 | reverse complement strand
AAAACTGGATCACGATTTACAACGAAGAAAGACCGCACAGCTCTCTTGGCAGAATATCGCCTAGAGACTATCGAGCACAGGCAGAAAACAACACTTTAGGAATGTCGGATTGACGGGGGATACTACACCCCAAGGGGAGTTTAGGCTAACTGTAATGCCTAACCTACTAATTTAAATAGTCATTTTAACCGACCGGCAAACAAATTAGAGGGGTTTTCTACTTCAAATCTGAAATCCGGAGCTAGCATGGCCACTATTATGAATATGGGGCGCTGGTTCAAAACTGATACTGTTATGCGTTATTTGGAAGAGAGGGATCCAAACTAAAGGAATTAACTTACGTAAGCTCTAGATACCAGCAGCAAAGGGCAATGAATTTAATTTATCTGGAACCCCCCAAAATTCAACGGGCTCATAATTTGGCAAAGGGTAATGTCCAGTATTTAACCGAATCTCTGATGCACGCTGTAGGCATCGCAAGCGGACCAAATCGAGCACTGAGATCGGCAATCCACTTGAACAATTAATAACACCATTGATAGTAGAATTCTCCACAGCAACACATATTCTTTCAGCAACAGACTCTATTGGCAAATAATCTCTAAGCTGAGTTCCTATCGACATATCAAAAGACTGTCGTTTTTCATCAATAGCCGCATCCAATTGAGATAAGAGACTTTTAGGGCTTTGTCCCTCTCCATACGTATAGAATAGTCGCATCCATTGCAAAGTGAAGGTATGCTCTTTCTGGAAAAACTGCAAAGATTTACGTAAGCAATCCTTCGCAAAACCATACGGGGTGATGGGGTAGGTATCCATATCCTCGGTAAGTGCCCCAGTTTGCAAGCCATACTCGAGACAAGTACCAGCAACGACTAGATGAGATAGCCCCGATTCTATGGCCTCTTTAAGAAAAGCTAGATCCGATATAAGATTCTGAAAAACATGGAAGCTGCCCTGGTAATTTGGAAGTCCTGGCCACGCAAGATGAATTAAAGCATCCACTCCATCCAGCCCCTCAATTACTGGGCGATAGTTAAGATGTAAATCAACCTGAATAAAGCTGACCTCATCAAACCACTCAAATTCCTTGGCACGCCCTAGATTCCGAGCAACAGCAATAACCTGATGCCCATTCTGCAGCAATTTTTTAACCAAGTGCCGACCGATGAAACCAGTGGCACCCGTAACCATAATCCTCAATTAAAAATCCTCAACTCAGGCACTGCCACCACAAACTTGCCACCCCACTTCGCTACATTTTCTTGCTCTTGTACCTCTTTTGCAATATTCCATGGGAAGATCACGACCCAATCCGGCTTATGATTGGCAAGCTCTGCAGGGTGAAGAATTGGCAAATGACTACCTGGCATGTATTTATTCTGCTTAGATGGCGCAGCATCGCATACAAAGTCAATTAAGTCATTTTTAAGGCCAGCATAATTCATTAAAGTATTGCCCTTTGCCGCAGCGCCATAACCTGCTATTGATTTTCCCAATCTCTTTTGCTCAATTAGAAAGAAAAGGAAATCATTTTTTACTTTATTCGCCTTAGTTTGAAAAGATTGATATACATTTAAAGCCTTCAACCCAAACCTCACTTCATTTGCCAGCAAGTCAATGACGGATTTTATAGTTGGCCTTGTGTCATCAGCATGGCAGCCATAAATACGCAAACTTCCACCATGAGTAGGCATTTCCTCTACATCAAAAATTCTCAGGCCAACTGAAGAAAAAATTTCTGCCACGGTACTTAAAGAAAGATATGAGAAATGCTCGTGATAAACAGTGTCAAATTGATTATTTTCAATCAAACGCATTAAATGTGGAAATTCGAGATTGATAACCCCGTCTTCTTTTAAGGCAATTTTTAGACCTTCAGTAAAATCATTAATATCGGGCACGTGAGCGTAAACATTATTACCGCATATTAAATCAGCTTTTTTACCAGAGGAGGCCAATTCTCTTGCAACCTCGACACCAAAAAATTTCCGAAGCACAGGCACCCCAATTTTTTCCGCAGCATCAGCCGTGCTGTCGGTTGGCTCAATCCCCAAACATGGCACCCCAGCTTCCACAAAGTTCTTTAGCAAATATCCATCGTTTGATGCGACTTCAATTACAAAACTATTTTTAGATAGACCTAAATTCGTGCTAATTTTCTCCACATACCTAGCCGAATGATCTAACCAGCTTTTAGATGTTGAAGAGAAGTATGCGTAATCCTTGGAAAATAATTCGTTAGCTTGTGAATAATCTTCAGTTTGAACTAGCCAACAACCATCACAAACATATAATTTCAAGGGGAAAGTTTTCTCTGGCGCTTTTAAATCACATTTGTTTAGATAATCATTTGATGGAGGCGCAAATCCTAAGTCCAGAAATACATGCTCTAATTTATTTTGGCAATGACGACATTTCATATGGAAATTCCTTTAAAGACTTTATTTAAATAAGGATGGGATAGATCCCTCTGAGAGAGGTCAGTAGGGGTAATTGGCCAGGAAATATGAATCAAGGGTTCATCAAAACGAATAGCAGCCTCAGACGAAGGTGTGTATGGGGCTGTGTGTAAATACAATAGTTCACTATCTTTCTCCAAGACTTGAAATCCATGAGCGCAACCCTCAGGAATAACCAATGCAATATTTTTTAGCGGACTTAGCTCAATACCAAACCACTTTAGAAATGTTGCCGAATCTTTTCTTAAATCAACTGCGACATCAAATACCCTACCTTTCAGACATCTCACTATTTTGATCTCAGCATATGGGGCATTTTGGAAATGCATGCCTCGAACTGCACCTATCTTACGGGTCATTGAACGATTAATCTGCTTAATAGTTTTTCCCTTTAAAACCCCTTGTAACTCATCGTCACAGAAGATTCTTGCAAATTCTCCGCGCTCATCCCGCAGGGGTATAACCTCAATAACTTTAACGCCCTCTAAAATGGTATCCATTACATTCATATGGAAGCTCCAGAGACCCATTGCAAACCACGCGTACGAGCCAGTTCACAATAAGCCTTTAGTTGAGCTTTGCTAATAAGCTCTTTTCTGTCCAGCCACGCCTTATACCAATTAACCGTCGCTTCGATACCTTCCTCAAAAGACCAAACTGGCTTCCAAGATAAATTTTCTCTAGCCTTGCCGCTATCTAAATGCAAAAGCTGAGCTTCATGAGGTTGTAGACCCTCTGATTGCGACCACTGAAAACCTGGAATATGCTTTTTAATTGTCTGTAGCACCTCTTTAACCTGGCGATTACCATCTCTTTCGGGACCGAAATTCCAAGCCTCAGCACACGATTCGTTGCCCTGTAACAATTGCTGCCCTAGAGCAAGATATCCCGAAAGACACTCTAAAACATGCTGCCATGGTCGAGTTGCATTTGGCGATCTGATATAAAGGGCATTATTTGACTCAATAGATCGAATTAAGTCGGGAATTAATCTATCTTCTGACCAGTCTCCACCCCCAATGACATTTCCAGCCCTAGCTGATGCGATTAATGCGCTTGTTGGTAAATTAAAAAAGGAGTTGCGAAAACTGGCAGCTACAAGTTCGCTGCCACCTTTAGATGCGCTATAAGGATCATGGCCGCCCAATGGATCAATTTCACGATATCCCCACGCCCATTCTTTATTTTCATAGCACTTATCAGTTGTAACAACCACAACCGCTTTTAAGCTATCAAGATCACGAGCAGCATTCAAGATATTAGCGGTGCCCATGACATTTGTTGACCAAGTTTCCAGTGGTTCCTGGTAGGAGCGCCTAACCAATGGTTGTGCAGCTAAATGGAAAATCATATCAGGATTAATTGCATGGATTTTATTTCGTATCGAAACTTCATCTCGAATATCCGCAAAATATGATTCAACATTCAGTTTAAGTAAATTCCAATGGTTAGGGTCTGTCGTTGGAGGCAATGAAAGTCCAACAACATCTGCCCCTAGTGCTGACAGCCATAATGAAAGCCAGCTACCCTTAAAGCCCGTATGGCCTGTAACCAATATCTTCCGACCACCATAAACACCCTTAAACATAGTCACCAACTCTTCCACGGTGCATTACCTGACTGCCACAAATCTTCTAAAATATTTTTTTCTCGCAGCGTATCCATAGCTTGCCAGAAGCCCTCATGCTTATATGCAGCAAGCTGTCCGTTAGCCGCGAGATTTCTCAAGGGCCCCTGCTCCCAAGTTGTTTCATCACCCTCAATTAAATCAATTACGGATGGTTCCAAAACAAAAAATCCACCGTTTATCCATGCACCATCTCCAGCAGGCTTTTCTTGAAAGTCCAGGACCAGATCATTATTAATATTTAATGCCCCATATCTGCCGGGGGGCTGTATTGAGGTAACCGTTGCAGCCAACCCGTGCGATTTATGTTTGGAAATTAGTGACGCAATATCAATATCAGAAACACCATCTCCATATGTAAAGCAAAAAGTTTCATCGCCCACATAAGGAAGTACACGCTTTAAACGCCCTCCAGTCATAGTATCTTCTCCAGTGTCAACTAAAGTGACCTTCCAGGGTTCAGCATACTTTTGGTGGATTTGAGTGTTATTTTCTCGCATACAAAAAGTAACATCAGACATATGCAGAAAATAATTAGAGAAATACTCTTTAATTATGTAACCCTTATACCCAAGGCAGATGATGAAATCATTAATTCCATAATGAGAGTACATTTTCATAATATGCCAAAGAATTGGCTTTCCGCCAATCTCAATCATTGGCTTTGGCTTTAAATGAGACTCTTCGCTAATACGAGTCCCCAGTCCTCCAGCAAGTATTACGGCTTTCATTTTTATCAAACTCTCTTCAAAAATAATTTTTCAGTGAATAAATTTTGTATTCGATCCAATCTATCTAAGGCTGATTGCCATGAGGAGCTTAATAAAAATTCGCCTTGATCAATGCTGATTTGATCATCTTCATTACGCCAAGATGTCCAATTTTTTAAATAAATAATTTTTGATGTAAGCATATCTAACTTAGCCATAAAATTCTTAATTTGATCAGACCTCATCTCATGAAGTGCACTTATAGAAATTGAAATATCAAAATAATCTTTTGGGAAGAATTCAATCTGATTCGGTGTAAAGAAAGCTATATCAGATTGCAATAATTCCTCTCTTATTTCGTTAAAATTTTTAAAGCTTCTAAAATGAAAAATCTTCTTATTGGGAAATGACTCTTTTAGATATCTTTCCGATATATATAAGGCTGGTGGAATATCAAATATGACATATTTACAATCTAATGCGCTCTCAAAGACATAGCCAAGCCTTCCATATCCAGCGCCTATTTCAGCAACAACTAACTGTTTTTTTTCAAACCCATTTAGATGATAAAAGATAGTATTAAATTCAATTATAGAATTTGCTAAATCCTGTGAGATCAAATTCTTGCCAAAATTAACAGGAATCGGGTTCCCTATCACCGGCTCTCTAAGCTTATTTGTTAGGCCTAGCGGATCATCTAGGCTTGCATACCACCACAATAATCCTACAAAAAAAGAATATATCGCTGCCTTCTCTTTATTTTCCAGTAGATTTTGACCAAACATATTCCACATTTCATGATCTTCATCAATCGATGTCATGAAAGGATCTACAGCCCGATTTGCATTCCAAATTTCTAGTAGATTTTTAAGCTGATTATCTTCAAATGTAGTTGGAGCCCAATTGAAATAGTTTTGATTCAATGTTCTCTTAAAATTTTCATATCCATCTTTGTATAACTGGGATGAATTTATCTGATTCAGATTTTTCCAAAAATTAGAAGGGCGATATATTTCCGAAGAATTGTTAATTTCTGAAACCATCAATGCTATTCGCTTTGAGAGTGCTCTATTTCTGCAGTGTTGGAAAAAACGGTTCAACATTTATTTAATTCTTCTTAGATATCCGTGCGGATTCATTGTTAATAAAAATCTTTGGCAGCTCAAATCAATTGCAAATGATTCGTTATCCTTAAGAAATTCATTTACGGCCTCCATTGGTCCAGGGCCAAAGTCAGGATAAGCGGGATTTCCATTTATATTGGTATCCTCAACTATCAAATATCCTCCCACTGGAACAAGATCTTTATAAATCATTAATTCATTAAGGACATGCTCCATACGGTGATCGCTATCTAATATAACTAATACATTTTTATCCTTAGCGATCGATTTCAGATTATTAACTATATTTAAGTCAACGCTAGATCCAGTTATATATGTAATTCTTTCATGCTTAGGCAAATCATCAACATAAGTTTCATCTATATCAATAGACATAACCTGACCATGATTTAGCATGGAACAGATCGAGGCTAAATAAAGTGCAGATCCGCCTCTATGGGTTCCAGTTTCAATTATTAAATCAGGCAACTCTCGGCAGATTAATTCTTGATATACCCACAAATCTAGGGGGCACTTTAATAAAACATGACCAAACCATGAAATTTGAAAGGTATGCAACCCCCTATTTTGTCCAGCATCGTAATAAAGCTTTCCAAAATTATTAATTAGCTCTCTATCCTCCTTGGAAAATTCCGGATATAGGATGGGAAATGAATTTTTGATCGGCTCCATATAAAAACTTGTGATCTCTTTACGCTGAGATTCAGACAGCAACTCTAAGCGAGAGATCTCTTTACGCTGAGATTCAGCCAGCAACTCTAAGCGAGAGATCTCTTTACGCTGAGATTCAGCCAGCAATTCCAAAGCAATATTTTTCTTTTCGAGGCCCTCAAATTCATCGGATAGCATTCGAACCTGCGGAACTATTCGCCTCAGCACCGAGAAAACTTTAGATTCAAATCTTGACATTAATAATTCTCATATGTCTGGAGTTAATAAAGCTACATCCTGACCATCATCATCCGGGTTCTCATAAAAGCCAGACCAGTAACCCCTAAGAAATGGTCTTGTTAATTTAAGGCCAGCTTTCTTAATCATTTCATTCATTTTTTCGGCTGTAAATGCAACTCCGCCCGTAGGGTACTGTAGATTGTTTATATAACATCCATCAGCATATTGATGCTCAAATCTAAGTCCATATGGAGTGCAGTCATTAATTCTTGAGGCCGCAACCACTTCCTCTGAATATAGAAGAAAGGTTACATAAGCCACCCCGTTTGGCTTAAGAACACGAGCAATCTCCTTTAGATAATGCACAACTTCATCTTCAAAAATATGAGTCAGCAAGGACTGGAGGCCAATCCGATCTACAGATCGATCGGCAACAGGCAATGGATAATCCATTGTTGTTTTGGTGCCAAAGGGGTTGTGTAACTCATGATAGGCGTTGAAATGGACGAATTCAAAATTAGGATGTTTTCTTGTAATATTTTTTTGGCACCACACTATTGATTCGCGCTGAACATCTATTCCAACATATTTTCCATTTGGCCCAAGAAGCTCAATCAATGGAAATGCATCTCTAGCCATTCCACTAGCAATCTCTAAAAAACTCATGCCAGATTCAATTCCCATATATTTCTGATAGTTCTTAATATGCCCTTGTCCCAATTCATCGAATGTTGCAGACCCAGCACCCGTCAACCTGACTAAATGCTCAGGCATCATATAGCCCTTAAATGGCGTTAATTCAACTCTTGAAGGCACACGTATACCAGTTCCATCAGCTGTAACCAAATGTAAATTACCCTCAGGGGTTCTTAATAGGCTTGAAGCCTTGGCCTCAGGAATGATAGTAATCTCATCTCCATCTTTGAAATCAAAATCATCAAATAAACCCGGAGATAAAACACATCTCTCCCCTCCCCTTCTAATTGAAATTTGAAGCTCATGACCGTCGAATGAAATTGGCTCCAAACTACTCGAATGTCCTGTTGAAGGTGGCTCTGGAGTTAATTTCGTTTTTACCTTTCGCCCAATGCTGGCTAGGATTGAGGTTGGCCCTCTTTTTAGTATCTGAACAATCCTATCTCCATTTTTTGGAAAAATAGACCGCACAGTTTTGCCAGCTATCGATTTAATTTTTGCCATCTTTTTAATGCTTCCAGTGTTAGGGTGATTGTCAAATTTTGAAAGGATGATTTCTTGCCCTGGAGGCTGAGATAACCACAAAATTAAGTCACTTATATTATGGTGCGCACCAATATCCACCATTTGATAAAACCCTGCAGGGTATTGAGCCACTTGCTGCTCAACCTTTTCAAGCATAGGGATTATCAAATTCTTATCTTGCTGTACGATATTTTGTAATGCCATTTGCAAGAAACTAAAGAGCATTGATTCAGACTCAGTCAACTTATTTTTAATATCATCTAACTCAGCCTGATCCTGCGATTGATGCCAAAATTTATTCCTCAAAAGAGAAAGGATTTGGATGGCCTTATATCTCTCAATATTCACTTCGGTAGAATTGTTAAAAGGCAAGTGACATCTAGCCATTTCCGCAGAAATCAACCAATTTGTATTGTTCATATCACCAGGAAATTCATTTTTTAATACAAATTCCTGTACGCTTGGATCAACCTCTTCATTTTGAAGGAACTTATATCCATCTTTGTGTCTATTTGAAAAGTAATAGGCACCAAATGACTTGGGTGAAATTCCGATAATTACTGATTCTTGCGGCAGTACCAATATGGACTTAGCATAATGAAAGATAAGAATGGCTGCAAAAAAATCAGGATATGGACTCTGATATAGCCCCCCAGCATCATTAAACTGATTAACAAAACCTTTCCTCAATAAGAAATGCTGAGCGTTGAAATTAAAACGATGCCTAAAATTAAGAACGGCATCAGATAACTCTCTTGCGTAATCTAAGTCAAGATGAAAGGGAGTAATTTTTTCTCTAAGAAATTCACTTTTCACTCTTGCAACATATCCCGCATCACAACCCGGCATAACGCCTGGATAGCAATAGTGAAATGCGGATAAATAAATTAAATCTGGAGACTCATTTTCCAACAGCGGATTAATTAAATTAAAAAATTCTGGGGATAACGCATCATCGTCACCCAACATTAATACATAATCTCCAGAGGCAAGCAAAAGAGCTTTTTGCCAATTTTCAGTTACTGGCACCGGGTTTTTCTGTCGAAAATAAGTAATTTTCGCATTATTTAAACCCCTAACGTAAGCTTCATAATTTTCTGAAGAGCAGTTATCAACCACTATAATTTCATAATTTGAAAACGGTTGTATAAGTATAGATTTAATTACATGGTCTAGTAAATTTAATCTATTTTTTGATGGTATTAGAAAGGAAATTTTTTTCATATTTTTAATCTTTGTAAATTATATTTTATATTTGTAATCGAATATAGTTGGTCGTTTGGTTTTTTTAGAAACTCCCCAGGTAAGCCACTCATGAGACTCTCTCGAAGGCTCGGACATATCCATAAAAGCTCGCGTATGGTTATCACTTATAAGTAAATTAGATTGATCGCCCTGCCTAAAGGTGTGACTGTCCCACCAATTTTCCTCATCATAGATCGTGCCATTTTTTCCGACAATAACAACCTTAAGCCCTAAATTCTTAATGACATTCGTCATGCTTTGTGGGCCACTTTCAAATAAATTTGCTTCGGCCTTGTTTATCAAATTTCGAGTAAGTAAACCTCGAAAAATTTGCCCCTTCATAATGAATCCATTGCTCCTGATATGAGGATTTGGAAAGGATGGGAATATATTAGATTCAAATTTAGGTGCCGATAACCAAATTGACTGCGTTCCGGAGCTATAGAAGCCGGGAAGAAAAACTATTTTTCTTAAAAATAAGACTAACCTTTTTAAACGATTGTCCTGCTCCATTTCAATTTCATCAAATATATTGCCGAGATACCATTTTCTATGGTAACGACTTAATATATATTCAAAGTATATGGCGATAAACTTTTTGATCTCTAAATTGGCGCCCATAGACTCCAAAATTATCCATCTGTATAAATTTACTGAATCTTTAATGCTCTCATAAGAGCCCATTGCCCCCGTAAGACCTATCTCATCCTTGGTCGCGGCCTGCATCATTAATTTAAGCCAGTCATCAGCACTAATTTCACTATGGGTGTTCAGAAAGCAAAGATACTCACTTGTAATTACCTTGCTTGCCTCAAAATAAGACCCTATATCAAAGCCAACATCCTCTAAGAATATCTGGTCATGAAGCACGTCTTTAAAGATCAGCTTAGCCTGCTCCAGACTCTCGGACGACTCAAACCCCTTGTAAATAATAACAAGCTTATGATCAATACCTGCCGGATGGTTCTTATAACTATTGACGAAGCGAGCAAATGCATCAAGCCCATCAGCGCATCTTGCCAAATAAACTACAGCTATGCTTGAGGTCATTTCAGCCCCTAGTGACAAAAGAAATCCCGAGCTCACAAAAATCAGGCGGATTGTGTGCGCCTAAATTTCCCCATGTTAAATAGTTATGCAGAAATTTATTCTTACATTCCATATCCATAAAAGCTCGCGTATGGTTATCACTTATAAGTAAATTAGATTGATCGCCCTGCCTAAAGGTGTGACTGTCCCACCAATTTTCCTCATCATAGATCGTGCCATTTTTTCCGACAATAACAACCTTAAGCCCTAAATTCTTAATGACATTCGTCATGCTTTGTGGACCACTTTCAAATAGGCATGCATCCGACTTAGTTTGGATTCTTAAAATATTTAATTTTTTAAGAATCGCATTTTTTACTAAAAAACCATTAGATCTGATATGTGCGTTGGGAAATTTTTCTATAGTTGCCAAATCTTCAAACATTTTTCCCGGCATCAAAAGTTGCTGCCAATGCATTTCAAATTCTTTGAATGTATTTGACACAGCCCTTGCAAGTACCCAATTATGGTAGTAATTTTTTAATTTCATTATTGGGCCGCGCCCTCTTGAGATTTTTAAATCTCCTACCGGTAGATATTCGGTAAATTTACGATAGTACTCGTAAATATTTTCTGGGCATACGTATCCTTTCATGTAAAAAAGCCAGTAAAACATTTGAATTAATTTCCAAGATTGCATCAAACTCTCATAAGAGCCCATTGCCCCCGTAAGACCTATCTCATCCTTGGTCGCGGCCTGCATCATTAATTTAAGCCAGTCATCAGCACTAATTTCACTATGGGTGTTCAGAAAGCAAAGATACTCACTTGTAATTACCTTGCTTGCCTCAAAATAAGACCCTATATCAAAGCCAACATCCTCTAAGAATATCTGGTCATGAAGCACGTCTTTAAAGATCAGCTTAGCCTGCTCCAGACTCTCGGACGACTCAAACCCCTTGTAAATAATAACAAGCTTATGATCAATACCTGCCGGATGGTTCTTATAGCTATTGACGAAGCGAGCAAATGCATCAAGCCCATCAGCGCATCTTGCCAAATAAACTACAGCTATGCCATTATTTTTTTTCATTGAGAAATTTATAAATATCACTTACCTTAGAGGTTTCAAAGAATCCACATTGCTTAACCTGTGGGTCACAGCCAGAGGTGTGTACCCCTTTTTTTATTAGACTTAATATTTTTTCTTTACCCCTAAATTGATAATAATTGGGGTCTCTCAATCTATAGCTTAATGCACACCAATATCTTTCAATAACACTCATCTGTAGACGCATTTTTGGCCACCAGCTTTCAACTTGCTCACCACTTAAAATTCTTGTTATGGCTTCGTAAAATTGAATTCTTCTATATTTTTTCACATTAAATTTATGCCTAAAATTAACTAACCTTTTTTCCACATACTTCATGGCTATAAAATAATTTGTGTTGTAAGCAGGTCCAGACAATATTAAATTCTTATTTTTTTTGAAAATTGGATCAGAAAATAAATCGTTATTTAAAATAGCCTCGCCAATCGAATCTTGGTCATTGTAAATAGTGTATCCAACAGAAGATTTCGATACCCCAGCGATTGCTATGGGGTGGGGAATAATAGCTGTTGCTTCAGACATAAATAAAGCTACATTTGCAATATAAAAATCAGGGTATGGGGATTGGTAAAAAACACTACCTTCCTTTATTTTGTTAAAAAGTGACCTTTTATATACACAAGCTTGGCTATTAAAGCTAAAACTAATATCAAAATTAAGTGAGTCTTTTATGGCCCTCAATGAATCCTTTCGACCAAGAAGAAAGGGCTTTGTTTTGTTCTCATAAAAGAATCCATGTTTAATTTCAATTAGGTGGCCTCTTGATTCCCACGGCGCAACACCGGGGTGCCAAAATTGATAGAATGGATTGTAGATAAGCTCAGGAAAATTCATTTCCACAGCAGTTTTATTTATATGCTCAAAGTAATTTGGGCATAAACCGTCATCATCCCCTATTAGGGTGATATAGTCCCCCTCGGCTTTATTAATTGCGCTATTCCAACTGTCAGTTACAGATAGGAACCTTGATGATCTGTAGTACTTAATCCTCGCATCTTTTAACTCATTCAAATATGTTGTAATTGCAGCCCCATCATCTGAGGCGTTATCAAAAACAATTAACTCCCAGTTATCATAACTTTGCAGTCTTACGGTTTCCACCGCCTCACGCAATAAATACAGTCTATTTCTCGTAGGAATTACTATCGAAAATTTCATAGTTTAATTTTTGACCATTATTTAAATTTAGTTTTTAACTATTAAACCTTGACCAGTCGGCAAGGTCATAACTTCAAAGTTTTTTTCAGCTGCAAACTTATCAATCGCATTTTTAATGGATCGATAAGGGGCCCATCCATACCCCCCCAGCACCACAATACCCCCTGGGATTAATTTATTCCAAAAATATTCAAGCGCCGCCTTTTCTGGATAAGCGATACCCATATCAATAGCGAGATAGGCAACCTTTTCTATATTTACGGTTTTAAGGGACTCAGGAACTGTCCCTCTAATTAAGATCGCACCAGGGAAACTCTTGAAATTATTTTTCACCATTTCAAAACATGAAAAGTAATTAGCTTTGCTTTCGGCCAGGCGTCCCGCTGCCAACTCTTCTTCAGATATTTGTTCAGCTGGAATTCCTTCAAAAGTATCAAACAACCAAAAGGTCTTTTTACTTTTATTAATGTCAATATATTCGCATACCGCCAATGAATCTATTCCTGTATTTGTTCCGCATTCAACAAAATCACCCTCAAGCTTTTTGGCATATTCTGCAGCCCAGCAACAAATAGCGACTCGCCAATTTAATCCTATATCAATAGTGCTGCCTCTTGGTCGGAGAATTTGATGGCCAGAATTCATTCCTCTTTTGTATGCAGATTTAAATTTGGGGGTCTGAAAAAAATCAACTGATTTGGACCAACTTGTCAATGCGTTTTCGTCATAACTAGGATCGCCAAGCAAAGCCCATTTCTCGAGTCTCTCAACCATTGGAATTGCTCTGTTAACTTCCCAATTATCAACAGCTCCCTCTTCATAGTCTTCCAAAGATGACTCTGAAGTGATTGAGTGGGAATCCTTGGTAAATATATTTTTGACTTGAGCCTTTTTTTGGGGGCGTGAGATGTACCCCCCTGGAACCTCAGACACAATCCGACCATGCTCTAATCTTAATATTCGATTACAACTTCTTCTAATAAGATCGGGGCTATGTGAAGCGATTACAAGAATTTTTGCGCCATCTACTAAGCTCTGAATTCTATGATTTGCTTTAGTTGAGAATGTTGAATCCCCAGCGCTAAGCCACTCATCCATTAAAATAATATCTGCCGGCATACTGGTAGAAATAGCAAAAGCCAGTCTCATCCACATGCCACTTGAATAAGTCCTAATCGGGAGATTTATATAGTCCCCTAGATCGGCAAATGAACAGATATCCTCCACCAAAATATCAATTTCGGCTGGCTTCAATCCCATAATCGCACCGCGAATATAGATGTTTTCATACCCCGTTGCCTCTGAATCTAAGCCTACGGAAATGCTTAACATTGATGCAATTTTTCCACTTATAAATAACTCTCCTGAGCTCGGCTGGAGAGCGCCTGCTAACACCTTCAATAAAGTCGATTTACCACAGCCGTTATGGCCCACCAATCCGATCCGATCACCCTCCTGGATACTAAAATCTAGACCGTCTAAGGCTCTAACGGCAATTGTCTTGTTACCACTACTCAATAACTTTCCACCAGTAGCTGAATTTACAATTGAGCTCCTGATAGATCTATCGCCCCACTCGAATATTGGATATTCAACTACTAAATTTTTAGCAATTATTTGATGCATTTTTATATCCAATATGCAATTTTAGATCGGTAAGCGGAGAAAGCTTTAAACATAAATAAATAGCCTCCCATAGTAATTATTCCAACCACCCCCCAAGATAATGCATTTACTTGTCCGTACAGTAATGGCCCACGCACTATTTCAAGAAAATGGTAGAGAGGATTGAAATTGGCGGCATAGCTATACTTTCCAAGCATGTCTGCCCTCCAAATAATTGGGGTCATGAAAAAGGCTAACTGAATCACATTCACCACTATTTGTTGTATGTCTCTATACCTTGCACAGAGCATTCCCAAAATTATCCCAACCCAAAATGCATTTAATGCAATCAAAATTACACCAACAATAAATAATAAGTTTATCCAAGATATTAAGGGGGGGTAAAAAATTAATACTACAGCGATAATAATAAAATTATGAAAAAATATAATAATATTTTTATAGACCGTTTTTAAAACATATATGCTAAAAGGCATTTTCATTTGCTGAATATATCCAGCAGAATTAATGAAAATAGTGCACGAATCAGAAATAATATTTGAAATAAACATCCACAATATAAAACTAATGCTAAAGTATGCAAAATATCCAGATATGTCGGTCTTGAATAATCTGCCGTACAAGGGACCCATGCAACCAATCATTACGCCAGTGCTAATTGTCAACCAAAAGGGGCCAATGATGGATCTTCGATAGCGCTGCTTTATTTCAAGCCAACCCAACATGGGCCATATGTGAATACTCAAAAATCCCTCTTTGATGTCTTTTATTGCATATTCCATATTGGATAGAATTTTATTATTTTTCATAGATTATATTTTAGGAACCATGCCAAGCAGATATAGTTAACTTTTTCTTGGTTACATTATCGGCATTTTCATAATAATTTGTTTGATTATCTTTTATTAACAAATTTTCTTGTTTTGAGCTCCAAAATATTTCGCTTTCTAGCCAGTTATTTTCTGAATATGAATTTCCATTATTGCCAACAATTACGCATTTTAATCCTAACAACTTAACTTGATTGGTTAGCCCAAACCTTCCGCTCTCGAATTTATATGCTTCTAGCTTCCTAAAAAATAAGGGGAATTTTATTTTATTAAAAATTGCTGTACTGATGATAAATCCGTTAGTCCGAATATGTGGATTTGGAAACCCATCAAATGATAATTCTTTAAATCGAATTAAAAGGGGTAATAATATAGGCCTTAATACTTTCTTCCACGTAGCTAGATTGGATGATGGAGCTTGATATTTTGGAACCATAGTCCCATAAGAACCTGTGGCGCCAACCAATCCCACCCCCTTATCATTAAATGGCATCCAAAGTTTTCTCAACCAATTTTCGCCATTGAGCTCACTAAAGGAATTTAAAAAACAAAAGTATTCATAGTTATTCTTGAATTTTTTAAAGCATGAAGAATAGGCCTTTAAATCATATCCAATATCAGAGCACTTATAAATTTTGTGTTTTGTATCAATGATTTTTTCTTCATATGGAAAAATATCAAATTCTGCTTTAAATCCCTTATAAATTATTATCAAATCGTGGTCTATCCCCGCATCAAAAAATTTATATGAGTTTATAAATCGTTCAAAAACAGCTAATTCATTTTTTTTTCTAACAAGATGTACTACGCAGATTTTCTTAACTTCGCCCCTCTGATTATTCATGTGTTAAATCTTTTTTATTAACGCCGCCAAGTAGAGACTTATGGTGCCTCGTCTTGTTTGGCGGTACAAGCCACAAACCCCCATCAAGCGAAAACGATCTTTAAATCTTGCAACCCTTAATACCTCAAACATTTTTAAAATCTCTTGATGATTTTTTACTAGCAAGTGGCTGACTTGATTTAGGGCGTTAATATTTTTCGTATTCCACTTTTGAAAGCGTCCTTGCAATAACATCCAAATTCGGTCCATTCTGGCTGAAAAAGAATTACTTCCACCCACCAAAGCATACTCATGTTGACGATACAGGACTTGTGGCATCGGGTCGTAAAAAACTTCCCCCTCCACACCAGTAACTAATTGATAAATCCACCAGTCATGAGAAGCCACCTCCAAAGGACCGACTTGTTCAATCAAATTTTTCGCAGCTTGATTAAAAACCATGGTGTTGCCGCCAGCAATGCTTTGCACCAGAGCGTTACGGAAAGTTTTCGGAAAAACAAATAAAGGGGAGAATCCACAGGGCTTTAGCAGATCGTTTACATATTGTGTGCGCCCACAATAGACATAGGGCTTTTGGACCTCTTGATTTAAGAGGATATTCTCAAGCGCAACGGACAACTTGGATGGCAACCATACATCATCCTGATCACAAAAGGCGTAATAATCAGCCTTAATTTCTGGGTCGCACGCAAGAGATAAAAAGTTCTGACAAAAGCCTCTTTGGGGGCCGCTGCGAATAGTGAGTTTTCCAGCAGGCCATTTAGCCTGATATTGCTGCAGTATTTCCAGGGTTTGATCTATGGATCCGTCATCACTGGCTCTTACCATCCAATTTTGGTGAGCTTGAGCCTCTAAAGAGTCCAATTGCTCTGCTAAAAAGCGGTCTCCGTTATAGGTACACAGCAAGATCGCCACCAAAGGGGCATTAGAATTGAGAGCTACAATGATATTTTTCTCAATAAAATCAGTCATTTACAATAGTTTCTAACCAATTTTGACTAATTATTAATGACAAAATGACCTCAAAGGACTTAAACCTGTTTACATATGATGATTATAACGACTGGGGGGCGGTAAAGTCACCCACAAGACATCAAACCGTCATATTCAGGATAAATCGGAAGACAAGAGTGCCAATGCCGCTTAGCGACCTTGCATTACCATGCACAGAATAACGCTTAGACCTCGCTTACCTTCTCCATAAAACCAATCCGACTAGATAAATGATTTAGAAGAGTGATTGGCCCAATAAATGGAATAATATTGAATATTATGTGGCATATTTCAAAATATGCTGCCATCAAAATTTATCGAATGTTTAATAGTTTTGAAAATTTTAATCAAACATTTTCTGCTTTATTGGCATGATTAATGAATTTAAACTAAATTGCCTACCTAACAAGCTAACACTAGGATACCTATTATTGCGCAACCCTCAACAATAGTTGGCGCAACTCCTCATTAGAGGCGTTCTCCAGAAAGCACTCGACTTTATGCATTAAGGTCGAAAGTGATTCATCGCCAATTAGCGGCTCTGTAGCTTTCATAATTTTTGGATGGCCTGTAGCCTCAGCATTATTTGCTCCAATCAATAACTCTTCATATAGCTTTTCTCCAGGCCTCAATCCAGTAACTGCAATATTAATTTGACCAGTTTTGCCAGATAATGCGATCATTTTTTCAGCAAGATCTACAATTTTCACCGGCTCCCCCATGTCAAGAAGAAAGACTTCGCCACCTTGAGCCATACTGCCGGCCTGAATGACCAATTCCACTGCCTCATGGATAGACATAAAGTAACGCGTAATCTCTAAGTGGGTAACCGTTATTGGGCCGCCCTGAGCAATCTGCTCTTTAAAAAGTGGAACTACCGATCCAGACGATCCAAGTACATTACCAAATCGTACGGCAGTAAAAACTAAATCACCGCCTTCTGATTTAACTTTTTCAGCATAATCTTGCAAAATTAATTCTGCCCACCGTTTGGTTGCGCCCATTACGTTAGTTGGTCTTACTGCTTTATCGGTAGATATCAAAATAAAATTGCTTGGGCCTTTGTATGTAGATAGACCCCCCAATTGGGTGCACTCATATGCAGCTATGATAAGTGAACGCGTTCCATAGATGTTGTTTAATACACCTTCGGCGACATTTGCCTCTACTAATGGAACATGTTTATGAGCGGCAGCATGATAAATAGTGTCTATAGAATATTCTTGCAGAATGTTCTTCAGCTTTTCGTAGTCTTTTACAGAGCCTAAGACGGGCACAACCTCGCAATCATTTATTTTTCGCAGAGCTCTATCTACTTGGTAAAGCGCTGCCTCGCTAGCTTCAAGCAAAATAAGTCGTTTAGGTCCAAGTCCCAAAATTTGACGACATAACTCAGAGCCGATTGATCCCCCGGCACCAGTAACTAAAACAGACTTTCCTTTAATGCAGCGCCCTAATAATTCAGGATTTGCAATAACAGGTTCTCTGCCTAAAAGATCGCCTATATCTACCTCTCGGACCATATTAACTAGGTGGCGTCCGGTTGCTATATCTGAAATTGCTGGAAGCACTCTAACTTGTACTTTATGCTTTTCTAGAAGCCCTAGGATATCCTTATGTCGCTTACCGGATAAGTCTGACGAGGCAACAATGACAACCTCCACTCCAAGCCTAGAAATTAATATTTCAAGTCGCTCGGATGCAAAAACGCGCAATCCATCAACATCCTTTCCGGATAATGCTGGACTATCATCTACAAAACCTAAAACCCGTAATTCATTGGAATGATTCAACGAGGCCGCCAATTGACGACCAGCACTGCCAGCATTAAAAATTAAAGTCTTACGGCCCATATAAGAGGCTTGATAGGCAGAATTAAGTAACCATTTTGCATAAAATCTGCCACCAATTAAAAAGAAGCTAAAAATAAATGCATAAATAATAGGTATCGTTCTGGGCACCCCATCAATTCCAGTTATTTGAAACATAAATGCTGTCCATGCCCAAAGAACCGAACTAATTATGGTGGCCTTAAAAATTATCCACGCAGACTTTCCACCAAAATAACGAATAACAGATCGATAAGCCCCAAAAATTATGAGGCATGAAATCTCTATTGCAACAATTCCACCTAGAGCATAAATCTGACTTGAGTTTAATAAATAGAACTCGCCGAATCGCAATGAAAATGCAATCCATACTGAAGCAGCAATCAACCCGATATCAGCAAGCAAAATAATTGAACGCTTTGTGAACGCAGGCAGCGTAATTAGTTGACCCAAAAGTGGTCTAGTAAATTTCTTAATCATTAATGAGAAACCCCATCACGTCTAATAACCTTTAAAAAGGTCATCCACAATATGTAAAAATCAAAACGCATAGACTTAGATTTCAAATACTCAGCGTCAAACTTAACCTTAACAGGGATCGGCAACTCATCCCTGCCATTAATCTGTGCCCAGCCAGTCAGCCCAGGAGTCAATGCACTAACCCCCAAAGATGTTCTAAGTTCCATCAAATCTGTCTGGTTATAAAGTGCCGGCCTTGGGCCCACAAAACTCATATCCCCAATAAGAATATTCCAAAGCTGGGGCAACTCATCTAGACTAGATTTTCTCAGCAATGATCCGATTGGTGTGAGGTATTGCTTTGGATCAGCCATAAGATGCGTCGCTACTACCGGAGCATCTGTCCGCATTGAACGAAATTTAGGCATACTAAACAAAATGTTATTTTTGCCAACCCTCTCCGACCAATACAAAGCCGGCCCTTTAGAAGTGATCTTTACGAGCAAAGCAACCAATAAGATGGGGATACAAAAGAGGGCCAGCAAAATTGCAGCCAGAGTAAAATCAAATATACGCTTCATGATTCTATGATTTAACCATCTCCGAAAGACCCTCTTCTAGGGAATATGGGGGCACCCAACCTAAAATAGTTTTATTTTTAGAAATATCCACCTGCAAAGATTCGCAAAGTCTATCTACCGCAGCCTCTTTACCAATAACCAATGCCAAGCCCCTCAAAACAAAAACTGGGACAAAAAATACTCTTGGCAAGATACCAAAAGCAATCGAGATCTTCTTGTAAAGATCTGCAATAGAGACGTCCTCGCCATCAGAAACAAAAAATACTTGATTTGCAGCTGATGGGTGAGTGATGGTGCAACTGATAAAACTTACTAAATTATGTAAGGAGACTAAACTGCGTAAATTTTTGATCCCGAGAAAAGGCATTGGAATTCTTTTTTGAGCCGCCCTAATTAAAGATAAAAAATTAGCCTTAACACCATTTCCATATACAAGAGGCGGCCTTATCACCACAACCTCCATACCTGAAGTCTTGGCAAAATCTAATAGATAATTCTCACTCTCCAACTTTGAAATTGCATAAGGATCAGTTGGCGCTGGAGTGGTAGATACAGTAAGTGGCTTATTGCATAGGGAGCTCTCTGCCACCGCCTTAACCGTACTCATATAAATGAAGCGCTTAACCCCTGCACGATGTGCAAATTCAGCCAATAATTTAGTTCCATCAAAATTAATCCGACGATATTCCTCAATAGGGTTAGGGTGAGAATCATTCATTACATGCACCCGAGCTGCCAGATGAATACATATATCAGCCTCTGGAAGAGAGTGGGGGGTTTCTTGCAAGAAATTAGTAAATGAGACAGGAAATACCTGGTAGCCATCTTTTATGAGCTGATTCATCAATGCCTTACCTACAAATCCTCTAGCGCCGGTAACTATTACCCTCTTCATAAACCAACCCCATCACCCAACTGAATAAACTCATCAGCAATATATTTTTTTGTATAACGCTTCTGTATTGCCCGACCTCCTGAGGGTGACTTCGCTAAATTTAGATCAATCAACCTTGCAAGATCCTCTGGTGATGAAAAATACTGGGCATCAACACCAGTAGTCTCTCTATTAAATCCACAGTCATAACAAAGAATGTGGCAGCCGTACGGAAGCATCTCTATAAGGGATGGATTTGAGCCGCCGACGCTATGCCCATGTAGATAAAAAGCACATGCCTCTCGGTAATTAACCAATAAATCTAAGTCGTAGATAGGATCAAGAAGTTGTAATTGCGGCTCATTGGCGTACTTTGCCTTTAGTGTCTTGCCAAATAGACTGTTATTCCAATTGCCAATAAAGGTATATTTTTCTATTCCTGAGGCTAGCGCTCCCAAAAGCAACAATTCAATATTATTTTCGGGCTCGATCCTGCAAATTGTTAATGCAGTTTTTTGCTCCAGTATTACCGAGGGATTTCTAAGCACATGGTCTGCTGAATAGGCTATCAATTTTGCCTTAGATCTAAACATTGGCTTTACAAAACTTAAAAGCTCTTTGTTGTCGTAAATAATAACGTTTGCTGAAATTTGAGCAAAAAGATCGTAAGCCCATAAAATAAATCGAATCGGCTTAGAGAATTTCGTTCTCCTCCATTCAATGCCATCTATATTTACCACCAGACTCTTACCGGAAGCCCAGCAGAACATCCTAAAAAGTAGGAAAAATGGCCCAGCAGAAACGCCTAATACAACGACAACATCTGCTTTTAAAAAAACTTTAAAGAATGCGGCCAAATCATGCAGGGTTGAGCGGAATCCATTTGCCTTAATTGGAACGAACTCTCTATCGACACCCTCAAAACGAGGTTCGCGCTCGGAATACTTGGAGGGATCACAGGTAACTATGACTTTGAAGCCTCGCTTAACCATCTCAGGGCAGATTGCCTCCAAAAACGATTCAAATCCCCCATACTTATTTGGGATTCCATTGCTTCCAATAAACGCAAAGACTGCTTTCAATTTTTCACCTTTTTTACCAGCGCGAGCCCATTGAGCCAATATTAGTGGGAATAATACAAAAATGGGTGTGCTGTATCTAAAAAAGGTAGTGAATCCCGGTGAAATATAAGCCATAAAGGCAATAGAAATAAAGAGCCCAGAACTTAAAATAGGCCTCTTGAATACCCCAAATACAGCAAATTGAGCGATAAGCTGGCCAAAAGCTAAAGGGAGCATAAGCATCCCTGGGGATAGAAATATAAACCCCCCCGTTAAGAAAAGGACTGGCCAAATTACTGCACGGATGATGCTGCCATTTGAAATTTCAACGAATGTGGGAACTGTGTCATACGCCCTAAACCTGAAATCATTACTAGCCATTGCTTGCACCCAGCCACGAAACTCATCAAATGCTATTAATGAGATTGCGAATCCCACAAAACAGAGAATGGCGCCCCTGTATCGCATAACAGATGGGAAATAAAAAATGGATCTAACACTAATCAAAATTGCCGGCAAGATCAAAAAACGAATTCCAAGGATTGATCCAGCCAAGAATGCAATGAGGAACGTATCTTTTAATACATGTACTGCAAGATGCATGCGATAAGGCATAAAAATTATCAATAGCACGCAGATTAAACCGACCCTTGATGTAATAAACCCTTTCAGTTGCTCATAAATCATACAACTGGTGATTGAATACACAACAATATTGATACCAATTAACGCAGCAATATTGCCATTTAATAGCCAGGAAAAAACGAAGTACAGCTGAGTTAATAAATCCCGCCCACCTGAGTTAATGATGTTAGCAATAACATTGCTATAAGTCCTTACGTAGGTAACAGCATCGGGATGATAATCCCACCCAATTCCAATCTGACGTTCAAACGCCAGAAGCATAAGCGATGCGCAGACCGAAATAACAAAAATCCATAAACTATGTTTTTTTGCCATATTCAGGAATACCTTAAACGGGAAGAAGACTGGGATATCACGAGCAGCGGCGCCATTACCAAAAATGGATATACATAACGGATGTAACTTCCATATCCTGTTACTAAAATAGCAAAAACCCCCATTGAAATAAAAATTTTCCAAGTAAATATTGAGCGGCCCACTAAAGCAAACGTATAGACGTTAAACATCACAACACCCAAAGCAACCGCCATAAATGGAACCGAAAGGCCGAACAACGAAAAGCTAGCAGTCAGAGCTAATATTGGCCACAATATAAATCGTATTCCAATGCCCGCTAACCCGGAATCTTGAAACGAGGGAACTGAGTCAAATTCTCTGAACTGCATTTGATTGGCATTGAACTCTAGCATTAAGCCGACAACTCTCTCGTTAAAAATAAAGAAAATACAAATAGCGCAAAACACGCCGAATGCAAAAATTACTTTAGGCAGCAGAACTCCATAATAGAAAACGCCTATTACCCTCAAAAAAGGCATAGTTATGAAAGATATGATCCAGCACCGTGCTCCCATTAAAGAAATCAAAGCTAGAAAAATAATCAGGGTATCTTTTAGCATAGTTGTTGCCAGATGCATTCTGTATGGATTAAGCACCAACAAAAGCAAAAGAGAGTATTTTTCAAGACTTAAATCACCAGCAAATTTAATATGCAACTTTAATATTATTAAGTTAGTGAGTGCAAAGAAAATCATATTCATGGCAATGATTGCCACAATATTTTGACCCAATAGCGAACAAAGGAAGTAGTAGGAATTATTTATGGCCGAGCCAAAGCCTTCGTTTAAGATATTTTGCGAAATTTCATGGGAAGTTGTTGCGTAAGTAACGCTATCAGGGTGAAAGTCCCACTCAATACCAATTGCCCTCTCAAAAATAAGAGTCGCTAAAACTGCAATTAAGGAGAGAAAGAAAATATGAATATGGGATTTCAAGGCACTTTACCTAATTAACTAACTGCAACCCATTTTTCCACCGCCTTATCCCAAGTCTTAATGACTCTTGCGGGCGATCCTACTGCTATTGAAAAGGCCGGTATGTCCTTTGTTACCACTGAATTGGCTCCAATAATACTTGACTCACCAATTGAGACACCCAATAAAACTGCAACATTTTCTCCAATCCACACCTTATCTCCAATTTCTACATTGCCACAGACAATTTCCCTCTCATTAGGAGGTTGAAGTGGATTTGATTGCATATCTCCAATGTAACTTCCATGGGTATGGTCGGAAATGAAAACATTTGAAGCAAATAAAACATCATTTCCTATCTTGACACTTTTCATCACTCCAATATGACAACGGTGATTTAACTTTACGTTGCTACCTATAAGTAACTCAGCGTTGTCATTTAAAACATCTAGTATCAAACCGGGGCCAGAAGTAAATCCTCTCCCAATGCTGTAACTTCCTAAAATTCGAATATGTGCAGGTCTACGCACGAGCAGCGCACAAGGAAAAATAATTTTGGTATACATAAGATTAATAGCTAAACTTAATAGCCCCCAAAAACTATATTTCCTTAAATCATGAAGCACCATTCTCAACCTCTTTCTTGATCAAAAGTTTGTTTACTGCCAAAATTAGACCCAGAGAACTCATAGTTAGCAAAAGCGCATAAACCCAATTAAAAGAATAGATAGAGGCGCCAGCAATTACAACAAATGCCCCGAGATATGAAATAAGATTTACGCTTCGAGATACCTTGAATGAACTTCTTGTCAGAAAATCTGCTCGTTTCAATAGCAAGCCGAGAGAAACTTGAGCAGCTAAATACCAACTCTTCACATCGACCGCTGAAGAATTAAGCCATGGAATCGCCATGAGAGTGCCAGAATAAAAAATATAGACTGTTACGATAAACGCGATAGGAGATTTAATATCCAATTTCAGCAATTCCTCTTCTCGACACAAAATAAATGTGTAGAAAAGAAGGGACACTCCAATACGAATTAGAACAGCCATTTCAAATGGCAACCCGGGAATAAAGAAAAGGATTGTTGTTACGACCATCATCGCTCTATATGGTGTATTCAATTTAATACTTTTTGCCTGACTTACCGCATAGTCGCCACATAGCATTGCTAACGGATAAATTACTGCAGCCCCAACCAATCCTCCAAGCACAATACTAGCTACGCATGCAATTACAACCAAAAAAACAGTGCAAATTTTTCTCTGCTGGCTAATACCTACCCAAGTAAATATTAAAGTAATTAAAAGACTAAATGAAGTATTCGCAATCGAATAAGTGGCGTAGAAAGGTTTAGCCTGATCTAGGGGCACTTTAAAAAGTACAACAAAGTTTGACGCAAAACTCGCGATGAATAAAAGAAATTGCATTAAACTTCGGAACCTACTCATGCGACAGTTACCCCAAGCAAACAGACATAAAATATCATTGTTACTGCAACGCTTTAATGCGAGGCAAATAAGCATACCGACAAATGCTGGTAAATAGACCAATCAATAAACCCAGCAGAAGACCTGCAATCTCAATAATTAAACGCTTTGGGGAAACAGGTGTAGGTGAAGCATAAATAGGGGATAGCAGCCTTCCCGCACCTTCATCGGCAAAGCGAATAACACTATCCAACGACATTATTTTATTAGTCATCCAGCTTATTTGATCTTTTGCAGCAATTTGATCAACCGGGGCTACAATACTTTGCGCTGTCGGAAGTTGTGGGTACTCCAGCTTCAATTTATTCATTCTTTCCAAATAGTATTGAAGCCACTCTTTGTTTTGAATAATCTTCTTGCCGACTAAATCTGCTTCATAATTTTTTAAGTCCCCGACTACGGCTTCGGTACATTTAAGCGACAATTCAGGAGATAGATTTTTTACACCAATCTCAACGGTAGGAGGCGACGCTTTAATTAGGCTGAATTGAATGTTTTTAACCATTTCAAGTCCAGATGGGTATTGGCAAACAGATTGAGATTTATCACTAAAACTAGCAGGACTCCTCATTCTGGCAATTAGTAGATTGGGATCTTCTAAATTTGACCACTCATAATTACTACCTCTGATTTGAGAGAGCTGAATCTGTACGGTTGCTAAATAGATATTTGGCGTAAATTGCAAGGCCACATACGCACAACTAAAACCAAAAATTGCGAATATTAGGATAGAAATCCAAGATTTCTTAACAATTAATAAAAAGTCTTTAAGTGATAAATTGAAAATTTCAGTCATAAATAAGAGGGTTTTGTGCTGGATAAGCTGCCAACTGATTAAAAGGTTATATAAAACAGTAACTTATCCTGTATTTTAACCTCTAATAGGAGAGCAAATTCATACTATTTATTAGAATGGCTGTGAAAAGCATCTCTGACTAACTTCAATCCATCCATAATGAACACCTAAATCCAAATTGCAAGACTAGACAGCCTTCTCAATGAATTTTTCGTTCGCGCACTCACATACCCAAGGGTTCTTAAGCTTGGTTAATAGCCCATTTTCACTAGCCTTTTGTATATGTTATTTGAGCCTAATTGGCGGTGCCACATATGTCTACTGCTACCCAAATCCCAAAAGGGAAAGGGAGATATTTTGGATTGCCAGTTTAATGTTAATCCTATTTTCAGCCTTTCGACCAGTTGGATTGGGAATAGATGACGCTGGTTATGTTTTATACACAAAAAACATATGCTCTTTTTTAGAGTGCTTTAAGCTCATCCAATCCCCAAGAGACTATGTTTGGTTCTCCTTGGTGGGACTACTCAAGAGTTTTTTCAGCGGAGAGCAGGCAATTTTGCTCATAAGCGCTGCCGGGGTTTTTATTCAACTTTATTGTATTGATCGCCTATGTCGACAAAAACTTCTCGCACTAATTCTATTTACGCCGCTAATCTACCTTCTTTTTCATTTAACTATCTTGCGAGCTGGATTTGCATTGGGATGGTATTTCTTGGCGATCTTTTTTTTAGTCAGAAGTAAATTTTTTTTAGGTGGCACACTGCTAGCAAGTAATTTTTTAACCCATTCTCAGGCTATTTTTAGCATTGCTCTTGCACCATTCTTATGGCTCTCTAAAAAAAGATGGTTAGCCATTGCTTTGATTGCGCTCTGTCTCCTTGGAATGTATCTTCAGATAACGCCTACCATTGACCAGCTTTCTCTACTTACCTCTACCTCTGTTCAACCCTATCTAGAAAAAGCAATGGACGGAGGATATGAGGGAGAAAATAAATTTCCAGTAATAGATCTCTTATTAATGATTTACTTGGTAGCAATAATTATTAAGGAAGATATAGACAAGTTTTCATCTAAGCTAAATCAATATATTGTTGCTAGTGCATTACTAGCAATTTTCCTTGCTTGGTTTTTTGCTCCCATTCATGCCGTTCAAACAAGATTATTTGATTTTTATATAGCGCCCATAGTCTTTCTCGCAGGAAACCTAAGGCAAAATAAATACTTATTTTTTGGCACGATATTTCTTTCTATACTTATATATATCCGCATGGAAGTAATCCATAACTTTATTCTGGGATAACCTTTTAGTATCTCCTGTTAAGATTAGTGCCTAGATAACCCCAAAAAATGAGGCTCCATACAATATATGTTTAGTCACCAAGAATCTCGACCTCTACTACAGCTCTCAAGACGAGCTCTTGATGTAGGTGCGATTTTTATTGCTGGTTATCTTTCACTGTTTTTACGCTTTAATTCATCTGGCCCACCCAATAATTATTATGATAAATGCATATATGGGGGTTGCCTAATCTTCATGTTGATTGCTTCAAGGACTTACGCAAGAGCAAACCACATTAACTTCTTAAGTCGTCTGTGGTCCATCTATAAAGCCTGGATAGCAAGCTTTCTTTTAATACTTATTATCTTGGTGTTTACCCAAAGCGGTCTTTTAGTTTCCAGAATTTGGCTTGCTACTTGGGCAATACTGGGTTCCTCATTATTAATTCTCAATACTGCGATCCCTAGATTGCTTGCTAAAGTATCACCTTCCAGAGCTAGCAATAAAAAGAAAATCGCAATAATAGGATCAGGAATTGTTGCCGAACAATTGCTGAGTAATATTAGGCTTAATTCAACCTCAGAATATAAACTTCTAAAATATATTGCCGAAACAGATGGAGAATCAATCAAGGAGCTCGAAAATGAGCTTATTGATGAGGTTTGGATTGCACTTCAAATTTCCGATGCTAATAAGCTGCCTTTATTGTTACATCATTTAAGACATAGTGCTGCAAACATTAAGTATGCGCCAGATCTATTCACTTTTAGATTAATTAATCATGGCCTATCGGAAACCTTAGGGGTAAATATGATTAATCTGAATGCCTCACCATTCTTAGGTGAAAATAGGGCACTAAAGAATACGGAAGACTTTCTTCTCTCTTTGCTAATCTTGACACTCATAAGCCCTTTAATGCTACTTCTGGCTGCGGGAGTAAAACTTACATCACCAGGGCCTATTTTTTACTCACAAGAACGTGTTGGTCTAAATGGCCGACCATTCAAAATGCTAAAGTTTCGCTCTATGCCTGTTGATATTGAAAAGAATGGGATTCAATGGGGCGGATCAGATGACAAGGCTACCCATCCGATTGCGAAATTAATGCGTCGCTTAAACCTAGATGAACTACCTCAGTTTATCAATGTCCTAAAAGGCGAGATGTCTATAGTGGGTCCGCGCCCCGAACGAATTGAGTTTATCAATGAATTTCGAGAGCAGATACCTAACTATATGAAAAAACACTTAGTGAAAGCAGGTATTACGGGCTGGGCACAAATACATGGGTTAAGAGGGGATACTGATCTTGTCAAGCGGATTGAGTACGATTTATTTTATATAGAAAATTGGTCCTTAAAGTTAGATTTAAAGATCATCTTGTTAACCATTATTCAAACTTTTACTCCATTAAGAAAATAGTTTAACCAACTTACCCAATCAATTTATCACCCCTAGGTCAACTAAGGCTGAAATTACTGACTCACAAGAAATTTTTGCCATTACATTATCTGCATTGCGAGGGTATTCGAACCCAAGACTTAAGAATGCACCGCCCTGCTCTTTAGAAACATCTAGGTTCATTGTTTTTTTGCCTCGAATACCCCAACGCTTAGAGTTTGTTGGTCCGTTTAGTACAACTGTAGGAACTTCTAAGGCGGCAGATAAGTGAGCAACTCCAGTATTCACGCTCACACATGCCTTGGCATTACATAGAATATTTGACAACTCATTTAGAGTGGCTTTGCCCGCTATCACTTCAATAGCATCCCCAAAATTCAATTGATAAAACAAATTGTTTGCACGTTTTTGATCAACATTTGAGCCGGATATTACAATTTTCAGGCCATTTTGAGCGAGTCGACTCGCAAGGTCAATCCAATTGCGTTCAGGCCATTCCCGCATCCCAGAATTAGTGCCACTTGCCCATGGATGCAAAACTACATACGGACTATCTAGTTTTGCAAATTTGCATGGCTCAGCATTTTTAAAATCCTTTCGTATAGCAAGAGATTTTGAAGGGGCGCAATAGAGCGGTAAGAGCAGTGCTTGAAAATTCTCTAACTCATGAATTTGATCGGAATGTACCACTGCTTCATCATAGGCGTAGTGTCTATTCTGATTTTTGGTTTTAAAGCCAATACTCCATCTTGAATTTGTAAGCCAGGTATATAGTGCGCCAAGATGAAACCACTGGGATGTATCAATAATGATGTCTACCGGATGCTGCCTTAGGAGACTCCGCGTCTTTAGAGGATTAGTTATTGGCAAAATTATTAATTGATCAAACCCTTCGATCAAAGAATAGATAGCAGCATTTGCTTTGGAGCAAAAAATAATGATTGTTATATTGGGAAATTCTTTTTTAAGTGCCGGAAGTAGACTTGAGGACAAAATAGAGTCCCCTATTGCAGCAAATGCAAAAATACCAATAGTTGTAATCGTTTTCGGCTTATTTCTTTTGGCTCTAAATAAGCCGATTAGAAATAACAAAGAGGTGCCCACATAGCGGTCTATCTTCCTCAGAATCCCAGCATTTCTCTCCACAGTCTACCCCAACAACTTTCTAACAACATCTACTGTTTGAGTAATACTTCTCTCCCAAGTAAATTGCTGTGCGCGTTTAAGCCCGCGCTGACGAAGATCCTCTTGCATGGTTTCATTTTTTGTAAGTCCGAGGATTTTCCCTGCTATATCAATCTCACTTTCAGGGTTACAGTAGATGGCCGCATGACCACAAACCTCTGGGAGCGATGCTCTGTCAGACACAATTACTGGACAACCACAAGCCATAGCCTCTAGTGGCGGCAAACCAAAACCCTCATAAAGTGATGGAAAGACGAGAGCAGAGGCATTGGCTACATAACTCTTTAGCAACTCATCCGAAACCAAATCCGTAAAAATAATACGCTCAGGGTATTGCCCTGCGAGAGCTGCAACCTTGGAATCGCCGGTAATAAAACCACTTTTTTTACCAATCAATATAAGGTCGTGCGAAATTTCGGGAAGAATCTTGATGTACGCAGCTACAAGGGTTGCTAAGTTTTTATTAGGCTTGATATTTCCCACAAAAACCAAATAAGGCTTGTGATGCGGTGAACTCTTTTTATCAACTTCAAACCAAGAACGATCAACCCCCAAATAAATTGGGTAAATCGGCGGCATTTCAGTGGGCACCAAACGATGCAGCTCCTGCCTAGTAAAATCAGAATCTGTGATGATTGCTGCAGCTTTATTGCACAAGAACCTAAACATCAAATTAGCGTATAAGCGTTTAGGCCAACCACCAACTAATTTTGGCATTGCTAAATGGAATACATCATGCACTGTCACCAATAGCTTGCCTTGATACCCAAGTGGAATAGGATAATGCGGTGAAAAGTAAAGTTTGGTGCTTGATGGAATTAGCCTAAGCAACTCAAACTGCTCTTTGATTGAATACATCCCCGAATGGGCTTCAGCTATAGCAATATTAGTTGTTGTATCCAGATTCTTCAGAATGAACTGCTTAATTTCAACAGGATTACCGATTAAGGTAAATTGCTCGCTTGGCATTGCCTTCAGGATACCTGGAACTATATGGCGTATATAGGTGCCAATTCCTGAAGAATTTATCCAGCGGACATCAATCGTAATCATGGGCTCAGTTTATTCCTGGAATTTATCTAGAGCCACGAAACTCAGCCATAAGCCACTTTAGCGAATAGCGAATATAGAGCCACAGGTTCCAGGGAAACCACTTGCATGTGAGCCTTAAAGCTGACTTAGCTCCAGATTTCTGGATAAAACTACTTCCAGTTCTACCCTCGATTTGACTTCCGCCCACTTCATGAACAAATGAATTTGTCTTAATTAGATCCATTGGAATCGAGAGGCGCGCTATCTGCATAGAAAAATCGATATCTTCAAAATAGAGAAAGAACTTTTCATCAAAGCCCTCTGTCTTTTCAAACAACTCCTTGCTAATACAGAATGCTGCGCCGTTAAAGTAAGGAACAGAAAATGCGGAAAACTGATCAGATATAACACCAGTGAGGCCATTAAAATATCGGATAGCCCGTTTTATGCCACCCTCTTGCGTTTCTAAAACGGCAAAGGGCTTATCTAGGTTGGCACCAACATTTAAAAGCTCCTCTACAGAAAAGTGTAAATCTGGGTTAAGGACAATAGCGTATTCACAAGATTGGAATAAGGTTCGACAACCTAGATTCACACCAGAACCAAAGCCTTTATTTTTTTGAGCAAGATAGGTGATATACCCTCTTGTAAAGTCATCAACTTGAAATTGGTGACCACCATGATCTACCAACACTACTGGAATTGATAAAGTATTTAACTTTTCAAAAATAGTAGGATAGTTTCGTAGAACATCATTGGCACCCTTACCGTAGAGCACCACAACAACCCCAAATTTTTTCAAGTCTGAATTCATTATTTGGTAGTTATTCGAAAAGAGCGTAGCTTTTCAATTAAGGAATGACTCTGCTGAAAGCAGGTGGCTAAGGCGACAGTACTTTTTCTGTAAAACAGTAAATCTGCCAGAATAGTTGAACCTAAAAGACCTAGTAGATTGGCAATAACAGCACCCAAAAGGCCATATACCGGGATTAGCAGGTAGGCAGCACTAAAACTTATCAACAGGCCAATCGATGCCGATAACAAAGGGAAAAAATAGCGATGCTCCAAGATGACATAGATCCCTCGGATAGCATTGAACATTCCAAATAGCGGACGAATCATTAATAGTGGCAGCAAAGCTTGAGCAGCAAGATACTGCTTACCAAAGGCCAAGGGAAACGCCCAAATAATGATTAGCATAACGGGAATAAGGGCAAGGTAAATCAATAGTCCCGAGAGGTAAGACCCCTGAAATGATTGCTTTAACTTTTCTTCAGAGGCGCCATGCAAACTTAACGCTAATTGGGGCATCAATATCAAAGAAAAGATGATAGGCACTACATCCAGAATCTCAAAGATCTTGAGGGCTGCGGAGTATTGCCCCACATCACTCCAACTCATCATCTTTTCAATTAAGTAATACTCGATACGTACCTGAAGCGCAATCATCACTCCTGCAAGCATTATTTTCCACGAGCGACTGAGGAGTAGTTTTGCATAAGGTCGATTAAATGCTCCGCCGATGCCGAACTGGGTTCGATTAATGCGAGAAAATATCCATCCATTACAAGCGTACTCTCCCGTCATTGATGCTGCAATCACATAAATTGGCCAGCCGAAGAAAACGGAAAGAATTTTGAGCGTCGATGAGCAAAGAGCAGACAAGCTACGAGTGAGCGCTATCAGGAGAAACTTTCCTTCAACCCGAAAACGGTATTCAAAGGCATCGGCAGATTGCAAAGGGAGATATAGGCCTAAGATCAATGCAATCCACCAAGTAACGTCTACTCCTAACTCAAGATACACAAACAAGACCAACAAGACATAAGCCAGCAAACCCCCAATACTGCGCATGCGCAGTATTGTTTTAAGCATATCCTCACGTGAAAGATGGCTATATGGCATTGCAGCCATATCTCGTGGACCCATTTCATCCAGCCCTAAAGTAGCTAGACCTCCGAATAAGCTTGCCGCCAAAAGAACATAGCTCAGTTGACCAAACTCTGCTGGCCCGTAATGCCGAGCAATTGCAATACCAACCAATAAGCCAATGCCCGCTCTAAATATTCTATCAATTAAGAGCGCAGAAGATGCAGATAAGAACGCCCTACTCATGAAAAAATCGATTCATTTGAAAATATTTATTTTTCATTCGATAACTGAGTTGTGTTTTCATTGGTACCGCTTTTTATTTGCGAAAATATCAGACTCAAAGTGCTTGTCAACACGATTAAAAAGATCAATGCGTTAATAAATACTTCAGAGGATATTTCCGTTGTGATGAGCAACAACATCATTGATCCCAGACCCCAGCGTCCGATATTCGCCCAAGGCTGCGGGGTATTTTTACTATAAACCCAGGCCAGAATGGCAGCCAACAGCAATAGAAGAACCCCAGGGATGCCGTACCCTAACGCAAAGTCAAGCCATGCACTGTGGCTCTGATGTAGGCACTCCGCCTCTGGCCACTGTAGCTTTCCTAAGTAGGCAAATGAAAGATCCATGACACCATAGCCAAGCGGATTATCTCGGATAAGCCTCAATGCCACAACAGCCCAAGCTATGCGTTCATAGTTTGACTGAGTAACGGTCTTGCCAAGCTCATTGACAGGATAGCCGTGAGGTACAGCACCGCAGTATTTCCAGTGATCAAATTGATCTACCTGAACCGCTACCTTAGCATCAGGAACAAAGGTATTCCAACGTGCGTCATCTTTAAAGCCTAGATATCCAACGTAAGAAATAACCACAAATAACAAGGCAGTCAATGTAAGCTTCCGAAGCATGAATTGACGTGATTTACTGAGCCACAATCCAAACAAGCCCAATATCACCAAGATCAATGTGTACGCAAATCCGTTGCGAGTATCCTCGACTTGAAAATTAAATAGAGTAATTGGCAATACTGATAAATAAATCAAATACGCCAAAACGTTTTTACTGCCTGAGCGAATGAGATTTTGCAAACATCCTACCGCTAAAGCCACTGCGGGAAGACAAAAGAACACGTAGCCCACCTTATGTATGCCAAAAGGATGATTAATATCGTTTGATCTCAATAAGAATGGTGAGAGCGCTAATCCCCAGCGACCTGCATTCAGAGTAATCCAATATTTAAATAAGTAAATCAGTGTTGGGGATAAAAAACCAATGAATAGAATTCGCCAATAGATTTTGGTCTTAGCAGCATCAGTGGAGTTGCTTAATAAGCCAATGCCAAGACCCAGTGCAAATGGGAGGCTGATCGCAATCTTTTTCCAAATCTTAGTGTACTCAGCGTACTGCATTGTATAGTCAACGCCAATAAACCATAGATGGATGCTGACCCATACCAACAACAATAAGATGAGTGCAATTGGTATAGCGCGGCGCTGGATATAAATTTTCCAGTTAAAAAATATGAATGGCAAACTTAATAGAGAGCCAATTACTAAACAAGAGTGGCGAATAAAGACAGTATGAGGCAATAACCACACACCATACAAGATAGAAAATAACACACACAGAACTAGCACAAGAGTATGTGGCATTGGCTTGATATGGGTGACCGACATTTTAATTGGGGAGATTTACAATGCAAAGAAATGTCTTCTCAGACGTCCTGAGTTAGACAGCACTTGCCTCGATAGGAGTATTGATACCTTCTCGCAACTCTTTTTAATCTTTTTCGCAGACCAACAAGCTCATCCCACGCCTCAAAACTAATGAAAGCATAAGATTTTGCTAAACCATTCCATACAGATTGTGAGAGTTTTAATGGATTTCCAACCAAACTTAAACCATTACGATACCAAGGATGCTCGCTAATGAGTATTTCATCGTGATGATGATTCCATATCCAGGTGCCCAAGGTTTCAAATTCAGCAAAGCCTGCGGGCTCCGCCTTGTCTAAGAATGATAAGACTGCATCAATCCAAGGAAGTTGAGCGCTTTGCGCTAATGCATTTGTTAATTCACGAGCCCAACTGACTTTCAGAATCAAGCTTTGAGCAATAAAAGAAAAGTTTTGCGTGCGCTTTAGTCCTAAAGCACGTTCGATGAAGTCAAAGTAAGACTTACGATACTCATCACCCTTGTAATAAATAAACTGTCCACTCGAATTAATGAACTCAAGCTTCTTTAAAGGCACAGTATCTGCATCCCAAATTAGGACTACATCCTGGTCGTCATGAGTCAATACAGCAGAAATCTTCACAAACTGCTGCAAATACCAACCCACCCGATCTTGATTCTCTGGCGTTAAGGTCTGTGCTATTTTTTCTTTTAAATTACCAACAAAGAGCGATTCTGGCTTAACTTGATATGGCGCCTTAGTAACGGCGGCAAACATCTGCACTTGAGCATCCGGCACAATGACGGTGTATTGCTTGGCTGAGATAAATTGCACAATGTGCTTTGCTGCAACCGTCCAAACATCAATATCCTTAATTGAGCAGACGGAAATTACCTCATCGATTACTGGAACTACAGGAGGCGTCACTGAAGACATCTCAGGCATCCCTATGTCCCAACAAAAATTCTGCATAGGCCTGTTTTAGACCTTCGGTTAACTGAACTTTTGGAGTCCAACCCAAACCATTTAATCTGGATGAATCCATCCACTTACGTGGAGTGCCATCAGGCTTAGTAACATCAAAACCAATTTTTCCTTGATAGCCAACCGCTTGGCTTACCGCATTTGCCAACTCAGCAATAGAGATATCACTACCGAAACCCACATTAATATGACTTTGCATTGGATCGGTATGCTGATCATAAGTAGCCTTATCTAAGTTCATAACAAATACTGAAGCGGCAGCCATATCATCAACATACAAAAACTCACGCTTAGGCGTGCCAGTACCCCAAATTAATACTTCTGGAGCACTGCCATCTTTAGCCTCATGAAATCTTCTGATTAAAGCCGGAATCACATGACTATTTTCAGGATGATAGTTATCGCCAGGCCCATAAAGATTAGTTGGCATTACAGAGCGGTAATCCACTCCATGTGACTCACCATACTGACGGTTATAACTTTCGCACATCTTGATGCCAGCAATTTTTGCAATAGCGTATGGCTCATTGGTCGACTCTAACTTACCCATCAATAAAGCATCTTCATTCATGGGTTGAGGTGCTAGCTTAGGATAAATACAGCTCGAACCCAAGAACAACAACTTCTTCACGCCATTTGAAAATGCTTGATGAATTACATTGCCCTGCACCATCAAGTTGTCGTAAATAAACTCAGCAGGAAAAGTGTTATTGGCATAAATACCGCCCACTTTTGCAGCAGCTAAATACACTTGATCAGGCTTCTCAGCAGCAAAGAACTCAGCAACCGCTGCTTGATTGGTGAGATCCAATTCTGTGCGTGTACGACCAATAATATTTTGATACCCCAGAGATTGCAAATTACGCACGATGGCAGAGCCAACCATCCCGCGATGGCCAGCTACGTAGATTTTTTGCTGGAGATTACTTGTCATTTGATGTTTAGCTTATAGAGATCGAGATAATTTTCTTAATTCTCTTTTCCTACAGTAACCTCATACCCATGTTTATTCAATAGGGCATGTTGCTTGGCCTTATCTAAATCATTGGCTACCATCTCCACAATCATTTCATCGAGAGTGATTTCAGGAACCCAGCCCAATTTCTCTTTAGCCTTCGTTGGATCACCCAACAGAGTTTCAACCTCTGTAGGACGGTAGTAGCGTGGATCGATTTGCACAATCACATCACCTACTTTTAATGCTGGGGCTTTGTCGCCTTCGATGGCTGCAACGATACCTTTTTCGCTCTCTGCTGAGCCTTCGAAGCGCATAGTAATACCAAGCTGCTTAGCGCTACGAGTAATAAATTCACGCACGGTGAACTGCACACCAGTGGCAATCACAAAGTCATCCGGCTTATCTTGCTGCAACATCAACCACTGCATGCGGACGTAATCTTTGGCATGACCCCAGTCACGTAGGGCATCAATATTGCCCATAAATAAGCATTTCTCAAGACCTTGAGCAATATTAGCCAAGCCACGAGTCACTTTGCGAGTCACAAAAGTCTCACCACGACGCTTAGACTCATGATTAAACAAAATACCGTTACAGGCATACATGCCATAACCTTCGCGATAGTTCACGGTAATCCAGTAAGCATATAACTTTGCTACTGCATAAGGGCTTCTTGGGTAAAAAGGTGTGGTTTCTTTTTGTGGAATTTCTTGAACTAAGCCATAGAGCTCAGAAGTAGATGCTTGATAGAAACGGGTTTTCTTCTCTAAACCTAAAATCCGAATGGCCTCCAAGATACGTAATGGCCCCATTGCATCCACATCGGCAGTGTATTCAGGGGATTCAAAAGAAACTGCAACGTGAGATTGTGCGCCCAAGTTATAAATTTCATCAGGCTGACTCTCTTGAATAATGCGCACTAAGTTACTAGTGTCGGTTAAATCACCATAATGCAGAATCAAGTTTGGGTGATTCACATGAGGATCTTGGTAGAGATGGTCGATGCGATCAGTATTGAATGATGATGCACGGCGTTTAATACCATGAACAATATATCCTTTTTCCAAAAGGAATTCGGCAAGGTAGGAGCCATCTTGCCCAGTGATACCGGTAATTAAAGCAACTTTTTGTTTGTCGTTCATAGTATTTCGGATATGTCTCTATTAAATTGATTGGTACATTTTTTTCACTACATTAATTCCAGTGGTTGACGCTTTCCAGCCAAACTCTTTCAATGCCTTGCTTGGATCAGCGCGACCGATCGCTAAATCTGTTGGGCGGAAGAGGCTTGGATCTTGAACTACATGATCCTTCCAGTTGAGGCCAGCCTGATCAAATGCTGCTTTTACAAAATCTTCCAAGGTAATTGTGGTGCCAGTAGCGATAACAAAGTCTTGTGGCTTTTCTTGTTGCAACATGAGCCACATTGCCTCTACATATTCCGGGGCCCAACCCCAATCTCTAGAAATATCTAGGCGACCTAAGCTGAGCTTATCTTGACTGCCTTCCGAGATTCGCTTAACTGAGTGAATAATTTTTTGCGTTACAAAACGCTCAGGGCGCAAAGGAGACTCGTGATTAAACAAAATTCCCGTACAGGCAAAAAGGCCATAAGCATCACGATAGTTATTTACCAACCAATATGCCGAGGTTTTAGCAACCGCATAGGGACTCATCGGATAGAAAGGAGTACTTTCGATTGCAGGCTCGCCTTTAGTATCACCAAAGCATTCGCCTGAACCAGCGTGATAGATCTTGATCTTCTTATCCATCATGCGACAACCCTCAAGAATATTGAGGGTGCCCATAGTAATACTCTGAATCGTTTCTGCAGGCTGCTCAAATGAGAGGCCTACGGATGATTGTCCTGCAAGGTAGTAGATCTCATCAGGATTACTCTTTCGTAATGCCATCAAGACACTACGAAAGTCCTCAGGAACCATAGAAACATATTGAATACGATCGGCTATTCCTAATTTTTTCAAGTTACCGAAAGATGCGCCTTGCGCATCACGTGAAGTACCGAAGACTTCATAACCCTTATCTAGCAGTAACTTAGCTAAATAACTACCATCCTGACCGCTAACCCCACAAATTAGTGCAACTCGTTTGCCGGCGTCGGTTAAATAGATTGATTGGTTCATTGGTTTGATGACTGCACTATTTAGCGTCCGTAGTTATCTTCGAAACGGACAATATCATCTTCACCCAAGTAACTACCGGACTGAACCTCGATGATCTCCAACGGAGTTTTTCCTGGGTTGGCAAGGCGATGAGTTTGGCCCTGCGGTATATAAGTACTTTGATTCTCGGAGAGCAAAATGACTTTCTCGCCATTCGTAATTTCAGCCGTTCCTTTAACTACAATCCAGTGTTCTGCACGGTGGTGATGCATCTGCAATGAGAGGCTTGCACCTGGCTTTACTTGAATGCGCTTCACCTTAAAGCGCTCACCCTCATCCACACTGTCATACCAACCCCAGGGTCTTGCTACCTTGCGGTGAAGATTCTTCTCTTCACGCTTTTGTTTTTCTAGCTGATTAACGATGTGCTTCACATCCTGGCTATTAGAGCGGTGCGCAACTAATACAGCATCGGCCGTTTCAATAATGACTAAGTTATCCACGCCCACTGCACTTACTAAACGACTACTTGCATGCACCAAAGAGTTACTCGCATCGCTAAGTAGGGTATCGCCAGAGGTAACATTACCTTGATCATCTTTTTTGCCTACCTGCCAGACTGCATCCCAAGCGCCTAAGTCATTCCAACCCGCATTGAGCTCCACCATCTTGATGCTGAACTGGCTATTTGCATTGCCAGCACATTTTTCAATAACTGCATAGTCAATCGATTCACTCGGAATCGTTTTAAAAATGGCTGCATCAGGGCGGACAAATTGAGTTTCGCCAGATTGATCTGTCTTGCGAGCCACCCAAGCGGTTTCGGTCGCACCATAAATATCGCGGCGAAATTCCTTCAAAGCGGCAAGCCAAGTGCTGGCGCGCAGCACAAACATGCCGCCATTCCAAAAGTAATTGCCATCATCTAAATAACTTTGCGCAGTCTTGGCATCAGGCTTTTCTACAAATTGCTCAACGGTGTATTCACCATGGGATCCTTGCTGGCCCATTTTCTTAATATAGCCATAACCCGTTTCCGGGGCGCTTGCAGTAATGCCTAAGATAGCAATCGTCTTTGCGCTGGAATCCGCTTTTACAACTTCGACACATTCATTGAGTGCTTTAGTAAAGGCCGCACCATTTTGTATTGTTTGATCTGCCGGTGTAATGACCAAGATCGGATCAATGGGGTTGCTACTGCTATCTTTTTGCTCGCTAGCGTACAAAGCAGCCAAGCTTAATGCTGGTGCCGTATTACGCCCCTCTGGCTCTAAAAGCAAAGTTGCATTAATGCTGGGCATTTCTCGTAATTGATCGAGCACTAAGAAACGATGCTCTTCATTAGTCACAATTAAAGTGGGCCCAATATCATTCTTAGAGAGTGTATTTAAACGCTCAACTGCCTGCTGAAATAAGCTCTTGCCAGAGTCATCACCAGACAATACTAAAAACTGCTTCGGAAATCCTGCGCGAGATAACGGCCATAGGCGTGTGCCAGACCCACCACAAAGGATGACTGGGATAACGGTATTAGCTGACAGTTTGATTAAGCTCATCAATTAGCAAAGCATTTATGCTTTTTGTAAATATCCGGTGATTTTAAAGGTTTTAAGCGGCTATTTTCATGAAACTAGGGGTTAACAATGGATTTAACTTCATTTAACCCATGATTACCCCCGAACCCAAAAAACTCACTAGAATTATCAGCAGCGCAAGATAGCGCTATTAAGCCCAAAGCCTAGATCTTAATGAGGGTCCTTGGGGCTTAAATTCACAACTAAAACCACTAATTACGGAGTCAATCATGACAACAGGCAACATCCCAAAAATCAACTTACGCAACTCTTTGACTGAATGCGGCCAATCGATCCGCAAAGAAAACGCTGGCAAATACCAAAACTACGCTATTAAGGACTGCAAAGCCTCAATCGCAGCAGGCAGAATCAGCAAATAAAGACTGGGCTTGAGTTAGAGCTGCCTATTATTTAGGCGGCCTATTGGGGTAAGGTTTACCAGTCAGATTGCTGTAAGCCGCCCCAGACAGTATCAAAAGAGCTGAATCCACCATCACCGGGAAAAAGGCATAGCGGTAATGCGTTATGCCACCCAAAACCGCAATTAAAGCCACTGCCGCTGCTGGTGGATGCAAGCAGCGCAACATAAACATTCCCAAAATAGAGAGTGCAGCAGCCATCGGCAAAGCCAGCAAGGGGCTCGAAACCAGGATTGCACAACTCACCCCAACTAAGGCAGACAGAGTATTGCCAGCAATAACAGCCCAAGGTTGAGCCATTGGACTGCCAGGCAGAACGAAGACCAATAAAGCGCTTGCCCCCAATGAAGCCATCAGCCATTCATCGATACCACTAAGCTCTCTAAGGTACATGGCGACAGTAATTACTAACATCAAACCTATAAAAGCCCCTAAAGCAGAACGAAAACGCTCGTACCAGGTCACAGCAGGTTGATCTCCACCCAAGTAAAAGGAGTAGCGCTTTAGAAGAAATTTAAGTGAGTGTTTCATAGATTGCGTCATAAAGAATCTTTGTTATACCCCAGCAATGCTTCTGATTTCAAACTGTTGAGGCAATAAAAAAGACCGCCGAAGCAGTCTTCCTTATTGATCAAAGTAATTACTGACTTTAAATTAAGCCTTTTTAGCCCAAGCACTGCAATGAGCTTTAGCAGCCACTTGCTTGCCAGCAAAGAGTGCGCATCCACCTGCAGCAGAATCTGGTTTGCCTTGGTAGAGAGCGCAATTAGCGCAATTCTTGCCAGCATCTTTAGATACTGCAACATATTGCAAAGCTTTTGCTTGTGGATCAGTTTCTGCAACCATAGCTTGAGCTTGAACTTTACCGTTCAAAGCCAATGTACAAGCACCAGCAGCAGACAAAATCATAAATTGGCGACGACTATTTTTCATGGATTCTCCAAAAAATAAAACAGCGAATGTTGTGCAATGACAATGCACCCTAAAAACTAAAGGTGATCATAGTGCAGAAGAATTAATCTATCCAGATAGCATGTAAGTCTATGATTTATATGAAGATATAGATGAGAATTATTCTCAAATATTGCAATGCAAGGTTACCGCGAAAGATAAGACTGAATTCAACACCCAAAAAGAAACAAGTTGCTTCGAAGAGAAGCTATTTCCAGCCCTTCAAATTCATACAATTGATCCATTGCCTGATATGCACGCCTGAGCCAGCTTCTGGGTAGTCTTCTTGGCAGTCCTTGAGGTCCTTGTTATAGGTCGCTTTATTGTTTTTTGAAGGATCCTGATTTTCAGAAGGAAAACTGGAGCAAGAAATCATCACCCCCAACATTAAGATGACCAAGCAAATTTGGGACGCTCTGAAGAACAATCTTGAGCTCATCTTCCGCCCTTACTAGACAACTTCATATAGACACCATGATCTCCGCAGGCTCGATTAAATGCCACGGCCGCTAAAGAATCTTTTGCGCCCAATGCGCTGCTGGATTTTTCACCGCTGATCTGAGGGGTGATTGAGTAAGAATTACTTTGGCAATTAGCCGTAAATACATAATCCACTTGCTTGGGAAAATCTTTATTTAACAAGTAAGAACTCAACCTCAATTGGCGGATATCTTTCTTGATATCAACAATAGTGACTTCGTTATTAATGACTTCATAGAAAACTGGTGGCTTCGCATCGGTTGATTCGACAACTGCATCTTCCTTAGGAGGTGCTATCTGCTTATTGAGCTTCTCATCAAAAACTTCAACGGGCGCCTTCTTGGCAACCGGAGCTGGCAATGGGCTTTCTTGATATAAGAAATAATTGATGTTTTGGTCATCAATAAATTTTCTGCCACAGACTCGGGAACGCATATAGGCCATAGCGGTTCTTGGGGCGATCTTGACCCAGCCAGAACCATTGACTGGCTTGGTGTCGCCCACTAGAGGTGCCTTGGAAACAATATTTTGGGTATAGAGAGTTTCCGACCATTGGTAATTGCCAAAGCAATCCATCTTTTGGCGATAAGGGCCGACGATAGTAGCGTTATACGGCGCTAGAGTATTTTTCTCCCTAGGGGAAAAGAATGCATCAAAAGTAACAACGCCCTCTTCATCTTCATTTAAGGTATAGGGGTCATAAAACCAGACCTTAGACTTAGATTCTGCCAAAAGAATCCAACTGCGATCTGCAAAATCTTTTTGATTCAGCGCCGGAATGTAAAAGAACGGTGACTCCACCTCTTCATTCATGGCCGTTTGATAATCCTGTCGCTGAGGGCCAACTGTGCAACCAACCAGCAAGACGATTAACAGAATGAGGAGTTTTTTCATTGGCCTATTTACGATCAATCAAAGCCAAGAACTCACGACGCAGATTGGAGTCTTTCAAGAAAGCACCGCGCATGACGCTGTTGATCATCTTGGAGTCACGATCTTTAACCCCACGCCATTGCATACAGAAGTGATCAGCATCCATCACAACAGCTACGCCAACAGGCCTAATCTTCTTTTCGAGCATGTCAGCCAACTCTACTACCGCCTCTTCCTGAATCTGCGGGCGACACATTACCCACTCAGTCAAGCGCGAGTATTTAGAAAGACCGATCAATGCAGAGTCTTTACTAGGTAATACGCCAATCCAAATGCGGCCCATGATGGGACATAAGTGGTGCGAACAGGCGCTACGGACCGTAATAGGCCCAATAATCATGAGCTCATTTAAACGGCTCACATTCGGAAACTTGGTTAGTGTTGGCTGATCTACATAGCGGCCATTAAAGACCTCTTGGACATACATCTTTGCTACACGACGACTAGTATTTTGAGTGTTGTGATCATTTTCAGTATCAATCACGAGGCTTTCTAGAACAGCCTGCATCTTCTCAGCAACCTCATCTACTAAACCCTCCAACTCACCTGGCTTAATAAATGCAGAGATATTGTCATTCGCATGAAAGCGCACTTTTTGAGCCTCAATACGACGACGAATCACCACTGATAGTGGAGTGCCCACATCCTCTTTGCTGCTTACTTTTTTCGTCACAGCTTTACTAGCCACTTTTTTGGCTGGTGTTTTTTTAATGGGCATATAAATTTTTGTCTCGAATATTTTCAGAATCAGTTCTGTATTTTTTGTAATTAAATCTGGAAGAACAAGGCTACTACGCAAATCATGCCAAATAGCCAAACTGTGGAGCGGGTAGTAGGCCAATCAGCGATATAGCAAGCTAGGTAAGCAATACGCGCAATCACAAAGCCGATTGCCAGGAGATCAATTCTGTCCTGTGGGGCATGAGCAATCGATGCAATGATGACGGCGGCAAAGAAAAAAGGGAGCGACTCAAATATATTGGCTTGAGCGGCATTAGCGCGCGCCCTAAAGCCAGTTTGTTTAGCAAGCCACTGTCTTGGCATACCGTTGTCATAGCCTTCAAAGCCTTTTTTGGCGATACCGGCAGCAACATAGGGAAGTAGTCCCATAAAGAGAATGCATGCATAAGCAATAGTCATGATGGCCTTATTAAAGTGAAGTTATTTGCGAGAAGTAGGAATGCTTATTTTGGAGTCTTCTTACTACCAATGCGGCCCTCAGTACCATTGAGCAAATTTTGAATATTGCTACGATGACGCCAAATGAGGAGTGCGCAAACGATCAGCAATGCAATGCCCATCGGCTGAAAGCCGAATAAGAAAACGAAATAGATTGGACCAAATATCGCAGCAGCTAATGCAGCCAGTGATGAGTAACGCATAAACGTGGCCACAATAATCCAAGTACTCAGTGTGGCTAATCCCAAAATCCAATTAATACCAAACAAAATACCGCAAGCGGTAGCAACTCCTTTGCCACCCTTAAAGCCATGAAATATGGGGAAGAGATGACCCAAGAACACTGCGATCACAACGCCGCATAAGAGCCAGGAGTTCATGGTGGAAGTAAGAGATTCATCACCGAGTAAAACTCGTGCCAACATGACAGCAAAGTAACCCTTTAATGCATCGCCAACGAGAGTTAGCACTGCAGCTAATTTATTACCCGTGCGCAGCACATTGGTCGCGCCAGGATTACCTGAACCATAGGAATGAGGATCCGGTAAGCGCATGCACTTACTCACAACCACTGCAAAAGATATAGAGCCTATTAAATAGGCGATTGGGATAATCAAGAGGTCGAGGGTTAAATCCATACCGCTATCTTAAACACTTATGAACCCCTAGGATGGTGCTGCTGATGTATCGATTTGAGGCGTTCACGGGCCACATGGGTGTAGATCTGGGTAGTAGAGATATCCGCATGGCCCAAAAGGAGCTGTACTACCCTTAAATCAGCCCCATGATTCAGTAAATGGGTGGCAAATGCATGGCGCAAGGTATGGGGTGACAGCGCTACTGGAATATTAGCTACTGTTGCGTATCTCTTAATCAAAGCCCAGAATGCCTGACGGGTTAAGCCTGTGCCAGTATGGCGACCCACAAAAACCGCATCAGTGGTTTTACCTTCCAACAAGGGGGTACGCGCTTCTGCTAAATAGCGTCTTAACCACTGTCCTGCTTCACCACCAAATGGCACTAAGCGCTCTTTTCCACCTTTGCCATTGACCACTCGCACTACACCTTCATTTAGACCTAGTGCAACAGTTTTTAAAGAAACGATTTCTGAAACGCGTAAGCCACTGGCATACATTAGCTCCAACATGGTGCGATCACGTAGACCCAATGGCGTTTCGATATCGGGGGCATTGAGTAATGCGGTGACTTGATCCTCGCTCAAGGTCTTTGGAAAACGGAGTGCTTGTTTAGCAGCACGCAATCCAATACAAGGATCACTCTTCACTAAATTGATACGGAGTGCATGACGATAGAAGCGTTTGAAAACCGTTAAGCGCCGATTAGCAGTAGTAGCTTTATCAGCACGTCGATGGGCAATATATGCTGTTAGATCTTTTTCTGTCACTCCATACAGATCAGCTCCCGAGTCCTTATAGAGCCACTGGGCCAATAACAATAAGTCTCTGCGGTATGCGGACAGACTATTTTGAGCTAAGCCATCTTCCAACCAGCAAGCATCGCAGAAGCGCTCAATGGCTTCTTGGCTTGCTGGGGCTATCTGATTTTGGATGTTTTTAGAGATTGGCATTTAAGATTGCATGGCTCTAGGCAGCCAAATATCAATAACTACTTAGCAACCTCTTCCAGTTTTTCTGCAAGCCATATCTTCATCAAAGATTGATATGGCACATCAAGCTTATTCGCTTGCAACTTAATATTCTCCAAAATACTCTGGGATAAGCGGAGCGATATTGAAGTGGTTGTTGGCTTCAGATTTGGCATTGTGACTCTTACAGCCCTTGACAAATCAAAATATTCTGAAGAATCACTCTTCTCCCAGAAGGCGCGCTCTTCTTTTTCACTCTTGAATTTAGGAATTGTTTTGCTAGGCTTTTTCATAGAATGCCCTCTCTTTCTTACTCATTGGCCTTGCGGAAACCACCCTAATTAAAGTGCCACTCTTTCGCAAGGTAAAAACTACGGACAAAAATTCACCAATCGAGGTAACACCAAGAGCCAAATAACGTTGCTCATCTTCGCTATGCTTCTCATCACCAGAAACCAATAGGGGCTGATTAAAGAAAATTTCTTCTGCCTCTCCTTGAGTTACACCATGCTTCTCTTCGCTCTTGTAAGCGTTTCCAGCATCCCACTGGAACCCAGTAATTCGGTGAAAATCTATCATGCATGTATATTATCATAATATACATGCACCTATAAAGCAAGGGGTCTCTTATACCCCCTCAAACATCACATTAGTCACGGAAATTATTAAAGCCTAATGGCGCTTCGGTAACTTCTTTTTTGAGCAGAGCCATAGTTTCTTGCAAGTCATCACGCTTAGCGCCAGTGACACGTACTGCATCACCCTGAATACTGGCTTGCACTTTGAGCTTGCTATCTTTAATGATGCGCACTACTTTTTTAGCTAAGTCTGAAGTAATACCCTTTTGAATCTTCATGGTCTGCTTGCGCTTATCACTGCCAATGGTTTCTGTTTTGTCATCTTTGAGATAACGCACGTCCACATTGCGCTTAGCCATTTTACTAATCAACACATCACGCACTTGGCCTAATTTAAAGTCGTCATCACCAAACAAGATTAAAGTTTCATCTTTTTGCTCTACACGGCTATCGGAGCCCTTAAAGTCAAAACGATTGGTAATTTCTTTATTAGATTGCTCAACAGCATTTTTGAGTTCAATCATGTCCGGCTCACAAACTACGTCAAATGTTGGCATTTTTACTCCCTATATTTTTTGGTAAATATTCAAGCAATCTTCATATTTTCTAGATATTTTGGAGACTTTTACAAGTTTTGCACCTAAAAAATATTCGCTAGATTCTTTTACGAATAAGATTGTGGCATGAACCGTGCTCAAAATGCGCCCCAAGCAGCAAAATCAATACCCAATTTGGGCTTGAAGCAGCGCAATACCTTTGGCTTTGACGCCAATGCAGAGCTAGCCTACGAAATTACCGCGCCCGAGCAAATTCCGGAAGTCATCTCCGATATTGCCGAGCAAAAACTAGCATGGCGTGTTTTGGGTGGAGGCAGCAATGTCATTCTTCCCAACAAGCTACCGGGGGCTACCCTTCTCATGAATATTGCCGGACAAGAAATTATTTCCAGCGATGCGGATGCCAGTCTTTTAGCTGTGGGTGGTGGTGTGAATTGGCATGAACTTGTTGCTTGGACCCTAGAGAATGATTTACCCGGTTTAGAAAACTTAGCACTCATCCCTGGAACCGTTGGAGCAGCACCAATTCAAAACATTGGGGCTTACGGTGTTGAGATCGGCGATTACATCGATCGTATCGAAGCCTTTGATACGAAAGATCATGCCTTTGTCACCCTCGCAAAAGAGGCCTGCCACTTTGCTTATCGCGATAGCTACTTCAAGCAAAATCCCCAGCGCTTTATTGTGACAAAGGTTGTTTTTAGTATTCCTAAAAATTGGCAGGCTCGTATTCATTACGCAGATCTAGCAAAACAATTTGCTGAAAACTCCAATCCCACTGCAGAAGAAATTTTCTTAGCGGTTTGTAAGATCCGCACACATAAATTGCCTGACCCAAAAGTGATTGGCAATGCCGGCAGCTTCTTTCAGAATCCCATTGTTCCGAATGAACAATATGAAACCCTGCTCAAAACTCATGCTGACCTAGTCTCATATCCCGACGCACCAGGCAAACGCAAGCTAGCGGCTGGATGGCTCATTGATCAATGTGGCTTTAAGGGACAGCGTATGGGCTCAGTCGGCGTTTATGAAAACCAAGCGCTGGTGCTGGTCAATCATGGTGGTGGCACGGCTCAAGATATCCTAGGCCTAGCAAAGTGTATTCGCGATAAAGTGCACGATAAATTTGGTGTTAGCTTGCAGATAGAGCCCAATATCCTCTAGCCCTCTGGGCAAGTGAAATATCTCCTATTTCACAATAGCTACTTTAGCTAACTCCACAGTCACACTACCTTCAGCAACCTGTATTTCATACTCTTGATCGGTGACCAGTTCATTTGGCTTGCGCACCGCACACAACGCTTCTTTGTTTTTACTCAGAATGACTGCATAACCACGCTCTAACGTTCTCTGTGGATTCAACATCTCCAACTGAGATTGATAGTGCGATTGATTGCGCTTCCAATTTTCCATGCGCACAGACCAGGCCTGGTTCAGGCGCTGCTGCCATCCCTGAATTTGCTCACGCATGCGATCCGGATTGGGCAATGCATGACTCAAGCGAAGCGCTAATTGATCCAGCGTTTGTGCCTCACGCTCTACTCGTTGGTTAATGCGCTGGAGTAGCGCTTGCATGATGGCATCAAGCTCTTGCAGCATTTGATCTCGGCGTGGCGCTGCTAGCTCTGCCGCGCCAGTTGGTGTTGGTGCGCGCAAGTCTGCAACAAAATCCGCAATCGTGAAATCGGTTTCATGTCCAACACCACTCACTATTGGAATAGATGAATCTGCAATCGCATAAGCCAGTTGTTCATCATTAAATGCCCAGAGATCTTCAATACTGCCTCCACCGCGTACTAACAAAATAACATCTACTGCTTTTTCTTTTTCGGCAGCTTTGAGTGCGGCAATAATGCCGGCTGGTGCATCAGGTCCTTGTACTAGCGTTGGATAAATCACAATCGGAATATGCGGCGCTCTTCTCGCTAAAGTACTCAGCACATCTTTGAGTGCTGCTGCTTGCAGTGATGTGATGATGCCGATTGATCGCGGATGCGTTGGGATCTCACGCTTGCGCTCATCATCAAACAAGCCTTCTTTTGCGAGCTTGGCTTTCAGCTTTAAGAAGGCTTCGTAGAGACCTCCCATGCCAGCACGACGCAAAGTTTGAATCGTGAGCTGTATATCCCCACGAGGAACATACATTCCTAAGCTAGCGCTAACTTCAACCAAATCCCCAGATTGCGGCATGAACCCAACTTGGCCGTTGCGACCACGAAACATGACACAACGAATTTGACCTTCTGCGTCTTTTAATGAGAAATACCAATGCCCGCTGTCATAAGCCTTGAAGTTGGAAATCTCCCCGCTCACCCATACAGTATCGAAACGGTCCTCTAAAGAGGCAGCAATGGCGCGGTTTAGATCGCCAACACTCAGAATTTCCCTTGATATTTCCGACATTTTTTCTCTTTAATCTCACAGCCATCTGGCTTAGGCGCCAATAAATATCCACAGATACAGATTCACTCTAGGTTTAATGCGTATAAGTAAGTAATTACTGACCCAAAACGTCTCATAAATCCAACATCTAAAATACAAGCCATTGATTTATATAGGAATTAATCTGCCTAATAAATTCGATTTGAACCAATATAAAACCACGCTGACCATGTATCAAGGACTTACAGACCAAACTCAAAAAAGTTTTGCACAGAGTTATCCACAGGCTAGCTTTCCGAAACAGGCTTTTTAATTCAGCTAAAGTACTGAGCTTATGTACTCCATCTTACTATCCGCTGGCTGGCCTATTTGGCCCCTCCTCATCATTTCCATATTGGGCTTAGCAATAGCATTAGAGCGTTGCTGGTACCTGCGTCAAACGCACATATTCCCCAAAAATTGCCTAGAAAGCGTTTTTTCTCTTGCAAATCAGTTGGTTGGAAGCAAATCCAGCGTTTCTGAGCAGCAGATTACGGAATTGGCCAACCTTTCTCCTGCAAGCCCTTTATTGGCATGCGCACTAAAAGAGAAATTATCTGGCAGCAATGCTGATGCTGCGCTGGAGGAGTTGCAAGTGACCGCACAGAGCACTTGGCTTAAGTTGGACCGCTACTTAGGCGCACTTGCCACGATCGCCACAGTCGCTCCGCTATTGGGTTTATTTGGCACTGTCGTGGGCATGATTGAAATCTTTGGCAGTCAAGGCGCTATTAATGGCGCTGCTGGTAGTCCACAACAATTAGCCCACGGTATTTCAGTCGCTTTGTACAACACGGCATTTGGACTCTTGATTGCTATTCCTGCTCTTGCAGCTTGGCGTGGTTTGCGCGCAATGGCCAATCAACGTCAACGTGAATGTGAAGAATTTACTCGTCAACTGTTTAAGAAGCTCTATCCAAACGTTTCAAACGACGCTGCTGACATTTCAAAATGAGTTGGCTAGAAACACACCCACGAGCCAAGAGAAGATTTTCTCTTGGGGGTAGTGCTACACCTGTAGAGCCAGAAATCAATCTCATTCCTTTTATTGATGTGTTGTTGGTGGTCTTAATCTTTTTGATGATCTCCACAACCTTCACGCGCTATCAAGAATTGGCCATCACTTTACCCACCGCTAATGGCGATGAGAGCCAGGCAGAGGTCAAGCAAATTCATCTTGCAGTCAGTCGCGATGGCCGCTTCGCAGTGAATGGCAAAGTGGTAGATCGATCACAACTCAGCAATGCATTAACTCAGCTAAATGGACAAAGCAGCCAGAAGGAAGCCACCAGCTCTCTGCAAGTGAATATTGATGCCGATGCTAGAGCGCCCCATCAGGCGGTCATGAGCGCACTGGAAGCAGCGCGCGATGCTAACCTGTCCAATATCGTGTTTAGCAGCCAAACCAAGAAGTAATTACCGAATCAAGAAACTACTCAATGTCATTTTCTTACTTCCGTAAAGCCCCCAAGTTTTGGGAAAGACGTGGCCCTACGAGCTTATTGCTCTGGCCGCTCTCTTGGCTTTATGGCTTGGTAATACGCGTTCGTAAATTAATTCTGGATACGGGCTTAGTAAAGCAACAGCCTGCTCCAGTACCAGTCATTATTGTGGGCAATATTCGTGTAGGCGGAACTGGCAAGACGCCTATCGTGATCGCTCTAGCAGAACGTCTTAGTCACCTTGGTTGGAGGCCTGGAATTATTAGTCGAGGCTATGGATCTTCTTCTCAAATCACACCATTACAAGTTCGCAGTGATTCTGATCCAACCCTAGTTGGTGACGAGCCTGTATTGATTGCAAAACGTACACATGATCAATTTCCGATTTGGGTTTTTCCAAAGCGTCTAAAAAGTATTCAGGCTTTACTAAAGTATTCACCCAATGTGAACGTCATCATTAGCGACGATGGCTTGCAGCACAGTGGTTTAGCGCGCTGGCCTGCTCGCGAAGGCGGGCGTGATATTGAATTCGTAGTGCGCGATGGACGGGGTGAAGGCAATCGTTTTCTACTTCCTGCCGGTCCTTTGCGCGAACCCGCCACACGTGAACGTGATGCCACCCTCTTTACTGGAAAAGCAAAAGGTGCTGAATCTAAGCTTGGTCCTCAGGATGAGTATTTTTTAGGGCGTCGCGCATTCTCGCTCTTAGGTAATATGGGTAATGCCTATCAATTGATCAACCCTACAAATACGCAGATGCTTGCTCAAATTGCAGATAGTTATTTACCAAACAAAATTACTGCCGTTGCCGCCTTGGGTAATCCACAACGCTTTTTTGATGATCTCCTCAAACAAGGGATTGCCGCTAAATCGATTCCCTTGCCAGATCATGCGACCTATACAACCGAGTTCTTTGAGAAGATCAATGCGCAATGCATCCTCATTACTGAAAAGGATGCTGTGAAATGCGCCGCAATTACAGATGAGCGCATTTGGGTGGTCCCAATGACTCTCGCCCTCCCAGACAGCTTGGCTGACTGGCTGCAATCCATTCTGCAAAGACCCAATCCTTACCGCTATACCTTGTAGGTTTGGCGTACATAGCACTACACTGTGTCATCACCTAAATAGATCACCATTAAAGAAATCATGGATAAACGACTGCTCGATATTTTGGTTTGCCCCTTATGTAAAAGCCCATTGCATTTAAATGCCGAGAAACATGAGCTTATTTGCAAGGCCGATCGCCTGGCCTACCCCATTCGGGATGATGTGCCAGTAATGCTGGTTGAAGAAGCACGCAACATGAATGCTGATGAACTTGCTTAATACATTGAGCAAGTCACTTTAATGAATCATTCTTCCAAAGCTCCAGATTTTTTAGTAGTGATTCCGGCTCGCCTGGGATCCACTCGTTTACCGAGAAAACCTCTAGCGGACATTAGTGGTAAACCGATGGTGATTCGCGTGGCTGAACGTGCCAAGCAATCGCTTGCGCAAAGCGTTGTAGTGGCAACTGATTCACCAGAGATACAAGCTGCTTGCGATGAGCATTGTATTGAGTGTTTACTCACTAGTGCAGACCATCCAACAGGAACCGATCGCATTGCAGAAGTTGCGCAGCTACTGAAGCTGCCTAGCAATGCATTGATTGTGAATGTACAAGGCGATGAGCCGCTCATTCCACCTGAATTAATCAATCAAGTTGCCAGCACTTTGGCCAAGCATCAAGAGTGTGCTATCTCCACAGTTGCCGTACCGATTACCGATGCCACAGAGATCAATAATCCCAATGTGGTGAAAGTGGTTCTTAACCGCTCCGGTGAAGCGCTCTACTTTTCCAGAGCGCCGATTCCGTTTGTGAGAGATCCTCAGGCAAACCAAAAAATAGCGCATTTACGCCATCTGGGGATCTATGCCTATAGGGCTGACTTTTTACAGGCCTACACCCGTCTAGAGCCAGCACCTCCAGAGCAGGCTGAAGCTTTAGAACAGCTACGCGCCCTCTGGAATGGTTATCGCATAGCCGTTCATACCGCCTCTGAAGCCCCGCCTGCTGGGGTGGACACCCCAGAGGACCTCGAAAGAGTGCGCCAGTTACTGGCTGGCTCCTAGGCCAATACGTCAAAACCTCAGTAGTTTGGAGCTTCTCGGGGATAATCCTAGGCAATAGGTTTCTAAGATCCCGACAAAATACGGGACAATGACAGCTCTTCTAAGGGGAAAACAATGCGGTTGATTCTGCTCGGTGCACCAGGTGCTGGAAAAGGCACACAAGCTCAGTTTATTTGCGAAAAATTTGCTATTCCACAAATTTCCACTGGCGATATGTTGCGCGCTGCTGTGAAAGCAGGAACTGAACTCGGTATTGCGGCCAAAAAAATTATGGATGCGGGTGGCCTCGTTTCTGATGACATCATCATCGGCCTCGTTAAAGATCGCCTGACTCAACCGGATTGCAGCAAAGGCTATTTGTTTGATGGTTTTCCAAGAACCATTCCTCAAGCACAAGCCATGAAAGATGCTGGTGTTCCTATCGATTACGTTTTAGAAATCGATGTGCCATTTGATGCCATCATCGATCGTATGAGCGGACGTCGTGTTCACCCTGCCTCTGGCCGTACTTATCACATCAAATACAACCCACCCAAGGTTGCAGGCAAAGATGATGTGACTGGCGATGATCTTATTCAGCGTGACGACGACAAAGAGGCAACTGTTCGCAAACGTTTGCAGGTATATGACGATCAGACCCGTCCATTAGTGGAGTACTACTCCTCTTGGGCTGCGCAAGGCAATCCAGCCGACAAGGTAAAAGCGCCAGTCTATCGCAAGGTAAGTGGCACTGGTAACGTTGAAGACATCACCGCTTCTATTTTTGCTGAACTGAAGTAATTCAATTCGCATTAGTAAAAAAGGACTGCATTTGAACTGACCCACAAAAGTTGGACACCCAATCCAACTCAACAGGGTCAGTCTCATGTCCAAATACAGCAAAGAGTTCAAGCTAGTAGTCATTGAGCATTACCTCTCCGGTAGGGGTGGTTTTAAAAC
>NZ_JACVPH010000008.1:0-127883 GCF_018882015.1 Polynucleobacter sp. JS-Fieb-80-E5 | reverse complement strand
TAGGTTACAGACCACCAGCACCCCAAACCCAAGTACCCCAAATAATACAAAATCAACCCATGTTGCTGCAATGATTTACTATAGAAAAACTCTCTTTGGTAGTGGACCTAAATTGACAGCAGTTCACTGATATAGCTGCAGCTGGCATTAATCTACTGTTAGCTGCACCAAGAGCAGCTAAGTCCACTAAAAAAAATGCTTTCGATTGGTTTAAAAATCCAAGCTCGTCTTTGATTGGGTCTTTGGGCGCTAACACATCATGGAAGGATCAAGGCTTATGGGTAACTCCGATGCGCTGGGCGATATATGCAGTGAGTAGTACTTTTTTAGGGCTAGGGATTTATACATCCTGGCTTGCTATAGATAATTGGCGCTGGAAGCGTAATATGGATCTGAGTACTGTCCAATTCTTGGCGCCTGAAACCGTTTCTATCATTACTCAAAGCAAAGGTGATACCTCAATCACTGAGGTATTTGTTAAACAGGCAACTCAGGAAGCACGTAAGAAAAGTCTCGCTACAGACGCTGATTTTGTTGCAATGGCTGGCAAACTTCAACAGCTAAAAACTGCCCTGGGTAAAGAGTCAATCAACAAAATGGAATACGACGGCTATTGCATTGACTTTGATTTTAAGCCTGGGGGTGAACTACTCAGCCCTAGAGTGGTTATTCAAAAAGCTCAATCATTGGGCTTAATGGTTAATGACCTTGGGAATAACCGATACCGACTTCAGCCTTATGCAGGATTATGAATATTTCTTAAGGGTCTTAGATTGATAGACATTAATCGAAAAGCCCAAGCGATTCTGCTGCCTTCTCAGTGCTGTCTTTGTTTGAAAATACCTCTACTTCCGGAATGCTTAGCTCTAAACCAAGACTTTTAGCTAGATTCATATCACTCTGAACCCGCCTAAGAAGTTGCATCCTAAAAGCCGCTGGTATGTTTATATGCGTTGCCGTTTCTCTTAGACGACTTGCATTTACATGAAGTTGATAGGCTAATTCAGTTAGATCTGCGTCCAGAGTAAGTAGATTTCTCTTTTTTGATCGTTTATTTGCCATTTTTTTATTCCTTTTTGGTTAATTATTTACATCTGCTCATTCGCGTTTAAATTTAGTGAATATCAAACGGTGAATCTTTAAGAACATACTTGATTCAGCGGGCTATTAATTTGTGCTACTTTGTTAATAATCGGGACTGGGCATCAGAAAACCTAGCCCAACCCTGACTTAATCCCTCGCGTCCGCATCTGACCTAACTGCAACCCATGAATGTCAGCCTAGTTCCCGTACTTGCAGCTCGAGTCAGTGCTGATCGAAGAAGATACCCACCACAGCTATTAATCTGATCGGTAGCCTGCGCCATGACCTGCATCATCTTGGTGCCGTAGTGGGTAGTTAAAAATACTCTGGAATGCGACTTCTGGTACTCAAGGAGTACCCCACATACTCGTTCGCCCTTTACCATCTTTTGCTCGAGAATAGGACGCCAGAGTGGGCACACTGCGGCACTACAACGTTGGTAGCGAGGACAAGAGCTGTAGTCATTACTGCTAGTGGACATTCTCGTCACCCCCAATGTCCTCTGAGCTCAAATCAACACAGTTTGCATACAGACAGTCAAGAGCTTCAAATGACTTCAACTCAATTTCGTGAAATTTACGAATGCCGCCCTCATACTCATACCAATATCTCAAACTTTCAATTGCTGAATACTCTGTAAAGCTAAGTAATTCATTGAATAGTTCATGGCGAATTTCTTCCTCATACTTTAAGTAGGTGGCCTTGCCATAGTTTCGCCATACCGCCCTTCGTACAAGCTCCAGGGCGTTCCTGTAGGATTTATGAAGGGTTAAATGGTCCTCGCTGTAGTCATACAAAGCATTCATAACTCTCTCGTAACACTCTTGAGATCCATAAATATCAATCTCACTGTAATCGTCTGTTGTTGTTTTAAAGTTTGTCATTTCATTATTCCTTTAAGTTCATAAAGGTTTGTACGGTATTTGCGGTTTGTTTCACACTCAATAGTTACTTCTTTAAATATTGCTTGAGTAGTAAGTAAACCGTTTAAACCGTAGAAACCGTTTTTATTGATTAATTTGATTTAAATTGCCATCACGCACATCACACTCTAGGTACCCATATAAAAACAGCGGTAGGGGTTGGTCCTCCAAGAGGTTCGCTAGTGTTGAGACCACCATCCATAGCTGCTTTCTGGATAAGCGCGCCCTTTCACCACATAACCTGACCCACACAAAGTTGTCGCGCTGCTCTTCTACCTGACTGCGTATAAGACTCCAGAGCTCCTTAAGTCGGATTGTTTCTTCCGGGGTTAATACAAGCATTGGATTGTTTTTATGATTCACTTTGTCTCCTTCTTTGTTATGCGCCATGATTTGGCGTTATCTCCGCCTGAGCTGTGGCATTCAAGCTTCATCCCGGCGATTAATCTTCCGTTTCTTTTTTTAAGGGCCTTTCCTAGTGACTTTGATGACGCCCAATTTGGTCCTACAAGCTGCTGTAGTGACTCTCGTAATTCCTTTGGCTCGACATCAGTCCAGTCATTGGTAGCCTTACTGATGACCTGCTTTGCTGTCACCCACTCAGATCCAAAAGTCTTTAACCACTCTTGAAAAAGCTGAATAAGCATTTCAATTTCTGGATCTTCGGCTTGATTTAATTCAATTGATTTGGCAATGTCTACGTATTGGCTTGGAGCAATGGTTTTTCCAATGTGTATGACTGTTTGCCTCACAAACGTGTCCCACTCTGAAAATGAACCGGTGTCCCCTATCTTCTTGGCGCCACTGCTAAGATAAAAACGAATGAGTGTCAGCGCCGCAGAGACCATGCGCTGCCGATCAAAGATGCACACGTCCTTCGGGTTGAGGTCAAAACTTCTAGCCTGGGGCCTTTCGGTCTGAGGGTCGATTCGGCAAATTAAGACCCGGCGACTCATGTCGTTTACCGGCGAGAAATTATTGCCAGTAAAGATCATCAACGTCTTGTTTGGAACCTCAAGCACAGTCTGCGTGTTAAATAAACGCTCTTTGATCATCTGTGATGTCATCATTCCAGCAAGCGCAGCAGAGTCAAACTCACCAACAACGTTATCCCAGATGACTGTTCTATCCCCGCTACGAATTGCCGTAAAGCCACGCTTTCTAACCTCGTCAACATTCCTAACATCCACATCTGGCCATATTGTTGGCTCGCGCCCGCTACCCAAAACCTCAACACAACCTGCAAGCAAACTCTTGCCGCTGCCCTGGACTGGCGCGTCGTAAGCAAACCCTGGTGAAGTTGGCAGGCAAGGCCTAACCACGACCGTTAGAAGTGCAGCTAGATGTACTGACCTTGCCAGCTCATCTACAAACGGGAATTGATTAAATGGCTCCATCAAAAGGTTAAGGGCCTTGATGGCCTGCATTTCAGTTGGGTATTCTGGAACAGGAACCAATGCGTCCTGAGTACTCAGTAACAAACCAGTGCGCTCGTCATACCCTTTGGTTGCTAACACCGAGCCGTCCGGCCTAAGCGTGGGCGACGAAACTACCGCCTTTAGCTCCTTAAGATGTCGGCTAATCTCCACGATACTTTTACAAAGAGTAGGTGGCGGATTCTTGAGCTTGTGGTCATGGTGAAACTGAATACACTTTCCAAGGAGGTAGCGCAGATTTGATTCCCTAACCTGCTTGATTCTCATATCATCCGTAACCTCTACTAGGCTATCGCCAAAGTCAAAAAGATTAGGCGTCCTTCTCATCACTTCTAAGGTCGCATCAATAACTTCAGCCTCTTTACCATCGAGAATTTCAATATTGATCGGACGGTTAAAAAGTCTAAAGTTAACGCCGCCATGCGCAAATGAATGCAGGTTTGGAAACGCACTACCCAGGAAGAGCTTGCCCACAAATCTTCTACCATCGTAGTTAGGCTCAAGTGGGTCAAGTGTCACGCAGCCGTTGTATTGCTCAGAATTTTCAAGCAGATGGGCAACCGTTAGCTCCTCTTCGCCATCCCTAGTTTTGACTATTACGCGCCAGTCGCCCTGTAGCTCTTTTTGGTCAATGGCGCGATAGACCATATTCTGCAGCTGAGCGTGGCCAAATTGCGGGTTAAGGTTTCGGTAATCATGTAGACGCTTTGATACCCAAGCTGTTTTTTGAACGTCAGCAAAGTCTAGGACGGCATTGCGTGCTCTAGCCCTATTTGCCTGCACCACGGACATCGATGCAACAGATAAATCTGATAGGAGGACTGAATTGAAAGAGGGATTTTTGCCAGAGATTATTTTAGGAGCGCCTCTACGCTGCTCAATGCCATCGTTGCACTTTGCTCCAGCACAAAAGTCAATCCGGTTAGTCTGCCAAACAGACTGATCAAACAGTGGACGCTCCAAAAGCGAACCCGACTCGCTGACCTCGTACCATCCAACACCTGATAGCCAAAGACGTGCGTTGATAATCTCACCCACACGCTCAATATCTTGAGCATCGTCTACGAGAATATAAAAGCGTATGCCCTTAACCCCTACAAGCTCTTGGTCCTTATAGTAAAGACAGCTTGAGGTGCTCGGTATCATCAAAATTTGTACGTCAGCTAACTCTGGAACTGCGCCAATAAGCTGAGCAATAATTTCACTCGCACTGTGAGCACGCGCTCCATCCTTGGGCGCGTCATAGTCGAGCATTAAGATGCCTCCGCCATCTGGCCACCCAAATAGTTCTTTTGCCCTGGGGGATTGATGGGCTGGCCTACCACCCTCCTCCCAGGCCTTGGTAGTGACAATCTCAGTAACCTTCTGTGGCGCAGTACCGTAAACCAAGCACTGGTTGTGGAGCAAAGAGTCAAGTAGATCGCCAAACTGCGTAAGGTTCTCCACAGACCTAAGCTCACACTTAGCCTGAACAATATTTGCTGATGTTGATTTTTTGAGGTTTGCCTGCTCGTCTAAGGAAAAGACTTTAGATACAACAGACGGTTTTGCGCTGCTCAGCAGCGTGAATGTGTAATGCATTATGAAAACTCCAAAGCGTATTCCAGCCTTAGTGGCTGGGATGTTGTGTCGCGTGCTTATGGATACGTTTTTTGCACACTCTCACCCAAGTTCTTGGGCCGCATGCTTACATTCTGATTGGCCTTATTCCACGGACCGTTCACGGTGTCACACCTAGGCTTACTGCAAAGCCGCAACTTAACAATGCAGTTGGTGGGCGCCCCTGCCCTCTCTCTTAGCCACCGCGCTTATCTCGGTGACCTTGAGCCGTTTTATGTGGAATCTCACCACAAAGCACTGCCTGCTTGCTGGCCCATCTGCACTGAGCCGCCACAACAAAACTGCTTTTTACCTCTTCATACTTTCCACTACATATTGCTGACGTCAATCCGCCCCAAATATGAATATTTATTTTTAGTCGTAGTCCAGATCATCATCGGAGCCGCTGTAAAGGCGATTTTCGTTACCCAGGACGTGGACAGGCAGCTTGCGCTTGTAGCCGTCCTTCGACTGCTTGGCGTTTCCGGCGGCGTTGCCACCCGCCTCGTCCTTGCTCGAGAGGATGCGTTTTTGGACCGACTCGTAGGCCGTAAAGCAAAACAGGCGCGCCTCTTCCTTGTTTTCTTCCCTATCTTCGCACTCATCGATTTTTAGGACATTATTACCAATCCATTCCAAGATTTGATGCTTTGGCGTATTTTTTAAGCGCACCTTAGAGGCGTGGTCAAAGGCGGTCTTGGCAATCCTCAATGCAGGGCTAGCCTTACCACGCTCTCGCAAGTAGTCTGCCCGCTCTTTGATGCTAAGCGCGCTCATCTCACTCTGATTCATTAACCAACACCGTAGTGAGCGCCTTTTGTAATGCTGCGTATTTTCTGGCCAAGGAGTGTCCGTCACCGTAGCCACGGCTGATGGATGGCTTACCCCAGCCACCAATCGATTCAGCCAGATACTCTGGTGTACCTGCCTGATCGAGCAATGTCTTAACGGTGTGGCGTGCCGAGTAGAGGGTCTTGCTAATGCCCAACGATGCAATATAACGATTAGTTGCCCCGCTCACGTTATCGCCTAAGACCTCATTGCCGTCACAGTACCGGGGAAAGACCACGCTATAAGTATGGGTCTCTAAATACTGCGCCAGAACTTTGGCTGCAGCAGGAATGAGTGGGACCTTGCGCACACTGTTCTTGGTCTTGAGGGTTCGGCTGCCATACTCCACCACATCAAAGTGAGGGTACTCTTCATCTAGGTAAAGGTCTTCACGACGCAAGCCAGCAGCCTCGGCGGGCCGAACGCCCGTCAAGCAGCAGACCAGAATCAAGACTCTAATCTCGTCACCCTTGCTAATACAGCTAGCGATGAGCTTGCGATATTCGTCTTGGCTAAAGGGTTTACGGGCTACGCTGTCCTTGCCCTTTTTCGGGATGGTGAGGCGCTCAAACTCATTACTAAGATTTAACGACTTCTCCTTAATCACGCTGTTAATGACAGCGCGTATAGTCTTTAGCTCACGCTCAACGGTCGTCGTCTTGACGGTAGTTAGTCGGTGCTTGATGTAGCGACGCGCCATCTCTCGGGTCACATCAGCTAGCGCAATGTCTCCACCGGTGACATCGTAGATATTCTTCCAGCGCTTGAGGGTGTTCTTCTTGAACTTTTCTGATGTGCCGTGCTCGTGATTCTCAAAGTAGACGTCGGTCGCCTGAGACAGGAGGATCGGCATGGGCTTGCTAAGCAGCAGCTGGGCGAGTTCGTCGACCTTGGTCATGGTTCCCGCCTGCTTCTTATCGCGCAGGTAATCCTCAATGTAGTCTAGGTGCGGGTATTCATACATTCCCTCCGGCACCCTAGCTGGCGTGTTTGCCGCGCCCGGTAGTACGCCATGGCTGGCAAGGAGTGCAACCGCCTGCTCTTGAATTTGGGATGGCGTACCGCCCTGGCCGCTCTTGAGCGCCTTAAAGTGCTGGTCGTAGTGATGCGCCAGTCGATTCATCTCCAAAAGCATTTGCGAGTGAATAGATGGCAGCTTGTGGCGCACGATCTTCTTATGACCGTAAAAGCGCTGCAGCGCCCTAGGGATAGAGCGCTGGAAGTAGTGCTGCCCGTTGTTGTTAAAGTAGTATTTGAGTTTCACAGTGATATTCTGCGTGGAAATTAATAGCATGCCAACCTCTACATAAAACTACATAAATTCCGTAGAGAAATGGCTGTTAAACTCTTGATTTATATGGCTACTTGGGAAGTGTCACGTACCCTTCCTGGGCACCAAACAAGATTTAACAGGGATTGATGACGCTCTGCGCTCGATACTATAAGGCTGCTATGGAGTTAGCTAGCCTTTGTCTACAAAACCACCCCAGACAAATATAGCTGCTGGGCCTTTTTATTGTTACGCAATAGCCCTTAAGCCTTTTGCCCAATTTCAAAGTTCGCCAACTTCTCTAATGCCCTGACCATGGCTGAGTGGTCCCACGCTTTACCGCCATGGGCTGAGCAGGAGTTAAAGAGCTCTTGCGCTGTTGCGGTATTCGGTAAAGAAACGCCTAAGGCTCTAGCGCTATTTAAAGCTAGGTTTAAGTCTTTTTGATGCAGTTCAATCCGAAATCCAGGATCAAAGGTTCTTTTGACCATGCGCTCACCATGCACTTCTAGGATCTTCGAGCTGGCAAAGCCACCCATTAAGGCTTGGCGTACCTTAGCGGGATCGGCCCCGGCTTTGGCTGCAAAGAGGAGCGCCTCAGCAACGGCTTCAATATTTAAGGCCACAATAATTTGGTTGGCTACTTTAGCGGTTTGACCATCACCATTGCCACCGACTAGATTAATGTTTTTACCCATCAGCTCAAAAACAGGTTTGACCTTCTCAAAGACCTTGTCATCCCCACCGACCATGATGGACAAGGTGGCATTTTTAGCACCCAACTCACCACCCGATACTGGGGCATCTAAGTAATCACAGCCTAGGGCATTGATCTTTTGGGCAAATTCTTTAGTGGCGATCGGAGATATAGAACTCATATCAATCACGACTTTGCCCTTAGATAGTCCAGCAGCAATGCCTTTGTCCCCAAACAGGACTTTTTCCACATCCGGGGTATCAGGCACCATAACAAAGATCATGTCCGCTTTGCTAGCGACTTCTTGGGGAGAAGCACAGGCAATAGCTGCTGTAGAAGCTAAGCTATCTGGCACTTTAGTGCGGGTATTAATAAATACCTCATGACCAGCATTAACCAAATGACCCGCCATTGGGGCACCCATGATGCCAAGGCCAACAAAGCCTAACTTGAGTTTGCTCATTTTTTGATTCCTGCTAATTTTTATTTATAGTTATTTAAGCGTAAGCGCTCTCTTGATACGAATGCTCATAACGATGCATCCATCCTAGACCAGCAGCTGTATTTTTTAGTGGTTTGTATTCACAACCAATCCAACCCTTGTAACCAATCTGGTCTAACAAACCAAACAAATACTCATAGTTGATCTCGCCAGTACCCGGCTCATTACGTCCTGGATTATCGGCTAACTGGATATGCGCTATACGGGATAAGTGTTTTTGCATCGTGTTAGCAATTTCACCTTCCATGCGCTGCGCATGGTAGATGTCATATTGCAAATACAAATTATCCGAACCAACCTCATCCATGATGTCAATTGCTTGCTGGGTCTTGGATAAATAAAATCCAGGGATATCAAAAGTATTGATTGGCTCAATGAGCAATTTGATATTGGCTTTTTTTAATTGCTCGGCAGCATATCTCAGATTACTGACAAAGGTTTCATGTACTAGCTTGCTATCGACTCCCGCTGGCACTTTACCAGCCAAACAATTGAGCTGGCCTACATTGAGGTAGGTGGCATATTCTATTGCCTTGGCAACGCCAGAGCGGAACTCTTCAACACGATCTGGATGACAAGCAATACCACGCTCACCCGCATCCCAATCTCCTGCAGGCAGATTATGCAACACCAACTTCAGTGCATAGGCATCAAGGTTCGTTTTGATTTCTTCTTTTGAATATGGGTATGGAAACAAAAACTCTACCGCCTTAAATCCACCAATTCGCGCAAGGGCAAATCGATTCAAAAACGGATCTTCGGTAAATAGCATAGTTAAATTTGCGGCAAAACGTGGCATAAATAATTCCTGTTATAAAAGTGATTGATTCTTATGCCTGAAGAACAGCTGTAGGCGCATCTTCAATAGATTGCGCTAAAGGCTCAAACTCATTGATATTATCGATTTCAGTGCCCATAGCGATATTCGTCACACGCTCAAGAATCACCTCAACCACGACAGGTACTTTGAATTCAGCAATCCAAGCTTCCGCTTGTGCGATTGCCGGAGCCAATTGCTCTTCGCGCTCTACACGAATCGCCTTACAACCCAAGCCCTCAACTACTTTTACGTGATCAACACCATAACCTTTCAAAATTCCAGCACTTTCTGGGATGTTCACGTTGTCAAAGGCCAATTGAACGCAATAGTCCATTTCAAAGCCACGTTGGGCTTGGCGGATTAATCCCAAATAGCTGTTATTGACCAAGATCTGAATAAACGGCAACTTAAATTGAGCACCAACAGCCAATTCCTCAATCATGAACTGAAAGTCATAGTCGCCAGATAAGGCAACAATCTTTCTTGATGGATCAGCAGCACGCACACCCAAAGCAGCAGGAACTGTCCAGCCCAAGGGGCCTGCTTGACCACAATTAATCCAATGACGTGGTTTAAATACCTTTAAGAATTGTGCTCCTGCAATTTGAGATAAGCCGATAGTACTTACGTATGTCACGTCTTCACCAAATGTCTGAACCATTTCCTGGTAAACACGCTGCGGCTTCATCGGTGAGTCGCTAAAGTTAGTCTTACGCTGATAGTCAATTGAATTTTTTCTATCCAAGCACTCAGAAGACCAGTTGCTTCTATCTTTGAGTTTGCCTGCCTTTTTCATTGCGCTTGCTACTTCAACAAACATCTCTAAGGCCAGTTTTGCATCAGAAACAATGCCAAGGTCTGGAGTGAAGATACGGCCAATTTGAGTAGGCTCAATATCTACGTGAACGAACTTACGTCCCTTGCAATAAACCTCTGTAGAGCCTGTATGGCGATTCGCCCAGCGATTACCAATACCCAATACAAAGTCACTTGCAAGCATCGTGGCATTGCCATAGCGATGTGAAGTCTGCAATCCAACCATACCCGCCATCAATGGATGACTATCTGGAATGGAGCCCCAACCCATGAGAGTGGGAATCACTGGAATGCCGGTAATTTCAGCAAACTGTACTAACAAGTCAGAGGCATCTGCATTGATAACACCGCCGCCAGCAACAATCAATGGCTTCTCAGAAGCATTGAGCATTTCTAATGCTTTTTCAATTTGATTACGAGTAGCCGCAGGCTTATAGGCTGGCAAAGATTCATAAGTATCAATATCAAACTCGATTTCAGCCATTTGTACGTCTATTGGCAAATCAATCAATACAGGACCTGGACGGCCAGAGCGCATCAAATGAAATGCCTGCTGAAATACGCGTGGAACCAATGCAGGCTCTAATACAGTGACTGCCATTTTTGTTAATGGCTTAGCAATTGAAGCAATATCAACCGCTTGAAAATCTTCTTTATGCAATTTCGCACGTGGCGCTTGACCAGTAATGCATAAAATAGGAATACTGTCGGCTTGCGCAGAGTACAAGCCTGTAATCATATCGGTACCGCCAGGGCCTGATGTGCCAATACAAACACCAATATTGCCTGGTGCAGCGCGGGTATAGCCCTCAGCCATGTGAGATGCACCTTCAACGTGTCTTGCTAATACATGAGCAATAGACTGACGCTCTCTCATCTGAGCGTACAAAGGGTTAATAGCAGCGCCTGGTACACCAAAAGCTTGGGTAACACCCTCTTTTTCCATTACCAAAACTGCTGCCATTGCGGCTTTCATCTTTGCCATGATTTATCTCCTATATTTGCAATGAGTGAATGATCTTCAAATTTGACCGACTTGAGAACCTCAGCAAATCTATATCTAGTATTCCGTAGTGGAATAGTGTAAAAAGTGCCTATCAGCCACTAAAAAATTGAACATGGATCGCGTACAAGGCATATCGCTCTTTATTCGAGTTGTTGAAACAGGCTCTTTTAGCAAGGCCGCAGAGGATTTAGGCATTACTCAGCCTACAGCAACCAAATTTGTTGCCAGCATGGAAAAACGCTTAGGCGCCCTTTTATTGCACCGCAGCACAAGAGGGGTCACCCCCACCGAAATCGGCAAAATTTATTACGAGAAATGCAAAGGGATTGCCCGAGAAATTGAAGAAGCGGATGACTTGGCATCGCTGATGCAATCGAAGGTGCGAGGTAAGCTCACGATCAGCTCCTCTGTGGCCTTTGGACGACGTGTCCTCATGCATTCTATTTTGGAGTTTATGTCACACCACCCTGAGCTAGAGGTCAACCTGGATATGGATGACCGCTACATCAACCTAATTGAACAAGGAGTGGATCTGGCTATCCGGATGCGGCGTCTTCCAGATTCCTCTCTTGGCTCCCGCTTTCTAGGCTTAAATCCCTGGGTCTTAGTAGCCAATCCTAAATACCTTAAAGATCATCCCGCCCCAAAGAAACCTGAAGATGTTCGCAACCATCAAGCACTGATTTACACCACCACCCAAGGCGATCATCGCTGGAGCTTTACCAACAAAAACAATCAAAGCGAAATTATTGAAGTCAAAGGTCCATTCACCTCGAATAATCTATCTTCCATTTTGGCTGCTGCAAGGGTTGGCATGGGTTTAGCAGCAGTTCCCTGGTATGTAGCTTACCAATCAGTCAAAGACGAGGTTCTTGAGCCCGTGATGCAAGATTGGTCTCTCCCCGCTCAAGAAATTCATGCGGTTTTTTCATCGCCAAAACATGTGCCGACTAAAGTGAGTCAATGTATTGATTGGCTACAGAGTCAATTTAAAGGCGAATGGTGGAAAGGTATTGAGGCTGGTAAAGCGGAATAAAAAACCCCACCGCAAAGGATGGGGTAAATCATTACATAGGTACTTCATGACTTCGATATTTAAAGCTCAAGCAGCCATAGGTAAACTCAAACGCCCTTGAGATGATTGAACTTTGGTATTCAGTAATTTAGTCAAAGCAAATACAGTACTGAGGCAAGGTGTGGGAGTTTCAGTAATCCGCCCTAGTTCAATCACCGAACCCAAAAGAGCGTCAATTTCCAAACTATTGCCAGCCTCTAAGTCCTGCAGCATAGACGTTTTATGCTTACCCACTTTTTCAGCTCCGGCTATACGACGATCAATGTCTACCCTGAAGACTATACCTAATTTTTCAGCCAATCTTTGTGCTTCGGCCATCATATTGCGTGCTAAATCATTGGTTAATGGATATTGACAGATTCCTTCTAAATGTTCATGAGTAAGAGCGCTAATTGGATTGAATGTCATATTGCCCCATAACTTCAACCAAATCTCACCCCGTATATCTTCCAATATTGGTGATTTAAATCCAGCGTCAGTCATCATTTGCGAGATGACTTTCACACGTTCAGACACCGTGCCATCAATCTCACCAAGCGGAAAGCGATTGCCCTCTACATGACGAATAACCCCAGGTGACTCAGTGTAAGTAGCTGGATAGACAACGCATCCAAGAATGTTGTTTGGATTAATTTTTTTCATAATCGCGCCACCCGCATCTACTGTTTCAACGGGATGATCCTGGTATCTACCAGATAGCTTTTGGAAATACCACCATGGAATTCCATTTTGTAATGGGATTAGAACGGTATTCGGACCCATGATTTTAGCCAGGTCATCGATAACGGGCTCTACTTGATGGGCTTTCACTGCCAGCATCACCACATCTGGCGTTTCAACATCAGTAATTTTTGAAACCGCTTTGACCCTAGCAACGAGGGGTTGTATCTCCCCCTCCATGTAAAGGGTTAGTCCATTTTTTTGTATAGCCTCGAGAGTTTCTCCTCTAGCGACAATAGTGACCTGATTACCAGCTCTAGCCAACTTTGTAGCAAGATAACCACCTATTGCTCCGCCACCACCTATTACACAGATTTTCATATAGACCCCCATAAGAACAAAAAATGTTGATATCAGGATCATCCACAAAGAGAATAAATCTGAGAAGTGAATAGATTTAATATCTCATATTCCGGCAAGGAATAACCCTCTTAGCAGTATCTTTAGGGGATCCTTGACTACTTCAGGGGTCTAATCGCTCCACAACTTACCTGCCGTAGCCCAATCGGATTTCTTAACGTCCTGATAAATAACGTCAACAGATTCTGCAGAGCAACCCATAATTTTGACCGCTGCCTCGGTAATTGCTTGAGCGTATTCACGCTTCACATCCTCACTACGACCTTCAAATAGCTGAATTTGAATTAATGGCATCAGTAATCTCCTTGGTTTGTATTTAGCTTTGTGCTTTACTTTGTATTCAATAAACCTAGATAGGCTGGCCATTCAAACTGACCTTCAGTATCGCCATCGCAACATAACTGCTTATACGTTAACTGACAGATTTCAGGCGCCGGGATGATGACATTCTCCATCGAATCGGCTAGTAACTGTATCTTGCAAGCCTTATCTAGTATGTCCATTAGATAAAATGCCTGCTGAATGCTCGATCCGCAGACAATACCGCCATGATTTTGTAGTAACACAGCCTTTTTATCTCCAAAGGTAGCAATCAGTTGCCCCTGCTCCTTAGCAGAAAACGCTAAGCCCTGATAAGGATGGCTTGTAATATCGCCATAAAAGCGCAAAGCGTGTTGTGAGATTGGGAGTAAGCCCTGCTTTTGCGCAGATACTGCAATAACGGAGTCTATGTGTAAATGCATGACACAAAATGCATCAGACCTTGCCATATGTACCGCTCCATGAATGGCAAAACCCGATTTGTTTACAGGCCCTACACCTGAGAGGATCCCGCCTTGAAGATTTACTTTGACAAGATTTTCAGGAGTGACCTCATCAAAGCGTAAGCCAAATTGATTTATTAAATATGCATCTGCTTCACCTGGTACACAAACTGAGATATGGGTATAAATACCATCATCCCACCCTTTAAATGCAGCGAGTTGATAAGCGGATGCTAAATCAATGCGCACTTGCTTTTCAGCCTGAGAAATTGTCACAATTTATCCATTAAGCAATTAATAGTGTATCTACAAGTTTCCTGAGATTTACTCTTCCCAAGGAAATCTATCACGAGATAACTGCTCCATGATCTCACGCTTAGAAAGTGTCGATTTTCTTGCGCCATTGATCTCATCCTCCTTCACTGACGCGGCATTATGAGGGCCTTCCTCAGAGGAAGCAGGCTTATCAGGCTCAATAGAATAGGTGCTTTTGGGAATATTTTTCACCATAGAAATATTCTATTCCATTTTAATTAGGGTAGATGGAGCCCAAAGTCATTATTGACTTTAAATTAGCTTTAAGATGAAGCACCTAACCCACTTCCATTCCCATTCGCTTACACATTGACTGAACAAATAGACTCCACTCTCCTCAAAAAAGAGAGCAAAAAAACTGCAGGCATTAGCCTCTTTTCGGCCACCGCCCTGGGCATCGGAGGAATGATGGGTGCTGGGTTGTTTTCTCTTTTGGGTACTGCTAGTGCTCATGCGGGCTCACATATTCCCCTAGCCTTTTTACTCGGGGCTTTAGCTGCCTCATTTTCTGTCTACTCTTACGCTAAATTAGGCGCTACTTTTCCCAGCAGCGGAGGCGCCGCCACATTCACGGTGATGAGCTTTGGACCTGGGGTCATTTCTGGCGGCCTGAATATATTCCAATACATTGCCTATCTGATTGCAGCCGCTCTTTACGCTGCTGGGTTCTCTGAATACGCAAACACTTTACTGGGCGGAAATCTAACTTCACTAGAAGTAAAAATAGTTGGCGCCGTTATTGTCATTCTTTGTACCGGCATTAACTTATTGGGCACCAACATTGTTGGCAAGGCAGAAATGCTAGCGATTGGCTTTGTCACACTTGCCCTACTTCTATTTTCTGTTGAAGGCATTCATGTGGCCAATATTGGTGCGTTTCACTTTTCTGGCTGGTCTCTCAATGGCATTGCGATTGCTACCGGTATCTTGTACATCAACTACCAAGGCTTTGGGGTTGTGACTAACTCTTCCAATGCCATGCGAGAACCGCAAAAAGAGCTGCCTCTTGCCATGTTCTCGGCACTGATTTTAGTAACGACTGCTTATGTACTAGTTAGTACCGCAGTAATAGTGCTACTTTCGCCCGCTCAAATGGCAATCTACAACGGTCACGTATTGGCCGATGCAGCTCAAATCGTATCCGGGAAAGTAGGGTTTGTTGTGATTGGTGCCTCTGCCCTTTTGGCCTGCGCTGCTGCACTTAACGCCACTATTTTTGCCGCATCCAATATTGCAGCTGATATGGCACACAAAAATTCTGTTTCTAAGGCATTAGGGGACTCGGTCTTAAAAACAGAGTTCAGAGCTCTAACCGTATCCGCATTTTTAGTGATTGCTTTGGTCTTGGCATTTCCGCTAGATGTTGTGGGCAAAATGGCGAGTCTTGCCTTTTTGTTGGTGTATGCCGCCATTACTTACGGACACATTCGAGTACGCAAACAAACTGGCGCAAAACTATGGCCACTCTGTGCCGCAATCGTCATTAACCTGAGTTTGTTTACTACCCTATTTATCAATGTGATCGAGACTGCGCCCAATAGTGCAATTGCTCTAGTGATCGCCCTAATCGGATCTTTCGTAATTGAAGCAACTTCTCGTCAATTTCTGAGGAAGAAATTAAAGCCCCATTGAGCGGTGCAAAATTTTAGATTTCATCTCCACCCATAGACTTTCAAAATCTTCGGTCTTGTCTTCTGATAGCTGAATCGGCTCAAAAAGGCCACCAAAGATGATGGAACCCTTCTTCACCAAGGTCTTATCAAACTCACCCAAGGATATCGGCTTATCGTCTATATCCCTAGTGAGCTGGGCTGAGCAGACAATCGCCTCCGCATCATCCCGATCAATGACTGCAAACTCAATAAACTGTTGATTTTTTTCAACAATGACCAAGGTCCCGCGGGCGTAGCAAACGGCTTCATGTGCTTGCACGATGTATGCAAGAAATTGATTCTGCTCATCGTCACTCTTCATGGGAAGATCATCAATAAAGAATAGGTATTGATCTCCCTCGCTATTTACCAAAGTAAACACCTTTGGAACAACTCCATGCCCCAATGCTAAATTACGGTAATAAGAAGAAATTTCTACGGCGAGATTTTCAGAAAATAAGTGCATAGTGATTCAGGAAAATATTACTCTTTACGAGTTTTAATAGATTCGATAATTTTATAGAAAGAGTCGGGCTGTACTGAATTCTGACCCTTAAACGGCTGATCGGTTATCACCAACAAAGATATCAGCGCACCCATGGTAATAGGCAAAATCTTCAGTCCCAAGAAGAATGAATCTGAAGGCAAAAAGAGAGTATTAATGCCCATCAAGGCAAACATACAGATCAAAATGACTATCCAAAATAAGCCCGGTAAACGGATATTGGCACGTTCGATACGAGCCTCCCTGCTCTCAGCAACCTCTTCAGATTTTTTGATGATATCGGTATACATTGCCGTTTGACGATTGGTTTGGGGTTCGATTGACATGAGTTTTCTAGAAATTCCGCGCCACAACATGTGCGTCTTAGTGCTACCTTCACCCTTTTGCAATAGAGCCCACTCGTCATTCACAATGGAGTTCATATATTCAAATAGCTCAACACGAATAGGCGCTATAGATGGATCACCAAATCGCGTGAGTAAACGATCTAAGTTATTAATACGTCCAGCCTCTTGTGATACTAGAGTTTGCACTTCACGAAAATTGCTTTGGGCTTGATTGAGCAAAAAACCAATCAAGAGACCACTAAGTGTGATGATGGATCCAAAAAGACCCAAACCTAATCGAGTGCTATCTTGTGTAGGCGCAAAGATCGGGATGTGTTGCAAAGCACGCGGCATCACATCGAGCAAAGTAACAAAAAAGATAATCAGCAATATCAGAATTTGGATATTACTTCTTCTGTATATCCAATTAAAGAATAGGCTTTCTTTGGAAGGAGTATTCATAAGACCTAGCTATTAATATTTTTTTGTAGAAAATTGAGCGTACGCTCCCAGGCCAGCTTCGCTGCTTCAGCGTTGTACTTTAGCGGAGCCAAACCGCGTGCATCCGATTTAGGGTTTGCAAAGGCATGCTTTGTATCGTAGCGGTGAAATTCATAATCCACGCCTGCTTGTTTTAGCTTTTGCTCTAACTGGTCAACACCAGCAATTGGGAAGAACTCATCATGCATAGCCCAGTGGCCTAACATCGGCTTGCTAATGGCATCCGCATTAACATATTCCAAAGGAGGATTGCCGTACCAAACTATAGAGGCATCGAGCTCCGGCACATTGCAAGCAGCCAAAATGGTCAGCGCACCACCCATACAAAATCCGGTTACTGCTACCTTTGCGCTACCAGTAGCTTTTAAGTACTGAACTGCGCCTCGAATATCTTGACCAGCCGCATCACCAAAGTTCAGGTCACCCATTAAATGCTCAGCTTCATTAGCTTCAATCGCCAACTTGCCACGATATAAATCCGGAACTAATGCGCGATACCCTGCTTTAGCAAGACGATCAGCAACCGCCTTCACCTCATCATCAAGACCCCACCACTCCTGAATAACGACCACGCCAGGAGCAGTTGATTTATCCACTGGCTCAGCCAAGTAACCCTTTACCTTCTGTCCATCGGGTCTTTTAAATTCAATCATGAGGTCTCCTTATGTTCTTTAGTTCTTTAGTTCTTACGCTTTTTTCGTATCCGAATGAATATATCCCACAACCCAAAAAGTGAGCAAGCCACAAACGGCAGCCCCATAACCAACTAGGTTGTAATGCTCCATCCTGCCATTAGTTGTAATTGTGACCACCAGGCCTGCTACTACTGATGCTATGCCGGAAGCTAACATCTGAACTGAGCCAATTAAGCTCATAAAGGTTCCCCGAATTTTGGGCTCTACCATTTGGCTCACAATAGCCATGGCCGGAATCATTCGGCCAGAAATCAAGACAAAGAAGGCGGTCTGATTAACAAGTACCACCCATAAAGGAACCGGTATTAAATTGGTTGTTACTAGGATCGGTATCAAACTAATGATCGCTAGTATGCGAAATACTTTGACCTTGCCATATTTATCCGCGATGTGTCCAATAAATCTAGAGCTCATCAAAGTCGCCAAACCACCACAAAGATAGATCAGGGAAATGTAGGAATTTTCGATCCCAACGTTAGCGGTGAGATAGAGGGCAATATAAGGAATGACAGTAAATCCAGTCAGCATAATTAGCCCCACAAACAGAAAGGCGCGTAAATGACGATGGGCAACAAAGACTTCGTAGATTTGCTTGAAGCGACTACCCTCCTGGACGTGATGCAAATGTCCAGAAATTTTAGGGATATAGCGATATCCAATCAATAGAATCAATATGGAGATGAGTCCAATAAACATAAACGGAGCGCGCCAGCCTAAAAAGCTAATGTGGTTGGCCAAGAACAAACTCAAAGGCACGCCTGCAACGGTTGAAACTGAGAAAGCAGCCATGACGGTACCCAGTGCCTTGCCTCTGCGCTCAAAAGGAATGCTATCAGCCACAATCGTCTGTACCAAAGATCCTAGAATGCCTCCAAAGGCACCTGCGCATGCACGGGCGATAAATAGCATGTGATAGTTTGGAGCAAACCCACAAGCTATCGTTGCAATAATGAAGCAAACATACAAACGCAGAAGCAACTGCCTCCGCTCAAATCGATCAATGTAATAGGTGGTAAATACACCTGCGATCGCAGCGGCAAAAGTGTAAGAAGACAGCAGCAGACCAAATTGATGCGTATTGATATTGAGCTCCCGAATGAAATCAGGGCCCAATGGCATCATGATCATGAAATCCAGGATGTGGGTGAACTGAATACCCGCCAATGAAAATAAAAAGAAGCGTTCTTGCTTCTTCATTTCAGCTGTGTGGAGGGCGTTATTCAAGGGATACTTTACTTGGGTTATTTGATATACCATTATCAACCCTGGTAAGAATATTTGCTGATCTGAACTTGATTAATATCTCAATAAATTTATGCTAATCACCCCTGACGCTATAACTCAATCAACCCTGGTGGGGATTCCTCTTCTCCCTCTAGTTAGGGATACTTTATTTGGAATAGCGGGCCTGATCATTATTCTATTTTTTCATGGCAGTGGCATTAATTTTGTCATCATGCGTTTTGAGAAATTTACCAATCAAAACCTCAAGAAAAAACAATATGACTGGGTATTTTTTCATTTCTACCTATCATTTCTCTTCATTGCCATTATTCATCTGATAGAGATTGTTATCTGGGCGGTTTACATTACGCAGATAGGATTAATTGACGATGGCATACAGGCTCTCATGTTTGCGGGAAGTTGCTACACCACAGTAGGATTTGTTCCAGACATCCTACCAATGGGCTGGAAAAGTCTAGCCTTCTTTATTTCCTTCTCGGGATTGTTCTCCATTGCCTGGACCACTTCGGGCATGATTGGAATGACTAACTCATATAAGGCTGCCTGGAATCTAAAACACCATCAGGGCGATCCCACTAGCTCTTAATATAGTAACCATAGACACAGCGATTTCCACCTCTGGATGGGTCGTGTGTATCGTGAATCACGCCATCAATAATTGCAGTGAGATGCTTGGAAACTTTAGCAATCAGTACCGCCTTGGGAAGTTCCTCGGGGCGTAAATGAACCCGACAGCCCGCCCCTACTTTCATGGTGGGCACCCATTCAAAACCCAAACCCAAAATGTAATCATGAAATACATTCCGGTGATTACCATTTCTGGGTGATGCGCCTTTTGCATTGAGCCTTTTAGCAAGACGATCATTTTTGAGTTGGGCGTAACTCTCATTTGCCAGTCTTAAATCTTCGTAGACCTGCATATAAGGTAGGCTTGCAGCAATTGCAATTGATCTCACAACGCAATCTCCTGCGCCGCCTTTAAAGCCAGCCGCCTCCCTGCCGCCATCATTTAATTGAAATGGAAACTGGGACGATTTAGAGAAGGGGTTTAGGAATCCAAACATTTGACTGTGCCCAATAAAAAATGGATTTGCTTTATGGGCAAATCCATTCTTACTTAAAGCGTCGGCTAAATTACTTAGCGTGTGCCTTCTTTACCTCTAAGCGCCATGCGTGCAACAAAGGCTCTGTGTAGCCGTTAGGCTGCTCAAGACCTTTGAAAATCAAATCGCTAGCTGCTTTAAAAGCATAAGAATCTTGGTAGTTAGGCATCATCGGCTTGTAGAGAGGATCGCCAGAGTTTTGTGCATCAACAATTGTGGCCATTCTTTGTAGAGCCTCTTCTACTTCTGCTTTAGTTACGTATTTGTGCAACAACCAGTTCGCAATATGCTGACTAGAAATACGCAATGTTGCGCGATCTTCCATCAAACCTACGTTATAGATATCAGGCACCTTAGAGCAACCAACGCCCTGGTCAATCCAGCGCACCACATAACCCAAAATACCTTGGCAATTATTATTAAGAGATTCGCGAATCTCCTCTTTAGTCCAATCAGGATATAGTGCAATTGGAACAGTCAAGAGATCATCGGTTAAGGCATCATATTCGGCGGCAGTATCTAGTATTTCCATATCCGCTTGGATCTTAGCAACATCAACCTGGTGATAATGGATTGCATGCAAAGTAGCAGCGGTAGGCGATGGCACCCAAGCGGTATTCGCCCCAGCTAAAGGGTGTGCGCCTTTTTGCTCTACCATTTCCTTCATGAGATCTGGTGCAGGCCACATGCCCTTACCAATCTGTGCACGGCCACGCAGACCACAATCTAAACCTGCCAATACGTTACGGCGCTCATACGCTCCAAACCATTTAGCAATCTTCATCCTGCCTTTGCGAACCATTGCGCCACCATGCATGCCGGTATGCATTTCATCACCGGTACGATCCAAGAATCCAGTATTAATAAACGCAACGCGAGCACCAGCTGCAGCAATGGCCGCTTTGATGTTGACGCTCATGCGACGCTCTTCATCCATGATGCCCAACTTAACAGTGTTCTCAGGCAAACCAAGCAGTTTCTCAACACGACCGAAGAGCTCACTAGCAAACGCCACTTCTTCTGCGCTGTGCATTTTGGGCTTAACTATATACACAGAGCCTTTACGTGTATTGCCAATAGTCTGAGTCGCTGGGCGATTAATGTCGTATAAAGCAATCAATACGGTTACTACTGCATCTAAGATACCCTCAAAGATTTCCTTCCCTTCACCAGTAATGATGGCCGGATTAGTCATCAAGTGGCCAACGTTACGCAGAAACAAGAGTGAACGACCATGCAGCGTCACAATGCCATCTTTTGCGTTGGTCGCACCAATGCCAGCTTTATATTGACGATCGGGATTGAGCTTACGAGTAAATGTTTTGCCGCCCTTATTCACTTCTTCAACCAAAGTACCCTTGAGAATGCCTAACCAGTTTTCATAGGCCACTACTTTGTCATCACCATCAACGACTGCTACCGAATCCTCTAAATCTAAAATCGTTGAGAGCGCTGCCTCAAGAACTACATCATTCACGCCCGCTGGATCAGAAGCGCCAATGGTCTTAGTCTTATCAATTTGGATATCAATATGAATACCGTGATTGCGCAACAAAATAGAGGATGGCGCAGAAGCTTCGCCTTGGTAACCAACAAACTGTTTCTCGTCAATTAAACCAGTGGTGCCGCCATCTTTTAACTTCACTGAAAGTTTATTGTCGACAACGATATACGCAACAACATCACCGTATAAGGCCTTGGCCAAAGGGGCTGCTTGATCTAAAAACTGTCGAGCATAGGCAACTACTTTTGCTCCACGAATAGGGTTGTATGCCCCATCTTTACCAGCGCCATCTTCTTCTGAAATAACGTCCGTCCCATATAGAGCATCATACAAAGATCCCCAGCGGGCGTTAGCAGCATTTAAAGCATAGCGCGCATTGAGCACCGGAACAACAAGCTGAGGGCCAGCTTGAAGTGCGAGCTCATCATCCACATTCTGAGTAGTTGCCAAAATGTTGGCGGGTACATCATCGATGTAGCCAATTTCCTGTAAATACTGACGATATGCAGGCATATCTTTGATTGGACCTGGATTGGCTTTATGCCATTTGTCCAAATCCAATTGCAGACGATCACGCTTTGCAAGCAAAGCCTCATTTTTTGGAGTTAAGTCTTTAACGATTTCATCAAAGCCTTTCCAAAAATCGGCACTCTTAATACCAGTGCCCGGAAGCACTTTGTCTTCGATAAAACGATATAAGGGGGTTGCCACTTGGAGGCTATTGCAGGTAGTGCGCGCAGTCATGTTGATGTCTTCTTAAGCAAAAGTTAATAAATCGGTTTGGTTAATAAATGATTAAATATTTTCCATTAATCCTGGAAGGGATGCTGGAGGAGAATGGTTTCATCACGCTCTGGGCCTGTAGATACCATTGCAATCGGCTTACCAGCCACTTCCTCAATACGACGGAGAAACTTTTGGGCTTCAGCGGGCAACTTATCCCACTCGCGAATGCCGAAGGTTGTACCCTTCCAGCCCGAGAAATCCTCATAAATTGGCTCGCAACGAGCAACTGATTCTGCACCACGTGGCAATACATCTAACTTCTTGCCATCAAGGCTATACCCAACGCATAAGCGAATGGTTTCAAGGCCATCAAGGACATCTAGCTTAGTAATGCAAAGACCAGATAGGCCGTTGATCTGAATCGAGCGCTTCAATGCAGCAGCATCTAGCCAACCAGTACGGCGTGGACGGCCAGTGACGGAACCAAACTCTTTACCCACTTCAGCCAAACGCACACCAATCGGATCTTGCCTTACAGGGTTGTCATGGTCATATAGTTCACTTGGGAATGGGCCGGCGCCAACGCGAGTGCAGTAAGCTTTCGTAATACCTAAAATGTATTGCAAGGAGTCAGGGCCAACACCTGAACCTGCAGCAGCATTACCTGCTACGCAGTTACTGGAGGTTACATAGGGATAGGTGCCATGATCGATATCGAGTAGTGTGCCTTGCGCACCTTCGAATAACAAGTTTTGACCAGATTGCTCCGCAGCATACAAAGCGCTGGACACATCTACCACCATGGGCTTGAGACGCTCTGCATAAGACATTGCTTCGGCTAAAGTCTTCTCATAGCTGACCGGCTCAGCACCATAGTAATTCGTGAGCATGAAATTGTGATATTCCAAGTTCTCACGCAACTGCTCTGCAAATTTTTCTGGGTAGAACAAGTCTTGCACACGCAAAGCACGGCGAGCTACTTTATCTTCATACGCAGGTCCGATGCCACGGCCAGTTGTGCCAATCTTGGCCTCACCACGCTTCTTCTCGCGAGCATGATCAATAGCTACGTGATACGGAAGAATTAAAGTGGTTGCTTCAGAAATTTTAAGACGGGACTGAACATCTAAACCAGCGGCTTCCAGCTCGCCGATCTCTTTAAAGAGCGCCTCTGGTGAAAGCACCACGCCATTGCCGATATAGCAAATCACGTTTTTATGCATGATTCCGGAAGGAATCAAACGCAAAATGGTCTTCTTGTCGCCGATGATTAAGGTATGGCCCGCATTGTGCCCACCTTGAAAGCGCACTACTGCTTGTGCATGGTCAGTCAACCAATCTACTACCTTACCTTTGCCTTCATCACCCCACTGAGTGCCAATGACAACTACGTTACGACCTTTAGTTTGCTGCTTTGAAGACATAATGAAATCCAAAAAGATAATTACAAAATAAGTTAACTACTTAACGTCAAATTGATTGCTTTACTTCTTTTTTACTTCCCAAGAACTGCCCTGCTTAACCAGCTCTCGATCACATTCATACTCGGCAGCTTCAGCTACCGCTCCTACTGGAATCTGTATCACTACTTCGCCCTGACCTCTCAAAGTGGTGATTGCCTTGCTTAACGCAGCATCCTCAACCCAAGGAGCCAAGATAGCCAACTTACGCACATTCATGGGTGACAAGTTTGCTAGAGTCAAAAGATCTAATGAGAACCCAGTTGCAGGACGAGGACGGCCAAAAGCCTGACCTACGTGATCGTAACGACCACCTCTGGCAATGGGCTGAGGCAATTGATCTACGTAAGCTGCGAACATCACACCACTGTGATATTGGTAACCACGAAGATCCGCCAAATCAATGCTGAGCTCTAAGTTGACAGAAAACTTCGCTGCAGCTGAAACTAAACGCTCAAGATCTGCCAGCGCCTCATCAATCGCTGCGTGTTTAGGCAATACCCTCTTCGCTTTGGCCAACACTTCTGAGCATGGGCCATTGAGTTCAGTGAGGGCCATCAGAGCTTCGGATACTTTCGTAGGCAGGCAAGTGGCCCACTGGCTTAAGCGAGGACGATCCTTGCTTTGCAGAAGGCTATATAAAGCTTCAACCGTTGCTTTATCCAAATTCTGGCCATCTAAGATGCCCGCCAAAATACCCGCGTGAGATAAGTCGAGATAAACCTTTTCTAAGCCTGCAACAGATAGCGTTTTGAGAAGCAAGGTGATTGCCTCTAAATCAGCTTCCCAAGTCGCACAACCATAAATCTCGGCGCCCAACTGCAATTCTTCGCGCGCTGAGCTCCCAACTGGTGTGCGAGCGTGCGCAACAGATCCGGCATAGCAAAGACGAGTAACGCCATCACGATTTAAGAGGTGCGCATCAATGCGGGCTACTTGCGGCGTTATATCAGCACGCAGACCTAAAGTACGGCCAGAGAGTTGATCCACTAATTTGAAGGTCTGCAGATTAAGATCAGAACCAGTTCCGGTCAACAGAGAGTCCAAAAACTCCAGAATCGGAGGCGCAACCAACTCATAGCCGTAGGATTGATATAAATCCAAAACGGCACGACGCAATGACTCCACTTTTCGAGCCTGTGCAGGCAAAACGTCTGCAATATCTTCAGGAAGTAACCAGCGATTCATGATGAGGACTATTCGCTTTCTTATTTTTTGTGCAGGAACTTGAAGAACTCGCCATTCGGTTCAACCACCATAATGTCCTTCTTGTCCTTGAAAGAACTTCTATAGGCTTCTAGGCTTTGATAGAACTGGGCAAACTGAGGATCGCGCCCAAATGCTTCCGCATAGAGTGCTGTTGCTTTAGCATCGCCAGCACCTTTAATCTTTTGGGCATCGCGATAGGCTTCTGCCAAGATCGTATCGCGTTGACGCTCTGCATTCGCACGAATCTTGTCGGACTCTGCAGCACCAGTGGAGCGGAGCTCATTAGCTACACGCTTACGCTCTGCTTCCATACGACGATAAACAGAATCACTAATTTCCGCTAAGAGATCAACACGCTTCAAGCGCACATCAACAATCTCTACACCGATATCAGCAGCATCATCAGCCACTTTTTTACGAATACCCTGCATCACCTCTTCACGCTGATCAGAGATTAACTCACGCACAGTGCGTTTCGTAAACTCTTCATTCAGGGCGGAACGAACTAATTGGGTTAAGCGGTCCTGAGCTAAGCGCTCATCGCCTTTGAAGCTAATAAAAAACTTCCGTGGATCAACAATGCGCCACTTCACATAAGAATCTACTAATAAGTTTTTCTTCTCAGCAGTAATGAAGCGCTCTGCTTCTGGATTATCGATTGTCAAAATACGGCGATCAAAGAAACGCACGTTTTCAAATGGCGCCGGAAACTTCATTTGTATGCCCGGCTTCTCAATCACGCGAACAATCTGTCCAAACGAGAACACCACGGCAAACTTACGTTGATCAACGACAAAAATACTAGAAGACAGAACATAAATCAGCGCAATAAAGCCAATACCTGCTGCGATTAAACGATTGGCATTCATTATCTAGACTCCCGATCACGACTACGGAGACCATCACGTTTATCGGGAGAGTTATTCACAGCTGACGCTGGGGTTGCAGGAGCGGCACTGGAAGTTGGGGCTGGAGCATTTACTCCAGTGGCACCACCAACTGTCACGCTACCAGTTGGAGTGTTGGTGCCAGACTGATTTGTCTGTGTATTTGCCGCTTGCGCACTTTCAGCACTCACCTGTGCAACGATCTTATCAAGCGGAAGATATAAAAGGCTATTGCTCTTGGTGGTATCAACCAAGATTTTGGTCACGTTGTTATACATCTCACGCATGCTATCGATATACATACGATCACGCGTTACTTGTGGTGCCTTTGCGTACTCCACCAAAATTTGCTTGAAGCGCGTGGCATCACCCTCTGCAGTAGCAACTACACGGGCCTTGTAGCCTTCAGCCTCCTGAATAAGACGGGCTGCCGTACCTTTGGCGCGCGGAATAATGTCATTAGCGTAAGCCTGGCCTTCGCTCTTCAAGCGCTCCTGGTCTTGACCCGCTTTGACTGCATCGTCAAACGCTGCTTGAACTTGTTCAGGCGGTTGAACGTTTTGCACAGTCACACTGGTCACATATATGCCCGTTTTGTAGCTATCCAAAATCTTCTGAATTGAGTTGGCTAAATCAATACCAATCTTTTCGCGCCCCTCATACAGCACGGTATCCATTTTGCTGCGGGCAACAATCTCACGCACTGCAGTTTCTGCCGCTTGCACAACTGCAGTATCAGGATCACGATTATTAAATAAATAATCTGTAGGGTCCTTGAGGCGGTATTGCACAGCAAAGCGCACATCGATGATGTTTTCATCTTCTGTGAGCATGGAGGAATCTTTTTGATTGGTAGCCTTGATCAATACAGGGCGACCGACCTCTACCGAGCGAACGCCTGAGAGATTGACAGTCTCCTCAGATTGAATCGGCCAAGGCATGTGCCAATTAATACCCGGCTTAGCGGTGTAATCGTATTTACCAAAAGTCAGAATAACGCCAGCCTGCCCTTCTTGAATAATGAAGAAGCCACTGCAGATCCACACAAAGAAGACCAGCGCCCCAGCAACCAGAATGCTTGCTTTCGATCCAAATGGATTGCTGAAATTAAAGTTAGGCGTATTGATGCCGCCACCACCGTTACCGCCATTTCCGCGTTGCGAAGGTGGAGGAATATCAGTGCTGTTTGGTTTATTCGTTGGCTTACTAGTAGGACCGCCTGTTGCGCCTGGGGTTTTCTTGCCGCCAAAGATGCCAGCAATTCTGTCATTGAAGTCGCGCCATAGCTCATCCAAGTCTGGTGGGCCGTCTGGCTTAGCTGACTGATTCGTTGGCTGAGTTTCTACCGGTTTATTGGTTTCTGGATCGGCTTTTGGGGCTTGTTCATTTCCCTGCCCATCTTTGGCATCTTTGGATCCACCGGCATTGTGGCTATTGCCCCAACCTGGATCATTGACCGAAAACAGGTCGAGAAATTTACGCATCATTTGAAAAATAGCTTCGCTTGGCAATCGGATTAAATTCAGAAGTTTCTGGTCGTTCGGGTAAAGGCTCTAAAAACTCATCCGGGGCCAATTGCTTCTTGGCACGGTTGTGCTCGACCCTTATTCTATCAGTCATTTGGGAGCATTCGGCCAAGGCTGAACGGAGTAAATCAAGACCCAAGCCCGTCTTGGCTGACAGGAAAACCTGGCTCGGAATACCCTCCCCATCCCGCTCTAAAACAGCCCCACGGGTGAAGGTTTGAGGCATCTGGTCGATCTTATTCATAACCTCTATACGGGGGATGTCATCTGCCCCAATTTCCTCCAAAACCGCCTCAACTTCCACTTTTTGTTCCCTAGCTACGGGACTACAGGCATCAATGACATGCAAAATCAGGTCGGCATGGATGGTTTCATCCAAAGTAGCCCTAAAAGCCTCTACTAACTGGTGAGGCAAATCCCGGATAAATCCAACCGTGTCAGAGACGACAATGGAACCAACCCCTTCCAAATGGACCCTTCTAGAGGTGGTATCCAGGGTGGCAAATAACTGGTCAGCAGCATAAGTCCCAGCTTTGGTTAGGGCATTAAATAAGGTCGATTTACCAGCATTGGTATACCCAACCAAGGAGACTGAAAACACATCTCTACGGTTTCGGGAACGTCTTTGGGTTCTTTGCTGACGCTGCAACTTTTCAAGCTCATTTTCCAAGCGCTTCGCTTTAGTCGCCAACATCCGGCGATCTAACTCCATCTGCGTTTCACCAGGGCCGCCACGAACACCAATTCCACCACGTTGACGTTCCAAGTGACTCCAAGCTCTTACTAAACGTGACATGCGATAGCGGACTTGTGCAAGCTCAACTTGAGTCTTACCAATATGACTTTGCGCTCTTTGGCTAAAGATATCCAAAATCAAGCCAGTGCGATCCATTACATGAAAGCCAATGTGACGTTCTAAATTACGTTGCTGAGTTGGGGATAGTGGGTGATTAAAGATGGCAAGCTCTGCGCCTTGCTCCTCCATCACCCTCTTGAGTTCGTTAGCCTTGCCCGAACCAATAAACAAGGCAGGGTCAGTCTTGCCTTTACGTGCAATAACGCTGGCTGCAGGTATAGAACCGGCGCTGTCAGCCAAAAGACTGAGCTCAGCCATGCTATCCGCAAAATCCTCGCGTCCTGTATCTACACCAACCAGAACGGCGCGTGCCGCATCTACTCCAGTTTTATACAGGGCTAGCTTCTTCCAAACGGAAATCAATCGCACGAGCGGGAACGATCGTGGAGATTGCATGTTTGTAAACCATCTGTGTCACGGTATTACGCAAGAGGACAACATATTGATCAAAAGATTCAATATTGCCCTGTAACTTAATACCGTTTACAAGATAGATCGAAACAGGAACATGCTCTTTGCGCAAAGCATTGAGGAAAGGATCCTGAAGTAATTGAATTTTGTTGGGGTTGCTATTACTCATACTGCTCCTTAATTATTTTTTGCTTAATTACTTTTTTTGGGAGTCTTGCTTTTTTTATTAAATACCAATTTACTGCAAACCTTTACTAAAAAACATTTATTGCAAACTACTCACTCAGCCCTCTATATTGGGCTGATTTTCGAAAAAATCAAGCCCATTTCGAATGATGGATAAAACTAAGCTCAAATTAATGCTTTTTGCCTTTTTTACCCTTATCCGCTTCTACGTAGGGGTTTTTAGCGGTATTCATCTGAATACGCAGAGGCGTACCGCGCAATTTAAAGACATCCCTAAAGCGACCTTCTAAGTATCGCTTGTAGCTATCCGTCACCCCACTCAAGGATGTGCCATGAATGACCACAATTGGAGGATTCATGCCCCCTTGGTGGGCATAACGCAATTTAGGACGGCCCATACCAACGCGTTTAGGCTGTTGATGCTCAATTGCCTCTTGCAAAATACGGGTTAAGCGTGGGGTTGGTAGTTTTGCCATTGCTGCTGCATATGCAGAATCCACATCCTTAAAGAGTTCCTTAAGGCCTGTACCCTTTTTAGCGGAGATTGGGTGCACATTTGCAAAATCGAGGAAGCGGAGCTTTTGTGCAATCTCCAATCGAGCACGCTCTTTTACATACGCATCCAAGCCATCCCACTTGTTCACTGCAACCACTAAAGCGCGGCCAGCTTCCACAATAAATCCAGCGATGTGCGCATCTTGCTCAGAAATATCTTGCTGAGCATCTAACATCAAGATCACCACATTACAGTCAGCAATCGCTTGCAATGTTTTAACAACAGAGAACTTTTCAATCGCTTCAAAAACTTTGCCACGGCGACGCAAACCTGCAGTGTCAACCAAGATGTAAGGCTTGCCATTGCGCTCAAACGGAACTTCGATTGCATCACGAGTGGTACCTGGCATATCAAATGCAATGACACGCTCTTCACCGATTAATTTGTTAATTAACGTTGACTTACCAACGTTAGGGCGCCCTACTACGGCGATCTTCATTGGACGATTTGGATCATTAGCCAATTCATCTTCATCTGGCTCTGCAATACCAAGGGAATCTAATGCGTCGTCGATTAAGCCGCGCACACCATCGCCATGCGCTGAAGAAATTGGGAACGGTTCACCTAAACCAAGCTCATGGAAGTCGGCTGTGACAACGCCAGCCTGCATGCCTTCTGTTTTATTAACCGCGAGGATGATTGGTCGGCCAGTCTTACGTAAGAAATCGGCGATGACGCGATCTTGTGGCGCCATACCGAGACGACCGTCAACCAAGAAAATCACAATGTCAGATTCAGCAACGGCTTGCTTAGTCTGCTTTGCCATCTCAGCAACAATGCCGGTCTTGGCTACTGGCTCAAAACCACCGGTGTCTACGCAAATAAAAGCACGCTCACCAATACGACCTTTGCCGTAGTGTCGATCTCTGGTTAAGCCAGAAAAGTCCGCCACCAATGCATCACGTGAACGCGTTAAGCGATTAAAGAGAGTCGACTTTCCCACATTGGGACGACCGACGATAGTGATGACTGGATTCATTTTGGACTGTACGCCGCTATTTTTCCACCTTGAGATTGAACCAAGATGAGGCCACCTACCGCAATGGGGGCAGCCGAGATTGGACTACTATCGTGACGAATACGCGCAACCATCTCGCCATTCGCCTGTGAAAATGCATGGATATAACCTTGAGCATCACCCATGAGCAGCACCCTGCCCACTGCAAGCGACTCACCAACATCACGGAATGTCAGCTGCGTGTTTTCCCAAACTTGAGTGCCATCTTTCGTTGCAAAGGCGGTGACATAAGACTTATCGTTTGCCGAGAAAACCATGTCGGTGCTTTGTGATGTACCGGTATAACTTGAATAGTCTTTGAACCATAAAAGGTTGCCTGTACGAGCCTGCCCGCAACCAATGCGTCCTTGATAAGAGACTGCGCAGAGGATATCGCCTTCCATACTTGGTTTAGCAGTGACATCATTCAAGCGCTCAATCTCTGAGAAGCCCTTAGGAAAAGAAACGGGCGTCTCCCAAACTAAGCCGCCATTAGCAATAGCAATCATGCCAAAGCGCCCACCAGTGAAACCAGTAACAATGACTTCATTGCCAATAGCCAGCATGCCGTAGCCAACACGCAATGACAATGCAGCCTGTTGACGCTGATAAGTCCACTTTTTAGCGCCCGTTAGCGCATCCAGCCCAATGAAGCGATTGTCTAGTGCACGCACTACGACAACACCACCAGCTACTACTGGCTCACTTAATACTTCGCTACCAACGCTGACATTCCACATCGGCTTGCCAGTATCGTCATAGGCGTAGACCATGCCTTTAGTGCTTACGGCTACAGTAGTGCGACCATCAGAGCCGGGGCCAATAGACAAACGCTCAGGAACAGATACAGACCAGAGCTTATTGCCTGTTGCCAAATCAATCTTCGCTAAGTTCCCGCCATGAGAAGCGGCGTACACCGCATCGCCGGCAACAACAGGATGAAAATTAAAGGATTCAGATGAACCAATGCTAGTTGACCATACAGACTGCAAATCAAATTGATTGGCAACAGTCACTAAATCAGCGGGTTTTCTTACTCTGGAGCTACCAGAGCATGCAGCCAAAGCAATTACCGCGGCGCCCAATACCAAGGCGGTGCTTAAGCGCATCGGTAAACGCTTCATTTCTTTAGTCATCACTGAGCAACTCCTCCAACAGCATCTAATTTAACCTTGAGAAGACGACGCGCTTCTTCAGGAAATTCTTTTGCTTGGTCTAATTTTTTCCAGGCTTCTTGATAGCTTACTTTAGCTTGCTCATTTTTCTTTTGCGCCAAATACCAATCGCCACGACGCTCAAGCCATAAGGATTCAAAACCAGCAATCGGTTTCTCATTCAAAATTTGATCAGCCTCTGCAAAATCTTTTTCACTGCCCTGCTCAATCAATAGAGTTACTAGGCGTAATTTCGCTAATCCAAGATAACCATCATTGGATGAATTTTTTGCCGCCCAACGCAAATACTCCAGAGCTTTTGCGCTATCGCCTGCATCTGATGCAATTCGTGCAGCGATCAAACTAGACATTGCTGCGTAAGGTGTACGACCAAAATCTTTTTGTAAATCATCTGTTGCGCGTAGAGTCTGGTCTTTATCGCCTTTAGCAATGGCACCTACCATCGTTTCATAAAGCTTAGACGCTTCGAGTGCCTGACTATTGCGCCACCATTGATAGCCACTGTATGCAGCATAAGCAAACAACGCAACTGTAACGACCCCAGTAATCAGGTTGCGGTACTTTTGCCAAAACGCTTTGAATTGGTCTAATTGTTCTTGTTCTTCTAAATCTAAAGGCATGTCAATCCAAACTCATTTAATAGGTAATTAGTGTGTATTAGCTTAATTCTATTCGGAGGCGCCAACTAGGGCATCAATTGCTGCCCCCAGAACATCATCCAGAGGCACGGACTTCTGCTCACCCGTACCACGCAAGTCCTTGAGTTGCGCCTCATTCTTGGCTAATTCATCAGGCCCAATAATGACCGCAAAGGCAGCCCCACTAGCATCAGCCTTCTTCATTTGGGACTTAAAGCTGGCTAATTGACCGTCAGGAGGACAGAACAGGATGGTATCGATTCCAGCGCTCCGCAAGCGCTCAGCGATGATCATGGCAGCAGTCAAAGTCTCGCCACCTTGATGCAATACAAAAATATCACATTGAGCCTGAGCTTCTGGCAATGATCCAGAAACCTTCATTAACTCTAGAACCCGCTCCATACCCATAGCCCAACCACAAGCTGGCGCGGCTTTGCCACCCATACGCTCAATTAATGGGTCATAGCGTCCACCGCCAGCAATAGTGCCTTGAGCACCTAATTCATCAGTCACCCACTCAAATACAGTGAGGTTGTAGTAATCAAGACCGCGAACTAAACGAGGATTAATTTTGCAGGGGATGTTATTTGCTTTAATTAATGCCTGCACTGCATTGAAATGCTTTAGCGACTCTTCGCCCAAGAAATCCAATAATTTTGGTGCGCCTTCAATCAATACTTGCATCTCTGGATTTTTAGAATCCAATATACGCAAGGGATTGGTAGTGAGACGACGTTGTGAATCTTCATCTAGCTGCGATTGATTTTTCTCAAAGTAAGTTACCAATGCGGCGCGGTGCTCGGCACGCTCAGGAGCCTGACCTAGGGAATTTATTTCTAAACGGACGCCCTTCAGCCCTAACTCATCCCATAAGCGCTGACCCATGAGAATGATTTCAGCATCAATATCAGGTCCGGCAAAGCCTAAGGCCTCAATACCAAACTGGTGGAACTGACGATAGCGGCCACGCTGTGGGCGCTCATGACGAAACATTGGTCCGGTATACCAAAGACGCTTCGGCCCTTCGTATAACAAGTTATTTTCAATTACAGAGCGAACTAAAGCAGCAGTGCCTTCAGGACGTAAGGTGAGTTGCTCGCCGTTTAAGCGATCCTCAAAGGAATACATTTCTTTTTCAACAATATCGGTAACCTCACCGATACCACGCTGAAATACTGCAGTTGCCTCAACAATCGGTGTTCGCAAAAACTCATAGCCGTAAGCACGAGTCAAATCACGTAATACATGCTCAAGATGAGCCCACTGTGCAGCATCTGCTGGCAGTAAATCATTCATACCGCGCACGCCATTAATCTTCTGAACCTTGGCTTGTGCTGCTTGTACTTTTGAGTCTTTGTTTTGATCAGTCATTTTTTTATTATTGTTGTGCTTTTGCTTTTCTTAAACTTATTTAAATCTTGGCTGCGTAATTTTGCTTCACGTATTCGTCAACAATCACCTGAAACTCTTCGGCAATTTTCTCACCACGCAGAGTTTTGACTTTAACTCCATCGACAAACACTGGGGCCGCAGGGGTTTCACCCGTTCCAGGCAATGAAATACCAATATTGGCATGCTTACTCTCGCCTGGGCCATTCACAATACAGCCCATCACGGCGACATTCATATTCTCTACGCCAGGATGGGTTTTCTTCCAAATAGGCATTTGTTGACGCAAATAAGACTGGATATCCGCCGCTAACTCTTGGAAGGTAGTGCTAGTAGTTCTTCCGCAACCTGGGCATGCAATTACCATCGGTGTGAAATTACGCAAGCCCATGGTTTGTAATATTTCTTGGGCAACGATAACTTCATTTTCACGAGGTGCGCCTGGATCAGGCGTTAATGAAACGCGAATGGTATCGCCAATTCCTTCTTGCAACAAAATACCCATAGCTGCAGTAGAGGAAACAATGCCTTTGCTACCCATGCCTGCTTCAGTTAAACCCAAGTGCAGTGGATAGTCGGAGCGACGAGACAGATCACGATACACAGCAACTAAATCTTGAACATTACTGACTTTGCAAGAAAGCAAAATTTGATCGGGATTCATACCAAACTCAACCGCTTTTTCTGCCGACTGCAAAGCCGACTGAATCAAAGCCTCAATCATCACTTCTTGAGCAGTTTTTGGATTTGGCAGAGCTGCATTGCTATCCATGATCGAAGCCAGAAGCTCTTGATCCAAGCTACCCCAGTTCACACCAATTCGAATAGGCTTGTCGTATTTGCAAGCAGCTTCAATCATTTGAGCAAATTGTGGATCACGCTTGGCGCCCTTACCCACATTGCCTGGGTTGATGCGGTACTTCGAGAGCGCTTTAGCGCACTCCGGAAAATCATTTAATAAAGTATGGCCGTTGTAATGGAAGTCGCCAATCAACGGCACCAAAACATCCATCTTGTCTAACTGCTCACGAATATAGGGAACTGCGGCAGCCGCCTCTGGGGTATTGACAGTAATACGCACCATCTCTGAACCAGCGCGGGCTAATTCCTTTACCTGAATTGCAGTACCCACTGCATCTGCAGTATCGGTATTGGTCATTGACTGCACGCGCACTGGTGCATCTCCACCAACCGTAATGATGTTGGTTTTCCAGGCAACGGTTGCTTGACGCGTTGCACGCTTAGGGGATGGGCCTAGCGGAAGTGGTGGTAATGATTGATTAGAGCTCATGAGGATCTATGGGTCGGGTTTTAATTTTTACTTCAGCTTTTTGAGCCACTCAATGGGGTGCTCGTTAGGTCCCAGATTGATATCTTCATCAAACTCTTCACCCGACTCAACCTCTATGAGCTCGATCTCAGCATTGTGAACAGCGCGTTCACGCACACGGGTGCGATCCACAACATCCCCTGCCAACTGACCACAGGCGGCCGCAATGTCGTCACCGCGTGTCTTCCGTACAGTGGCCACCATGCCCGCATCTAAAAGGATGCCAGCAAAAGCATTGACGCGTTGAGCTGATGAGCGCTTGAGGCCAGACTCTGGGAAAGGATTAAATGGGATGAGATTAATTTTGCACTTAATGTTTCTGAGTAAGCGTACTAATTCTTTTGCCTGGATATCGGAGTCATTCACGCCATCGAGCATGCAATATTCAAAGGTCAAGAAATCTCTTGGTGCAAATGGTAAGTAACGTTCGCACGCATCAAGCAATTCACGTAGAGGATATTTTTGATTGAGTGGTACCAATTGATCGCGTAATGCGTCATTGGGCGCATGTAATGAAACTGCCAATGCTACTGGGCAATCTTGTGCGAGACGATCAATCATCGGCACTACACCTGATGTAGAAACTGTCACACGACGGCGTGATAAACCGTACGCTCTGTCATCGAGCATCAAGCGCAATGCAGAAACCACATTGTCATAGTTGAGCAAGGGCTCACCCATGCCCATCATCACCACATTAGAAATCACACGCCCTGTGTGTTCCCAGCCTGGTGTTGGAAACTTTTCAATTCTACGAATAGCCTCAGGGTCGTTGCGCAAAAGATGTTCGGCAAACCAGAGTTGGCCAATGATTTCGCCAGAAGTCAGATTGCGTGAGAAACCTTGATGCCCAGTTGAGCAAAAACGGCAATTGACTGCGCAGCCCGCCTGAGAAGAGATACACAAGGTGCCCCGATCATCCTCAGGAATAAAAACAGACTCGACTGCATTACCAGCGCCCACATCCAATAGCCACTTGCGCGTGCCGTCATTGGCATGCTCATCTTTGATAACAGGGAGGGAAAGTACTTCCGCTTTATCTAGCAAAGTTGCTCTAAAGCTTTTTGCCAAATCACTCATGTCGTTAATGTCAGCTACACCGCGTTGGTGTATCCACTGCATGAGTTGCTTTGCCCTGAAGGGCTTTTCATTCAACCCCGCGACATACGCTGCCATTTGGTCAGCGTCAAAATCTAAGAGATTTATGCGCGGGGAGGTCACTGCGCCTACTTATAAATTAAATAGGTTGTTCGTTAGCAATCGTTGATTAACGATTGAAAACATTCATGCCAGGGAAGAAGAATGCAACTTCCACGGCAGCTGTTTCAGGAGCATCAGAACCGTGAACGGCATTTGCATCAATGCTGTCAGCAAAGTCAGCACGGATTGTGCCTTTTTCTGCCTTCTTCGGATCAGTCGCGCCCATCAAGTCACGATTCTTAGCAATAGCGCCTTCGCCTTGCAATACTTGAATCATTACAGGACCAGAAATCATGAAGCTCACCAAATCTTTGAAGAAAGGACGGTCTTTATGAACGCCATAAAACTGCTCAGCTTCATTCTGTGACAAATGCGCCATTCTGGAAGCAATGATCTTCAAACCAGCGGATTCAAAACGGTCATAGATTTTGCCGATGACGTTTTTAGCGACAGCATCAGGTTTGATAATAGAAAGGGTGTGTTCAATTGCCATGCAAGACTCCAATAGTGATTTCAAAGGTATTTGCTAGGTGAGGTCAATAAGCCGCCCCACTCCAGCGACCCCCGAATTATACATTGCCTGACCGTATTTACCCCTATGTCAGTAGGGCTAAGCCCTTGAATTTACAGGGCATAAGCCTTTAATTTGTAGGTCTTTTCTGTGGGGGCTTGAAATTAGGGTGTTTTGTCTATACTTAAGCTTAACAGCCCTTAATGGGCTCTTGTATTCACTATGAAAAAGAAGGAGTCAATATGAGTGATCTAAACTCTTACGGCTTTGGCCAAACCGGCTCAATTAGCACCGTCCAGGTACGCAATCGCGTACTTCGCAACACTTACGCCCTTTTGGCGCTTTCCATGGTTCCAACTGTAATCGGCGCCTGGCTTGGAGTGGCCATGGGTCTCAATCTGTTCGCCGGCAGCCCATTTATTGGCTTCATCGTCTTCATGGCGGTAGCTTTTGGCTTCTTCTGGGCAATTGAAAAGAATAAAGATTCCGGTGTTGGTGTTCTCTTGCTTTTGGGCTTCACCTTCTTTATGGGCATCATGATGTCCCGCTTGATTGGCTTCACCCTCAACAGCTATAGCAATGGTGCAACTCTCATCATGCTGTCCTTTGGTGGCACCGCCGCCATCTTTGCCACGATGGCAACCATTGCCACTGTAAGCAAGAGTGACTTTGCTGGTATGGGCAAATGGCTTATGGTTGGCGTGTTACTCCTCATCGTTGCCTCATTGGCAAACATCTGGTTGCAATTGCCAGCTTTGATGTTGACTGTGATGGTGTTAGCCATCGCCATCTTCTCAGCCTTCATCTTGGTTGATGTACAACGCGTCATCAATGGTGGCGAGACAAATTACATCATGGCTACTTTGGCCATTTATTTAGATGTGTATAACGTCTTCACCAATTTACTTGCCCTCTTGGGTATTGTTGGTGGTAATCGAGATTAAGGGAGATTAAGACACGCTAAAACTTTAGTGTGTTGTTTCTCATAAGGCGCCTACGGGCGCCTTTTTTACTGCTGCTATTTAGTCTGTTTGTTTAGCTAAATAATTAAACTGCTACAAACATGCTTATAGCGTAAGACAGTGCCATCAAAATTAATAAGATAGCAAAACTATCTGAGGCTTTCATGACGCGCTCCCGAAGGTAAAAAGAATGGGCAGCAATAGATCGCTGCACAAATCCAATCTACTCTTCTATAAGACGCGGTTTTTACTGTGCCGCACCAGCATCAGGCTAAATGCACTAAATATGGGCAATACTTACGGAAAATAGAACTAAATCTGGGTTTTTTGGGGCTATAAACGATCAAATACGGCCATAGACTCCACGTGGGAGGTGTGAGGGAACATATTAATAATGCCTGCACTACTTAATGTGTAGCCCGCCTGGTGGCACAAGATCTCTACATCCCTCGCCAAAGTTTTAGGATTACAGGATACGTAAACAATGCGTTGTGGCAATAATTCACTTTGCGAAATATGCAACTCTGCTAGTGCCTTACAAATCTCCATTGCACCCTCGCGCGGTGGATCCATTAACCAGCGCTCTGCTTTGCCCCACGATGCAATCGTTTCTGTTGTGACTTCAAATAAATCGCTTTGCATAAAACTGGCTTTATCAACGAGCCCGTTATGCTCTGCATTGGCTTTAGCTCGAGTAGTCAAACTCTCTAAACCCTCGATCCCCAAAACTTGTTTTGCTTTTCTGGCAAGCGGTAATGTGAAGTTGCCAATACCGCAAAAGAGATCCAATACTCGATCTGTTTCCTTGACTTCAAGCAATCGAATCGCCCTACTCACCAATGCACGGTTCATCATGTGATTGACCTGTGTGAAATCCGCAGGTTTAAATGGCATCTCAATCTCAAACTCGGGCAGCCGATAACAAAGCTTGCCGGTCTCGGGATAAAACGGTGCCACAGTCTCTATCCCTTTAGGCTGGAGCCATATCCAAACCTGGTGCTGATCAGCAAACTGTCGGAGAAGTTGCTCATCTTCAGCCGTTAAAGGTTTGAGATTGCGAAACACTAAAGCAGTAACTGGTTTTGATTTCTTGGGATCATCCGAGAAGACATCTTCCGGTTCACCAACCGCAATCTCAATCTGAGGCATACGGTCAACGATCGATAATCCCATCACCAACTTGCGCATCTGTGGCAATAAGTCCGACACATGCTTGGGCAAAATTTCACAAGCTAGCATGTCAGCTACATAGCCACTCTTACCCTCATGAAAGCCAATGAGTACCGTACCTTTTTTAATCGAGCGATTGACAGCGCTTAGACGTGCTCGGTGACGATATTCCCAAGTAGGTCCACCCATCGGGCGCAGAATTTCTTGCGGCCTAACCTTAGCAATATGTTGTAAGTCATCCTCAAGTACACGCTGCTTCATTGCTACTTGCGCCCTGATGTCTAGATGCTGCATGGTGCAGCCACCACACACACCAAAAGCTTTGCACTTAGGTTCCGCCCTAAACACGGCGGGTTTCAAAATGTCGCGTACTTTGGCTTTGCTAAAGCGGGCTTTATTACTGGTGATGGTGTAAGTGACCAACTCAGTTGGCAATGCACCTTTAATAAAGATTACTTTACCACTCTGACCTTGGGCGGCCTCCTCCTCATTGGGAGATAGGCGTGCAATCCCCTGGGCATCCAAATCCAGTGCTTCGACTTTAATTGGCTCAGTCACCTCAATATTGACTGGCTTATCTCCTCTACGCATCCGCAGAAAAACCTTGGAGATATTCTTGCCACTGACTGCCATTAGGCTCTTTAGATTCTTTTTCTAAATAAGCTTTTACGAAATCAATTTCTTCTTGATATTCAGCGTGAGAAAAACCGCCACGCAGCAATTGAAAACGACAGTACATGAGATAGGTATTGACCACGTCGGTCTCGCAGTAACGGCGGATGTCATTAATCTTGCCATCCTGATACGCAGGCCACACTTGACTACCATCCATACCCATCTTGCCTGGAAAACCACATAGCTTTGCCAATCCATCTAAAGGGGCATTTGCACGACCATTGAATTTAGCCAACAGATCCATCATGTCGAGATGGCGCATGTGATAACGACTGATGTAGTTATTCCACTTAAATTCTCGACTATCAGAATCCTGGCTCTCACCCATCTCCCAATAACGAGGGGCCTGCGCATGATTCGCTAAAGCGCGATAGTGCAACACAGGTAAATCAAAGCCGCTGCCATTCCAAGAAACGAGTTGAGGGGTGTATTTTTCAATGAGATCAAAGAAGGCTTGTATTAAGACCTTTTCATCATCCTGCGGAGTGCCTAGAGTGCCCACTTTAATTTGTGGCAAGCCCTCTTTAGTGGTTCTACGAATCACACAAGAGATGGCAACAATCTTTTGCAGAAACAAGGGCAGAAATTCACTACCGGTCTTTTCTGCGCGCTCAGCCATCACTTTGCTAGCAACCTCGGCATCACTCATGGAGTCTGGAAAATCCTCCAGACGACGCAATCCAGCGATATCTGGAATGGTTTCAATATCAAACACAAGAACGGTCGCCATGGCGCCTACCCTAGACCAACAACATTACTGCAAGTACGGCGCTGGATTAACCGGTTTACCGTTAACGCGTAACTCGAAATGGAGTTTAGGTGCAGTAGCGTCTGTATCGCCCATCTCCGCAATCTTCTGACCCTTACGAACGGTATCACCCTCTTTTACCAAGAGCTTACTGTTGTGGGCATAAGCAGTGAGATAGGTGTTGTCGTGCTTAACAATCACCAGGTTGCCATAGCCACGCAAACTATTACCGGCGTAGACTACTTTGCCATCAGAGGCGGCAAGAACTGGCTCGCCGACCTTACCAGCAATATCAATCCCTTTATTGGTTTCATTGAACTCACCAGTAACCTTACCTTTTGCAGGCCAAGATAAACGAATGCTTGGCTCAGCAACTACCTCGTTTTTCACTGGCTCTGGAGTGGAAGCTACTGAGTCTGACCTTTCAGAAGATGGTTTTTTCTCAACCACGCGTGCTGACTTAGATCCGCCAGGCGCTTTAATTAAAATTAAGTCGTCAACCTCAATGATATTTGGGTTAAAGCTTGGGTTAGCTGCTTTATTCCATTGAACTACATCACGCGGTGCCTGACCATGGTCCAAAGCAATGCGCGCGAGTGTGTCGCCTTTTTTAACACGATAGTAGCCGGCAGGCGTAGGCTCGCTTGAGCCAACACTGCGATCAGTCACGCTAGCAGGCTTAGTGCGAGGTGTAGAACATCCAACCATCAACATCAAGGATGCGGATAGGAACGCAATAAGGAGGGGTTTCAATAAAGTGGATGGCATCAAATTGGGTTCTGAATTAGTGAATTCATCATAAATCTCATACTACCCCTGATTGTAAGGGTACAAAAAAGACCCCGTCCAGTACAGTTCTTTGATAGCGCTGGGAACTCATTCTTTCAACCATCACCAGTTGTTGCTCTTTGTCATTTTTGGCGACTGGGGCAACTAAGCGCCCTCCAATTGCTAATTGGTCAAGTAAGGCATCCGGAATACCCAAGCCAGCTGCTGCCAAAATAATCCCATCAAATGGAGCGGCCTGAGGCAAACCTAAAATACCGTCACCGTAAATCAAACGAAGATTATTAATCCGAAATGGGCGCAACTTAGCTCTTGCCATGTCATGCAGCGGACGAATACGCTCTATAGAGTAAACCTCATCTGCCAATAAACTCAGAACCGCCGCTTGGTAACCGCAACCGGTACCAATCTCCAATACTTTGCCCAGTTTATGTTTAGGCTTGTGAAGCAACTCAATCATGCGTGCCACTACTGATGGCTTAGAGATAGTCTGCTCATGCCCAATTGGTAGCGCAGTATCTTCGTAGGCTTGCGCATGCAATCCAGCATCCATAAAAGCGTGCCGAGGAACAGTAGCAATCGCCTCTAATGTTTTACCGTGCTTTACTCCGCCAGCATGTACTTTTGCTGCTAGGGCCTGCCGATAAGCAGCAAAGCGTTCGGTTGGAGCCTTCAACCGCGATCCCAACCATTCGCGCGCATCGCTGCTAAACGAGCATGGTGCGTTAAATCGAGTTGCATTGGCGTAATCGAAATACATCCTTCAGCAATCGCATGAAAGTCTGTGCCTTCAGAGCCCTCTTTGACATCGCCCGCAGCGCCGATCCAGTAGATCTTCTCACCACGTGGACTGTCTTGCACCACCACTGGTTGAGAGTGATGACGATTGCCAAGACGCGTTACACGCCAGCGATATAAATCAGCATAAGGACGATTAGGGATGTTGACGTTCAGTAGCGTTGCTGTACCCTCAGTACGAGCCAAGGCAGAAACCAACATTTGGGCTACTACATCATGCGCTGCTTTAGCGGCATCTTCAATGCGATTCCAGCCGCGATCAATTTGTGAGAAAGCAATGCCAGGAACACCAAACATCACACCCTCAACTGCAGCAGCAACTGTGCCAGAGTAAAGCGTATCTTCACCCATGTTCTCGCCTTGATTGATGCCAGAGATCACTAGGTCAGGTTTCTCATCCAAAAATCCGGTCATGGCAACGTGCACACAATCGGTTGGCGTGCCGTTGACAAAGAAAAAGCCATCCCGCTCGCCACCAGCAACGCGATGAATCGACAATGGTCTAGATAATGTGAGTGAATTCGAGGCACCGCTATGGTTCTGCTCAGGAGCAATCACGGTAATACGACCCAAGGGACGCACCGCATTCACTAAAGCCAACAGGCCAGGAGCTAAATAGCCATCGTCATTAGAGACCAGGATGTGGGGTTGCTTAGACATGATTAAACGAGTCCTGGTTTGTGTTTGCCACGCGCTCTCATTGCTGCGTAGATCACTGGCAATACTAGTAAAGTCAAAATCGTAGTAGTTACCATTCCGCCCACAATCACAAGAGCCAAGGGACGCTGTGCCTCGGAACCGATCGAATGTGACAAAGCTGCAGGTAGGAGACCTAATCCAGCCAACATTGCTGTCATCAATACAGGGCGAACGCGCAATGCAGCACCATCTACCATCGCATCCTTCATGGCGCCATGCTCTTCAGCTACCGTTTTATTAATATAGGAGATCAAAATCACACCGTCTTGAATCGCAATGCCAAAGAGTGATAGGAATCCAAATAAAGCGGAAATACTCAAGGTCTCGCCACCAAGATGCAAAGCAATGATGCCGCCAATAGCAGCGAATGGAACGTTGATCAAAACAATCACTGCATCGCGGAAATTACCCAAGGCAGTTACAAGCAATAAGAAAATGGCAACGAGCGTCAATGGAATGATGACCATGAGCTTTTGTTGTGCAGCCTTCATTTGGTTAAATTGACCGTCCCAAGCAATGGTGTAATTCGTTGGCAAAGCTACGTTCTTTTCAACTAAATACTTGGCATCCTCTACAGCACTACCCAAGTCTCGACCACGTACACTAAAAATCACAGCGATATAGCGCTTACCTGCTTCACGATAGATAAAGAATGGACCATCGCTTAAACGAACATTAGCCACCATACCCAAGGGAACTTTTTGTCCATTAGGTGTATCGATCAATAAATTAGTGACATCGGGGATATCGTTGCGGCTTGCTTCATTTAAACGAACGGCAATTCCAAAGGTTTTTTCATCTTCTAGGAAATTTGAAACTGGCGCACCACCAATCGAATTTGCAACCACTGTTTGAATATCACTGACATTCACGCCGTAACGCGCAGCCTTATCGCGATCGATCTGAATATTCAAAGTAGGTTGACCCAATTCTTTGAGGGTATTTTCATCCTCAATACCGCGTACTTTTTTGAGTTGCGTCACTACTTCATGCGCTTTTTGTGCAAGCACCTCTAGATCGGAGCCAAAAATTTTGACTGAGTTTTCTCCCTTAACTCCAGATAAGGCCTCATTCACGTTATCCTGTATGTACTGAGAGAAGCTGTAATTAATACCCGGGATCTTATCAAGCTCAGCCTGCAGATGTTGTAATAGAACATGCTTGCTTGTGCCTTTTGGCATCGACTCAGGAGACTTTAGATACAAGCCGTACTCTTGGTTAAATACCCCAGTAGAGTCCGTACCATCATCAGGGCGACCAATTTGAACGGCAACTTTTTCTAATTCTGGCTGCTTTAAGAAAGTCTCACGCAGTTGATTGGCAACCTTAATAGAGTAATCAAGATCAACCGTATTAGGTAAGGTCACGCGCAACCAAATATTGTTTTCTTCGAGCGTTGGTAAGAACGCCGTTCCCAACCGAGTCGCGCTTAATAAAGTTACGCCTAAGATAAAAATAGATACAGCAATCACATGACGAGGATGATCCATCCACTTTCGGAGCAAAGGGCGATAACGCTCGAGCATCCAAGTAATGAATTTAGGCGGCGCATGATGGAAATTTTCACCAAAAACATAAGACATCGATGCCGGCAAGAAGGTCAAACTCAGAATAATCGAGGCTACCAAAGCAAAGCCCATGGTGAACGCCATCGGCTTAAAGATGATGCCTTCAACACCGCCCATTAAAAACAATGGTGAATAAGCCACAATGATGATGCTGGTGGAATAAATCATGGCACGCTGGACTTCGCTAGTAGCCAAAATAATGCTTTGGTTGACCCGCTTGCCGCCCTCTTCCATGTGACGCATCACGTTTTCTGTGATGATCACTGCTGCGTCCACAATCACCCCAAAGTCAATTGCTCCTAACGAGATCAAATTCGCTGGCACATTGAAAATGTACATCATGATGAATGAGAAACATAGCGCTAATGGAATCACAGCGGCAACGACTGCCGCAGCGCGGAAGTTGCCTAAAAATACATAGAGCAATACCAGAACCATGGTGATGCCAAAGAACATGGTGTGCTTCACAGTGCCTACAGTGATGTCCAGCAACACCTGTCGGTCATAAAAAGGTCTCACCTGAATACCGGGTGGCAAGATGTGATTATTGACGTTGTCAATTTTTTCACGCACGCGAGCTAAGACTTCTGAGGCATTTTCACCGCGACGTAGATAGACTATCCCTTCAACAGAGTCTGGATTACTATCGAACTGAAACAGGCCCAAGCGGGGTGCATTACCAATAAGAACAGTTGCAATATCGCCAATTCGAACTGGTACGCCCTTATTAACTGCAACAACTACTTGTTTGATATCAGCAATATTCTTCAGTAGGCCCACACCGCGCACGACAAACTGTTGCTCGCCACTTGGCAATATGCCACCACCCGTGTTGTCATTCGCTTTCGTTAGTGCATCGATCACCTGAGGCACAGTCACCCCTTTGGACTGAAGGCTTTCTGGGCTAACAATGACTTGATATTGGCGAACTTTGCCACCAAAGGAAGAAACGTCAGCTACCCCTGGAGTTTGCTTGAGCTCTTTATAGATTTCGTAGTTTTGTAAGGTCTTAAGACGTGTAGGTGACGCGTAATCAGAAGTCACCTGGTAACGCAAGATTTCACCAGTCGCATCTGAATCTGGACTAACACTGGAACTTACCCCTGCCGGAAACGCCACATTGCCTAAATTGGTGATGAAGATTTGGCGAACTTTAAAGGGGTCGGCATTGTCATTGAACTTCAACGTAACAACGGACAAACCAAACAGAGATACCGAGCGAAACGCTTTGACCCCCGGAATACCAGCTAAGGCATTCTCAACTGGAATAGTGACTTGTTGCTCGACCTCAGTTGTACTTCTCCCTGGCCATTGGGAAATCGCCTGAATCGTCAGCGGCGCCACTCCTGGGTATGGCTGAATCGGTAATTGTTTTAAGCTAAATGTGCCAAGCACCAACAGCACAGCAGCGGCAAATAAAATAATGACGCGCTTATCTAAAACTCCCCGAATGAAGGAGGTTACAAAACTCAATTATTCCTCCTGCTTGGCAAAACGGTCGTTCAATAGAACCGCGCCATCAGTTAAGACTAACATTCCAGGATCTAGACCCTCAGTTACTGCGAAACGCTTACCATCAAGATCGTAGCCTTTCACAGAAAAACGGCGGAAGGTGTCTTTAGATGTTTTGATGATGACATAACGCATCTCGCGCACTCTCACAATCGCTGACTGAGGAACCACAACAGCCTCTGCCTCGCCTGTCTTAAGTTTTGCACTGACATACATATCAGGACGTAAGAAACCATCGGTATTTTCAACATCACAGCGTATGAGCAAAGCATGTGTCTCTGGATCAATTGCTGGCGCAATGTAATTAGCTTTAGCAATAAATTCTTTATCAGGATAGGACTCGGAACGCAGCACCATGGCCTGGCCTTTTTGAATCTTCCGAATATCCTGCTCATACACATTACCTAGGAACCATAGCTCTTTAGGGTTGGCCAAAGTCACCAAAACATCGCCAGCATTTACGATCGATCCTGGCTCTATTGAGCGCTTTACCACCAGACCCTGCAAAGGTGAACGCATCACCAAGTTATATTGGGTTTTTCCACTCTTATCTAAAGTCTTAATATCTCCATCACTCGCCCCTAGATTACGCATCCGGTTTGCAGCAGCCTGTTGCGTAATTTGAGCATCGCCCAACAGATCACTCATTGTCTTGTTCGCCTCAAGCACTTTAGCGGTCTTAGAGGACAATAAATACTCTTGTTGCGCAGAGAGAAACTCAGGACTATAGAGCTCAACCACTGGAGAGCCGACTTCAACTGGCGCGCCATCAAAAGCATAGATACGCTCTACCCTTCCAGGGGCTCTAGCAGAGAGTACCTTAGATTTTTCAGCATTAAATGCTAGGCGGCCCGGAACACTTAACTCAACAGGCACTTGAGTTTTTACGGCATCTTGGAAAATATAAATGTTGGGATTGAGATCTACACCTGGGAGCTTTAACTCCATTGCACCGGTGTTTTCAATCGATAAAGTCTTAGCTGTTTTTTCGAGCTTAACCGGACGGTTCACGTTAACGAATAAACCAATCACAATACCCAGCATCAAAATAGAAACACAAATTATGACTAAGCGGAGGCGCGCACGCGTCTCTGGTGGAAGCGCCCAGTATGAGCGGTGAATCTCATTGGTATTGGCGGCGATGCGAGCAGTAAATTTATCCCTTAGCTTCTGAATCTCTTCGGAAGCTCGCTTGAGGATATTGGTTAACTTGTCCTTCAAAACAACTCCTTAAAAAGGTTCTTTGCCAGCAGAAACCAGCAAGACTGCCTGGGATTGCATCAAATTTGCTTCCGCCAAAGCCAGTTGCACCTCTAAATTACGCAACTGCGTCTGTGCCGTCAATAAATCATTAAAGCCTTGACCGTTATTGGAATACTGAATTAATCCTACCTTGTAAGCAGCATCTGCTTGTGGTACTTGGCGATCTTTCAAAAACTGGGTTTGATTCTTAGCTTGCTCATAAGCAGCATAAGCAGTATTCACAGCGAGCACGATTTGCTGACGATTAGAGATATTACCTGCCTCAGCAGCCGCTTGATTGCGCTGTGCCTGCTCTACCCCGTACTTTTCCTTGGTAAAGAAATACAAAGGAATGATGAGGTCCAGCTCCAACTGGTAGAACAGTGCGCCATTGTTTGCGGAAAATGGGCCACGCGGCGTGTAGGATGAACCAATCACTTGGAAGTCTGGCAAATAAGCTTTCTTTGCAAGATCCACGCCTTTACGTGCAGCATCTAATTGCAGCGCAGAGCTCTTTAAAGCGGGATGACTACTTTCAGCATAGTCTTCAAGCTCAACTAATGTAGGTACACCGTTCATAGCACGGCGCACATCACCACGGAGCACTAGCTTCTCACGGGAGTGTCGACCTACTAAAGTATTAATATTATTGAGTGCAACTTGAAGTTGACGGTCAACATTAAATTGATCAGCCTCAGCAGCGCTTTGCGCTACCTGCGCATTCAGATACTCAACATAAGCTGCAGCATTATTTGCATAACGGGCCTTAGCTACATTCTTAATCATTCCTAGACGGATAACGGATTCTTTAAGAACCTGTAATTGCTTTTGTGAGGCGAGTGCGCTGTAGTAAAGACTGGAAAGTTGTGCACCTAGCTGCAAATAGGTTGCCTCTGACTGCGCCAACAAGGCCTCTGCATTTGTATCAGCAATATTCGCGGCTAAACTTTTTTTGCCCGGAAACTGAAAAGGTTGCGCAATCGAAATAGCATTGTTACTACTGATACCTCCAGGATATTGCTGTGATGGTGCATTTGCCCCACCCAAGGCAAGAGGAGAATTCACCGGCATTCCTGACCACACCAATCCAACCTGTGGATTGGCTGGTGCATTAATTTGTGGAACAGTTGCCTTGGCAGATAAGTAAGACTCACGCAATGAAGATAATTGCGGATTGTTCACTTTGAGCTCATTCCAAAGCTGGCGCAAATCCATCTCTGTTGGCCCAGATGAAATAGGCTTGGTATAGATCTTCGGAGTATTTGCTTTAGTTACTGGGGCAAACATTTCGGTGGCCTTAGAGCTAGCGCCTAGTTGCGAACCGATTGATGGTGGCGCCGTCATTGAAGTCTCACCAGTCTGAACGGTAACGCTTGCTGGAGCGCTATCGATAGATGACTGAGCAAACGTTGCAACAGAAAAAGTAGAGGCGCTAACAACAAAGGCTGCCATTGCAAATGGAGTCACTCTTTTGAGCGGTGTCGCTACGCTAGTTTTGTGTTTGCCGAGAATCAACAAAAGCGGCTGCCTCTAAATCAATAAAAATGCTGTTTTTATAGCCCCAGATGTGGATTTAGAACCAGTCCAAAGCTGTTTCTGGGGGTTTTAAGGATTATAGGGTACAAAAGCCAAAAGTCTAATTATTGACAATTGCTATCTTATTGATTCTAAAGATAATAATGATGGTTAAAGCCTGCAAAGTCTTTAAAACTCGGCATGGATCCTAAAAGACATGATATTTACTGGGCCCCGAGCTGAGTTATAGGCCGGATTATTAATGCGCTGAAAGTTCACACCAGCGAGCACATTTTTAACCACCATCGCGTTGTAATAGATCTCTCCAATACGCTCAGGACGATAGGAGATGGTTTGACTGGGGCTTGCATAGTCGCCAATGAAATAAGATACCCCGCCAGCTTGCAAGTAACCCCTTCTATAGCTGGAAAGACCATTTTGCATCATCGATACGCCGATGCTGTCGCTTGGACGCTCCCAGCTTGTCCCATTTAAGCCCATGCCAACCGAAACAGAATTATCAGCTTCTGTAAATGACATAGTTTCTGTATGACCATCAGATGTAAATGCGCGTCCATAGATGCCAAGATCCTTGGTTAACGCTTGCTCACCATTAATACCAATACCAGTCTTGTATTGGTAGTTGTTGCGTACATTGTTAATAGCTTGTGTGCCTTGTGCATTATTGGCTACTACATAATTTGTCGCATCCTGAAAGCGCGCCAAGATCATGCGGTTACGATAAGCCAAGACACTTACCTTACCTGGCAAGTCGCCAATATTGTGTTGCCGCTCAACCTCTACTTGGTCACCATAAGTATTAAAAATCTGCCAGCTCAAATCACGGCCATTGGGGTTCTTAGGCGCCAACATACGCGAAGCTCGCAATACCCAATTATCGAGATACCACTCACCCGCTAAGCCAGTGCTGTAGCCGCGGGCATCGGCCGCATAGTCATATGCTAAGTAGGTCATATTGCCCCAGTTCATAAACTGAATACGGGGATCCTTTGCATAACGACTATCGTCGAAAATATCTAAGGTAGAGAACTGACCAGCGGTGACCACCACGCGATTACTACTCACTGTTTGCGTAATTTGATTGGCATCATTTTCAAGTAGAACTTTATCGCCCTCTTGATTAAAAGTCTGACGCAAGAAGGCGCGGGCAGAATAAAACTTCGCCTGGGCGCCGCCTGCTTTAGTAGCCTCACCGTTCGTAAAGCCACCCAGACCAACCAAACCTGAAAATGGCACACCAGAAACGACTTCTGGATTGAAATAGATATCAGTATTAGGTGCTAAGCGAGCACCCATGAATAAAGTGCCGGACCAGGTATAGCTCATAGACTTCAACTCACTCATGCTGTTTTGCCCAGAATATGAGGATGTGAAGTTGTTGTAACGCTGATTAATGTAAGTGGTTTGACCGTGGATATTTACTGGCAACCCAAACAACTCTCCCTCTGTTGGCAACCATTCAATATCGCCCGCAAAGCTCGAAATTTGGTCAGCACCAGAACCCGCCCGCTGCGCAAATGCAGAAGCTCCAAACAATGTACAAATAATGCTCAGCAGGAGGAGTAGATAAATCTTGCGGGTCATTCACAATTTCTAGTGGGGTTGCCAGTGCCTCAGAGCAAGGGCCACATTCTGATAGGGAAAATCGGCAAACACGACTTAGGATTGAAGCCTAAGGGTGGTGCAGACCAAATTATCCCCAATATGGAGCAATTTACCTAGTCTTTATGGCAACAAGATGACAGATCAGGGAAGAATCACTCATGGACTACGCTCGCATTAGTCTTGGGTGTGCCCTGAAAACAACTTATCCAAATAAATCACTATGGCTGCCTAGGCGGGCAAGATGCAATAGCAGAGGATCAGGCTTTTTGTAGATTAGCAAAACATCTGGCTTGATATGACATTCACGGTGTCCATGCCAGCGGCCGATCAGATCATGATCTCGTAAATTGAATGGCAACTTCTTATCCAGCACTAATAGATCAATCGTCAGCAATAGAAGCTCTTCAATATCCTTCTTATGCCGAGGGTTTGAATATATACGCCTAAAGTCTTTTTTAAATACTGAAGATCTTTCAATCTCCCGCATGCAGATCCGCCATTAAATCCTTGCTGTTTTTAAAACGCTTTCCTTTGCCCGCCTCTAGCTCTGCTATGGCTTTTTTTGTTTTAGCGTTAGGAACCTTCACTGAAAAAGGTAATTGCTTTTCATCTGCTATTCGCAACATCAACATACGAATAGCATCTGAGATGGATAGGCCCATTGCCTCAAGTGCATCAGATGCGCGATTTTTGGTTGCCATATCTATTCTGGCGCGAACATATGTATCTGCAATAGTCATACAACTCTCCCACTAAAAACATTGAATTATTATGTAGTCTCAATGTGACTACATTTTAACAGAAAATGGAAAATAAAAAAGGGGCTCAATGCCCCTTTTTACAGAATACTTTGTAGGTAAACGATGGTCTAACGACGATCCATTAAGGCGCGAGCCAAGGTGCCCGCATCCACATACTCAAGCTCGCCACCAACTGGGATGCCTCTTGCTATACGAGTAACTTTGATGCCCTTGGCTTTAAGTACTTCACCAATATAGTGGGCAGTAGCCTCACCTTCACTCGTGAAATTCGTAGCCAGGACCACTTCACGAATCGGTATACCGGTATCGGGAGTCTCAATGCGATTGAGCAATCGATCAAAGCCGATTTCATTTGGGCCCATACCATCGAGTGGTGAGAGACGACCCATTAATACAAAGTAATTACCTTTAAAACTGAGCGTCTGTTCCACCATCACCTGGTCAGCAGGTGTTTCTACTATGCAAAGCAAAGAAGGATCACGGCGACCATCGGAACAAGTACTACAAACCTGCGTTTCTGAGAAAGTATTGCAACGAGCGCAGTGACCAACAGTCTCAACTGCCTCACCTAATGATTGAGCAAGTACTGCTGCACCATTACGATCATGCTGCAGTAGATAGAATGCCATGCGCTGAGCAGATTTTGGTCCCACTCCAGGCAGAACGCGCAATGCCTCAATCAAACGACCGAGAGCATCTTGAGGGGCTTCTATGCGCGCCATTAAATAATCAGGTTCGTATTTAACAAAATTGAATTAGAACGGCAACTTAAAGCCAGGAGGCATTGGCATACCAGCAGTAGCGCCAGACATCATCTGGGCACTTGCCGCTTCAACCTGTTTGAATGCTTCTGTGTAGGCAGTCACGATGAGGTCTTCCAACATCTCACGATCATCCATGGCACCCGGATCAATCTGCACACGTTTGAGTTCGTATTTGCCAGAGACAGTTACTTTTACCAAGCCACCGGCAGCTTGGCCAGTTACTTCCAACGCAGCCAATTGCTCTTGCGCTAGCTTCATCTTCTCTTGCATCTGCTGAGCCTGTTTCATGAGGCCAGCAAGTCCACCTTTCATCATCGCTTTATTTCCTTAGTGGTATTAATTGTGATTTATGAATATTGATATTGAATTAAAGAGGCTTAACAGAACCGCCGACTACTTTGGCGCCAAACTCTTTTTCTAATTGCTGAATAAATGGATCGGCAGCAATCATTTGCTCCGCATTCATTCTTTTCTCTTGATGAATCTGGGCATCCACCTTAGCCACTGTCTTGCCTTCTACTTCGCCCTTTTCAATTACGATCTTGACGGGCTTGCCAAAGTGAGCTGTAAGCGCATCAGCCAAACGACCAACAGAAGCTTCTGAAGTTAACTGCGGCATCGGCGTAACGATGGTTGCGCGTACCCCAGCAGGTGAATCATTCCAATCTTGCAACTCTGTCTGAAATGCTAACTGCTGCACCATTCCTTTAACGGGTAACTGTCGCATCAAGGCATGCCAATCAGGACGCTCGGCAGAACTGGCCACGGAAATTTGTGCAGCTGGTGCTGACGGTGTCGATACCGGAGCGACAGGGGCAGCTGCTCTAGCAGCAGGTGCTGGTGCGGACGCTGCTGGCCGAGCAGTATTGACTGGTGGAGTCGAGGGTGATGATGGCGCTGAAGAAGAATTGCCTCCTCCGCTGCTATTGCTTCCGGGACGAAACGCCAACATACGTAACAGAGTCATCGCAAAGCCAGTTTGCTCATCTGGCGCCAGCGATAAGTCTGGACGACTTGTAATCGTAATTTGATAGAAGAGTTGCGCCTCTTCTTTTGTGAGCTGGCCTGCCAAGCGACGAATCTCACCTGCTTCTGGCCAATCTTCTAAAACGGATTCCGGAACCACTTGCGCTGCTGCAATTTTTTGCAACAAGCTTGAAAGATCTTGCAACGCTAATGAGAAAGACATACTGCGCTCACCCATTTCGTTTGCAACTGCAAGAAGGCTTGCACCATCTTTAGCAATCAAGCAATCGAGAATGCGAATGAGATAAGCGTCATCTAATGTGCCCAGCATGCCACGTACGGATTCTTCGCTAACTTTGCCAGCCGCATAGGCAATAGCCTGATCGGTTAGCGATAAAGCATCGCGCATTGAACCTTGAGCCGCCTTGGCAAGAACACGCAAGGCATTGACTTCGCACTCTACCTTCTCAGCAGCAAGCACTTTTTCTAAATGCTCAACGATGAGCGGTACTGGCATTTGCTTGAGATTGAACTGCAAGCAACGAGACAAGATGGTTACTGGGATCTTTTGAGGATCAGTGGTCGCTAGAATAAATTTAACGTGCTCTGGCGGCTCTTCCAATGTTTTAAGCATGGCATTAAAGGCATGATTGGTGAGCATGTGCACCTCGTCAATCATGTAGACCTTATAACGCGCATTGCTGGGTGCGTAAGCTGCTTTTTCTAGGAGAGCGGCAATATCGTCCACACCACGATTACTTGCAGCATCCATCTCTATATAGTCAACAAAGCGGCCTGCATCGATTTCCATGCAAGCTGGGCATTTGCCACAAGGCTCTGAGGTCATTTTGCCGGAACCATCAGACCCCGTGCAATTGAGCGCTTTAGCCATAATGCGGGCAATGGTGGTCTTTCCTACTCCACGGGTACCCGTAAAGAGCCATGCGTGGTGGAGGCGTCCCTGATCCAAAGCATGGGTTAAGGCCTTAACCACATGGTCTTGACCGACTAATTCAGAGAAGGTTTTGGGGCGCCACGAACGGGCTAATGCCAATGCTGTCATGTCTTACATTCTAACAAGCTAAAATGGAATTGGATGGGCCTCCCCGCATGGTGGGTTGGATAACCTGGTCAGGTCGGGAACGGAGCAGCCAAACCCAATTTCTGCCAGTGCCGGGGGTTTGGCTCATCCACCCTCCCCAATTGAATGCCCTAAAAGCAAGCTGGCTTACTTCTGTAGCTTTTTAGCCCCCGCTCCCCTGAATTCTCTTTTAATTTCTTAGCAAAAGTAGCCCTGCCTTCAGCCTCGGAAACGATCCTTAATTAGCGTTAATAAACTTTCTGCCTGCGTAATTGCTTCTGACGTCAATGCATCTGAAACTAGATCTCCTGAATAATCGATAGCGTTTCTTTGCTTGCGCAACTGATCGAGCAATATGAGTCTAGTTTTATCCAGACCGATAGTTAAGGGCAATGCCTGCAACATGAGCTGATGATGTCCTGGCTTACTAGTTAGCACCCTATAGCCTTTTGCTTGCAATGCTGCTTTAGACATTTGCATAATAGCTTTATAAGCTAAATCAAAACGGCTTTCATTGCTAATGGTTTTTAATTTAGCGTCTTGCAAACTCGACTGCGCAGCTTCAATGAGCCTGCGAATCATTAAGCGATCGATTTCTATTGAATCAAGACTGATTCCGATTAGATTTTGTAGGGTGATCTGAGGCCTCATTAGTGTGGAGTTGTTGCTCATCCCCAATAATGAAGAGCTTTGGCTTGCTCAATACATCATGGATGAAGGCTCCATTATCTTTCACCAGCATGCTCCACTCTTTAGCAGCATAGACATTAGGGTTAATCTCTCTTCCCAATTGCTCTTGCAAGGGATGCAACAGTAGAACAACTTCTGCATAACTTACTCCACCAATGAACATGAGATCAATGTCACTTTTAGCATTTACCTTTCCACTCGCAACTGATCCAAATACAAACGCGCTTTGTATTTTTTCACTTAAAGGTAACAAGGCAGTAATCAATACATCACTTAAGCCACTTGTCTTACGCAAAACATTGGCGAGGTCTACGTAAATTGGACACTCTTGATTTGCTTGGTAATGATTTTGATTGCCTACTTTTTGAACCGTAAGTAAACCCACCCCTAATAACTTATCCATTTCCCGTTTGAGAGTGCCTGGCACGGTTGCAGTGAGTCGAGCAATTTCACGCAAATAGTAGGAGCGCTCTGGATGAAGAAGAAGCAAGCCCAATACACGACTGCGATATTCGGTGAAAAGTACGGATGAGAGTGTCGACATACCCTAAATATTGCACTAATGTTGCTTTATTAGCAACTATAGTAGCTTTTTAAGCAACATTAAGACAAAATCAAATGAAAGGTCTAAAAAACCTTCAGAATCCTCAATATTCCCCAAATCATCCAAATGATTGCCAAAACTAGAACAGTCCTAGCGTCTAGCTGGATCTTAAATAGCTGTAGCTGCCTGTGAGAACACTCAATAGAAACACGCAAAGCTGATCTCCTAAATATAGAAGATTTCAGCGTAGAGACTTAAGAATGTGGTGAATAGAGATGAAGGATGAATTGATCGTAGGAAAGCATTACACCTTCCTACGCCAAACCTATCAAGACTACTTCTGTGAATCCGTATTACGGCTTTGCGTTACTCTCTTGCGCATGAATGCTGACTTGACTGCTGATTCCATCATGCAGAACATCAGTGTGCTATCCAAATCAGCAACTCGATAAATTAGTTATTTTTATTCTTGAGAGCTTCTTCTAGCTGATTGATTTTATTTTGCATTGCAGTCATCTTGGCATTAAGCGCGCCAACGTTTAAGAAAGTCTCCTCGGCAACTGGCGCTTTGAGGTTGTTACCCCAGCCCAGCCATGACGAGTCATATACCTTGACCTTCTTAAAGCCCAAAGACTTAAGTACTGTGGCAGTCTCAGAGGCCCGCACACCACTTTGGCAATAGACCACGGTTTCTTTATCAGGATCGAGATTGGCATACAGTTTTTTTAAATCTGTTTGATTTTTTAGCGCCATGCCAGAGTTATCAGCAACTTGTTTCTTACCTAACTTGATCGCAGTTGCTGGGTCTTGCCAATTGTCTTCGAAGGGGATATTGGTGGCATTGGGAATGTGGCCACCCCGAATCGTACGCACATCCTTACCTGAGAACTCATCAGGTGTCCTGGCATCAATGATTTGCACCGATTTCGACTGGGCAAGCTTGAGCATCTCCTCATTACTAACAACCAATTGAAGCTGCGGTACTAGCACTACCGATACTGGCGGTAAGGTTTGGCGCTCTTTTTGAATTGGCAGGCCAGCTTGTTTCCAGCCATCAATACCATCATGGTAAATCTGTGCATCTTTTCCACCAAAATAATTAATGGTGTACAGACCAAAATAAGTATATGGATTGCCGCGTGCACCATAAACCACAACATCTTTATTCACATCTAAACCAGCAGCGTTAAAAATCTTCTGAATTTGTTCTGTAGGGATGTAGTCTTCTTTGTTTGGGTCACGCAGTACATTACCGATCTCACCAATATTGATTGCACCTGGGATGTGCCCATCTAAGTAACTTTTTTCATCGCGTACATCCCAAATAATCGCACCGCGAGCAATTGCCTGCTGCATCTGATCTGTTTGAATAATGGCTGTTTTTTGCTGAGCAAATGCCATGGAAAAAATGCATGCCAATACGATTGCCAATAGTGATTTCACGATACTTCCTTGGATTAAATATGAGTGAATAAGCGATAAATTGATGATAAACCAATGCCTACCCATCAGCGATCTCCGTACAAAACGAGCTATTGATATGGTTTTGGGTATGTAGCTTTTATTCAATATCAATTGAGCAACTTAATTCGAGGCACAATAGGACGATTCAATCCCAATAGACTCCTATGCCCCAAGCCATTATTTTTGATGTAGAAGCGACCGATAAAAACGATGCAGTCATTATTGAAGCTGCTTCATTAGATGTCACCTCCCTTAATCCATTTGAAGTGGGCAATCCTTGGGTGCAACGTTACAACCCAGGTAAGTCTATTAGCTTGGGTGCTCTTGCTACCCATCACATCATGGATGAGGAATTGATCAACTGTCCCGCAAGCAGCTCTTTTAGATTGCCGGCCGGAACTAAATATCTCATTGGCCACAATATTGATTTTGATTGGGTTGCAATTGGCAGTCCTGAAGTCAAGCGCATTTGCACTTTGGCGCTTGCGCGTAGTCTATGGCCTGATTTAGATAGTCACACGCAAAGCGCTCTGCTCTATTACTTTGAACGCGATACTGCTAGAGATCAACTGCGCAATGCGCATAGCGCCTTAGCCGATGTATGGATCTGCTCAAAAATTGTTGCTCAGATTATCGATAAGTTACACCCTGCTTCTTTGGATGCTTTATGGGAGATGTCCGAGAAAGCCAGAATTCCAAAGACCATGCCTTATGGCAAACATAAGGGTGAGCTCATTAGCCAAGTGCCCAGTGATTACAAGCAATGGCTACTACGCCAAGACAATGTCTCTGGTTATTTGCGCAAAGCTTTAGAAGCCAAGTAACAGCCTTTACTAGGGAATAAGGAATCCGTGATTTCCTTATTCCCCTTCCAGGCCTACTGCTTGTTCTTTACTGATATTTGCGATTAAAGACTTGTTTTGTTGCGCTTTCATGACGCTTAGTATTTTTCAATACTGCGCAGTAAGACAAAACCATGATGGCTACGAGAGAAATTCCGTTGAAGTTGTTTAGTAAGTCCATTTGCTTCTCCTTTATGCGTTATTACGTGTTATTTGCTAATTAATTTGTTACTGAATTTTTTACCTGGCTAGCGGTAACTCATCCCATCTCGTGGTGTAGTTCGGCGACCGATTGTTCGATCTCATCTGCCACTCTTCTTTAGTGCCATTTGTTCCTGCAGCTGCAGATCTGATGAATGCATTGCCAAAGCGCGTGTTGATCTCATCTACCGCTTTCATCAAATGAGCAGACTTACCTTTAGTCTCGATATCCTCAAACAAGGATTGCTGAGCTGTTGGCTTGTCGCTAATCAGATTGAGGATGACGCCCGCCTTCTTGTAGCGGAAGTTCGCTTGATAGATTTGCTTGAGGCCTGCCAATGCTGCATTGGTTAAGGTCAGCGTGTTATCCGTTGGATCCGCCAATGGAATCGTGACGCTTTGGTGATACTGTGGCTCGTTTTGCTTAAACGGATTGGTCTGAATAAATACGGTGAGCGCGCCCGTAGTGCTATTTTGGGTTCTGAGCTTTTCAGCTGCACGTGCTACGTGAGTGGCAACCGATTCTGCAAGCTCTACCTGGCTAGTCACTAACTTACCAAAACTGCGTGAGGCAATAATTTGTTGTTTGGCTGGCGCTACTTCTTCTAGTTGCAAGCAAGATGTGCCGCGCAACTCATAACAGAGACGCTCCATCACCACGCCAAACTGTTGACGCATAGCTTGTGGTGAGGCTTGCAAAAGATCAAATACGCTCAGAATATTTTGAGCCTTGAGTTTCTTGGCGATTTGTTTACCAACACCCCAGACCTCACCCACCCCAGTCTCGCTCATCCACTGATAGAGCTCTTCTTTGGCCATAGCATTGACATCACATACACCAACAAACTGCTTATGTTTCTTAGCCAAGTGATTGGCTAACTTAGCTAAGGTCTTGCTGGCACCAATCCCCACGCAGACTGGTAAGCCAGTGGTATCTTTCACTTCCTGTTTAATCTTTTGACCTAATTCAATCGTATCTTGATATTGCTTTAAGACTGTCTCGATTTGTAAAAAGCTCTCGTCGATACTGTAAACCTCTAGGTTTGGCGTGAATGCTCTCAGCACCTGAACTACACGACTACTCATGTCGCCATACAAAGTGTAATTAGACGAGTAAGCCTGAATGCCATGCTTCTTAGCGAGATCCTTCATCTGAAACCAAGGCGTTCCCATCTTCACGCCAAGCGCTTTGACTTCAGCACTACGTGCTACAGCGCAGCCATCGTTATTGGATAGCACCACCATCGGCACCTCCTCTAACTTAGGCTGGAATACACGCTCACAAGAAACGTAGAAGTTATTTACATCCACGAGCGCGAAGAGCGGAGTTGATGTGGTTGGCGAATTGGAGTTCATCTCACTTCCCCTCTTTGCTATATCTGCCACTAGCATTACTGTACTTACGCACTACCCCAACCACTACGCCCCAGATTTGCAGCTCGCTGCCTTCATTAAAGGTAATGGGTTGATAGTTTGGGTTTTCTGGCTGGAGCTCAATACGACCGCGCAACTGATAAAGGCGCTTGATGGTGTACTCGCTATCTACTACGGCAACCACGATGTCTTTATGTTTTGGCTTAAGGGCTTTATCAACGACGACCTTGTCGCCATCACAAATCCCCGCGCCCAGCATGGAATCCCCCTTCACGGTAAACATGAAGGTAGCTGGCTTGTTCTGGACAAGGTAATGATTCAGATCGAGGCCGTCTTCGGCGTAATCTGCCGCTGGACTAGGGAATCCAGCTGACATCCGATGGCTTAGGAGCTTGAGCTCATAGGCGGCAAAATGGCCTGCCAAGGCTTGTGGTGCCTGGCTTAGGGTTACTTTTGCGGGGTTCATTACTTGCGTCATAGTCATTAATATACTGTATGTTTATACAGTATATGTAAAAACCACAAAAATGGCCTTATTTTTGTTGTTTTGGGGCTATGAGTCCCTCCCACCCCCTCTGTTTTCTCGACCTCCCTAGCCATAAACCCCGAGTACCCCATGGTTGTATTGGGACCTAGGAATTGCATAATGATCCTAGAAGTTATTCAGGAAGTTATCCCTGAAATAGCTCATATAAAAAGAACAGTAGGAGACATATGAAGACGTATAAGATCGCATCCATCCCAGGTGATGGCATTGGCAAAGAAGTCATCCCAGAATGCGAAAAGGTATTGAATGCCTTAAGCAAAAAACATCCTGAAGTCGCTTTCCAATTCGAGCACTTTGATTGGGGTGGCGATTACTACCGCAAGCACGGCATCATGATGCCCGAGGATGGTCTCGAACCTTTGCGCTCTAAAGATGCGATTTTGTTCGGCTCAGCTGGCGACCCTAATATTCCGGATCACATTACTTTGTGGGGTTTGCGTCTCAAAATCTGCCAAGGCTTTGATCAATACGCAAACGTACGCCCTACGCGCATTCTTCCTGGCATTGAAACGCCACTACGTAATTGCAAACCAGATCAGCTTGATTGGGTGATCGTGCGCGAGAACTCTGAAGGTGAATACTCTGGTGTAGGCGGCAGAGCCCATCAAGGTCATCCTATTGAAGTAGCCTCTGATATGAGCATCATGACTCGCGTTGGAGTGGAACGCGTACAGCGCTTCGCCTTTAAGTTAGCGCAGTCACGCCCTCGCAAGCACCTCACCGTCATCACTAAATCTAATGCGCAGCGCCATGGCATGGTGATGTGGGACGAGATCGCCAATATCGTTGCCAAAGATTTTCCGGATGTGACTTGGGATAAAGAATTGGTTGATGCCGCTACTGCGCGTATGGTCAATCGCCCCGAATCTTTAGACACCATCGTTGCAACGAACTTACATGCTGATGTCTTGAGTGATTTAGCAGCTGCCTTGGCTGGTAGCCTGGGTATTGCACCAACTGCCAATCTGGATCCAGAGCGTCGCTATCCATCGATGTTCGAACCGATTCATGGCTCTGCTTTTGACATCATGGGTAAAGGTCTTGCCAATCCAATTGGCACCTTCTGGTCAGCAGTGATGATGCTCGACTTCCTGGGTGAAAAAGCGCTCGGTGCAAAGTTAATGGCAGCCATTGAAAAAGTGACAGCCAATCCAAAGTTACATACCCGTGATTTAGGCGGCACAGCCATGATGAGTGATGTTACTAATGCAGTCATTGAGGAGATCTCCAAATGAAGCTATTTAAATTACTAAGTAGATTGCTGAGTATTGGTTTGGTCTCACTTGGCTTGTTATCCGGCGCGCATGCTCAACCCTTCCCCGATAGAACTATTCAGTACATCATCCCCTTCCCTGCTGCCGGCGAGTCTGATTTAGTGGCGCGCTATCAAGCCGACATCTCAGCCAAGAAATTCAAGCAGCCGATGGTAGTGATGAACCGTGCTGGTGCTGGTGGTGCATTGGTATGGAGCACTATGAATACATACCCCGCTGACGGCACAACGGTAGTGGGTGTGAATATCCCCCACACTATCTTGCAGCCGCTACAGGAGGGGATTCAGTACAAGACGGAAGACATTAATGCGATCTACTACTATCACTTCACGCCAGATGCTTTGATGGTTTCCGCGGATAGTCCTTACAAGACCTATCAAGAATTTATTGCGGCCGCCAAAAAAGATCCTGGCAAGATGACGCTTGCTGGATCCGCACAGTTCTCAGCTAACCACATGGCAGTCGAGCGCCTCAATAAACTGGCTGGCGTCAAAATTACTTACGTTCCCTTTAAAGGCACGGGTGATTTGATTACCGCCTTAATTGGAATGCACGTTGATGGCGCGATGGGTTATCTACCTTTGGCGATCCAGCAAAAAGGTAAGGTGCGTACGCTAGCAATTGCTACTGAAAAACGTAATCCCGCCCTACCAGACGTACCAACCTTTAAAGAGCTGGGATTGAACTGGGTGGATGGTGCATATCGTGGTGTTGCTCTACCAAAAGGCACGCCACTAGTACTCCAGCAAAAGATGTCTGACTACTTCGCACAGCTCAATGCCGATCCCGAGACTAAAAAGAAATTGGAAGATGCTGGCTTTGTGATTGTGGATGTTCCTCTGGCAAAGATGCCCGCATTCATGAAAGAGAAAACAGCTCAAGCTATGGATGATGCAAAGAACGCTGGGATGATTAAGTAAGACCTTAACTTCCTTAGATAAAAACCACCGCATGTTCGGTGGTTTTTTATTGGGCGCTTGCTTTCTGTATTAGCAAAAAGCAAATGCCAGAATCGCTGGATCATCCAAAAAAGCATTGGATAAGTAAACGCTGGCTCGGAAAAACCAAGGATTTACTGTATCAACAATTTGTGAAAAATATTCCATAGACCTATTGTAAAGGCTGCTTAGCCGCCCAAGTAATCCGACTTGCCAATCTCCACCCCCTTATGACGCAGGATGTCATAAGCCGTAGTCACATGGAAATAGAAATTAGGAATGATCCAAGTCAGCAGATATTGCTCGCCGACAAACTCAAAACTCCATTCTTTAATTGAGAACTGAATTTCTTTTGCTTCCGTGCCATCAACCTGCTCTGGCTTGAGACTATTGGCAAAAGCAATGGTTTTAGCAATACGGTCTTGTAGCTGGGGAAAAGTAGTTTCGTTATCTTCAAATTTAGGTGGCTCAACTCCGGCTAAACGGGCCATGCCATTTTTCACTTGATCACAAGCAATTTGAACTTGCTTGGATAGTGGAAACATATCTGGGGCAAGGCGGCCTTCCACCAATGCTTTGCTATCGAGACCCTTAGCACTCGCAAATGCCTCACCCTTTTTGAGGATATTCGAAAGATTGGTGAGCATCTTTGTGAGTTGCGGAATTGATGCTTGATACATTGAAATTGCCATAGTGCTCTCGCTGCCTTCTTAGTTTTTTATACGTCACTCATAAAATCACCACCGCCATCATCCCAAGAGCTGGAGCCACCATCATCCCAAGAGCTTGCATCATTGACGCCAAAGTTGGCAGCATCTGGTGCTTGACCGCCTACTTGGCTAAAGTCGTTATTGAGGTTTGGATTTGGGCGTTGATTACCGCCCATTAAATGACTTGCCAAAGCTTCACCAGCAACCATACCAGCACCGAGTGCTGCACCAGTCGCTAAGCTGCCCATTAAACCACCGCCCATGCTAGATGCTGGTGCGCCTGGGTAACCAGGCGGATAGGTGCCAGGCGCTCCCGATGCCCCTGGATATGGTCCATTTGCAGTCGGCGCGTTATAAACCTCCACTGGCTGTTGGCGCTTCCTCATAAAGAAGATTACGCCCGCAACCAAGATAGCAATCAAGATCCAAAAAACTGGGCTAGTAAAGATGGAGCTTGCACCCGCATTAGTATTAACGTTGCCTGGTACTGTACCTGCACGTAATTGCGCTTGGAGCCTTTGTACAGAATCAGGTTGAGCAAATGGTAAACCTGGCGCCAGATTTTCTGCTTGTACAAAAGCGCTTCTTGCAGCATCTAACTTACCTTCTTTGAGGTAAAGCTCAGAAGCCATGTAATGTGCCTTGCCGCTATTAGGATGATTTTTCAAGACCTCTTGCATCATGGCATCCGCTTTTGCCAATTGCCCAGATTCAATTGCTTGATAGACCTCGGGCAAAGTGGCTTCTGCAAAAGCAAGATGACTCGTTAGTAATAGCGCGCTTGCAAATACACCAACAAACAACTTGAGTAAATTACCCATTTTCATCATGACTCCTCGTGAAATGTTTTGCTGCGAATTTCATTATCGCCAGTTTAGGCATTTTTGCTATTCATCATCCATATGGGGGCTTTTACGGGAAATTCAAGGGCATGAACACCCTCTTCACACTCCTTGCTACCATCTTCTTTAGATTGAAATTCCCATAATTTTTGTAGTTATATTAATTCATTGATGTTATGATTTAACGTAACTACAATATTTCAGATGAAATTCACTTATGATTCGGTAAAAAATGACTCAAACCTCGCAAAACATGGCCTTCCGCTCTCAGATGCAAAGATACTTGATTGGGATACAGCCTTTAGTTGGATCGATGAAAGAAAGAATTACGGCGAAGAAAGACGGATTGCTTTGGTGTTAATGAATGAACGCCTGTATTGCATGATTTATGTAGAGTCAAAAATAGCGATGAGAATTATTAGTTTAAGAAAAGCAAATAACCGTGAGATGAAAATCTATGAAGAAGAAGCTAATTAGACTGAGTGCCGAAGAGGATGCCGCAATTACTAAGGCCGCCTTATCTGACCCCGATAACCCACCTATCACGGAAGAAGAGTGGAATGCGATTAAACACAGAGTCGTTCGCGGCAGGGGAAGACCTGTGGGTAGCGGGATTAAAGAACAAGTTACCCTAAGGATTGATAAGGATGTTTTAGATTTTTATAAATCTAAAGGTGAAGGTTGGCAAACATTTATCAACCAAGTGCTTGGCGAAGTAAAAAGAGAATCTAAATCCATCTTAATGGTTGAAAAGAAGTTAAACAAGGGGACCTTGATCGCCAATTAATTCAAGGTAGCTGCTTAACACCCTACTTCACCTCTACCATCTCGCCTTTTGATGAAATCAAGTACGCCTTATTTGGTTTATCTTTTCTAATCCGCGTGAGCTCAGATTGATAACCCTGTAATTGCTTGCGGTACTTTTCATATTTCTCGCTGCCCACCTCTGGGATGGTGAGCTTGTAATCGATGATGGCCAAATAATCATCAAGCTCCACTAAGCGATCCATGCGATAGCTCTTGCCATCTTCACTAGCGATATCGAGCTCATTCCAAGCTTGTAGCCATTCACCCGATGTCAGGTAGCGCTTGAGCTCTGGAGCATCTAAGACTGTTTTGGTGCGAGAGAGTAATGTTTTCGCATGCTCTTGATCTACGCCTAACCAATTCATGAGCTCTTGCTCGCTTGGCATAGGTGGCTTTGCTTCATTACTAGAGTCTGGGGTGAGGAACTCGAGCAGCTTATGGAAGTTTGTGCCCTCTTCTAGGATTTCTGGATCGGGATCTTCTTTTGCTTGCTCTAAAGCTTTTTCTGCAAGCGCTTTGGCTAAAGCACCACTTTCAATTCTGACAAGATGATCTTGATAATCTGTTGTTGCTTGCTCCCACTCTAGCTGGAAGTGGTCGATCTTAAATGGCATGCTGCCGCGCTCAACTTCAATCTCTTTTGCATCTGTTGCAATAATGGGAAGGTTGAGTGCGTCAATATCCAAGGTCGATATACCGGCTGCCAAGGCTCTACCATACCAAGAGCGCTCTTTAATCCCAGACTTCGACTTAGCTGCCACGCCACTAATCCATAAGCCCTGCTTAGCCCTTGTCATTGCTACATAGAGCAAGTTCCAGTTTTCATTCTGACTTACCTCACCCTCCTTCGCGAATACAACACTGCGTTCATCCGTCAAGGTTTTGGCGGTATATAAAGATAAATGGGTTGGACTACCCTCCTCTGGTGGCCAATCCAAGAGTACGCCTCGGTGCGGCGCCTTCCATTCCGTATTATTAGCATCGAGAATAAAAACAAATGGCGCCTCTAACCCCTTAGCCCCATGTATCGTCATTAAGCGCACACGTCGATGCTGATCCTCTTCTGACATTTCGATATCGAGATCTACTTCACCAATATCATCATTAGTATCAGCCTCAGCCTCTGACTCCACATCGCCCTCATCGGGCGTTTCATCATCATCACCACGACGCATCGCATTCATTTCATCAATGAAACGACTTAGACTAGGGTAACGGCCCCCATCTTGATTTAAGGCAAGCTCTAAGAAGGCATCTAAATTAGCCAGTACTTGTGCGCGAGCCAGATTCTGCGCAGAAATGGCGTAACTCACTCGTAAGTTACTCTCGTGATAAATCAAATCCAGTAGGTCATGTACAGGCAATACCTCGCCCAGGCCACGCCAATGCTCTAAATACCGTGCAGCCTTTTGTATTGATGGATTCTGGCTAGCCTGCAAAGCATCCCACCAAGATGAGAAGCCATCAATCATGCTCTTACGGAGCTCTTGCATTTGCGCTTCAGTAAAACCAAAAATTGGACTGCGCAGAACCTGGGCTAATGGCAAATCATGTCTTGGTGACACCAATACCGTTAACAATGCAATCAAATCATCAATCTCAAGGGTGTTTAATAATCCACCTAGACGCGAACTGTCATAAGCAAGACCTGCTTCACGCAATGCTTTTTCATATTGAGGTAAAAATTGGCGTCGCTTAACTAGCAATATGAAATCACTACCCCTAGCTTGCCGCCAGTAGTCTTTTCCATCCTTTTTATCCATCACCTGACGAGTAGCCATGATGTGATGAATTAATCGAGCAACGATTTCCCCTTCTTCATAGCGCTGGTGAACGCTTGCAGTATTCCCCGCATCTTCAATTGGCCCATCAAAGGCGGTACCAGTACGCTCAGTAGTCTCGGGATCGGTGCGCGCAATCAAAGGCAGTAGATAAGCCTCACCTGTTACAGCGTAGTCTTGCTCTGATATCCGATCCAATAATGGTTTCCAGGCAGTTTCCTGTTTTGAATATCGGTAAGTATCAGGTAACGGTCCTGCTAAAAATACTGTATTAACCGCCTCATTAATCGCGGTCGCATTACGGCGTGTCTTATTTTTACTCTGAAATTTAGCCTCGAGCTTATTCTCTAAAAATTTATGGGCGCTTTCAAATAATCTTGGATCAGCACGGCGGAAGCGATAAATCGATTGCTTAGGATCGCCCACAATAAAGATGCTTGGCATTGAGCCATCATCGCCATATCCAGCTAGCCAGGCACGTAATATCTGCCACTGCAATGGATTGGTATCCTGAAATTCATCAATCAGAATATGTTTGTATCTTGCATCTAATCGAGCCTGTAGATAGGCAGCATTATCTGAACTCGACATCAATTGGCTAACACCGATTTCCAAATCATCAAAGTCGCGAACGCGCATGGATTCTTTTGTTTTCTCCATATGAGCAAGCATTGCCTCGCTCATGGCAAACCATGCATCGTTTAATTCATGCATCAAATGCTCGCCTTGCCACGCAAATAGGGCCTCGTAGGCGTCTACCCAATCCTGACGAATAGCAGTAATCTCATCAGGATCTCTGCCGATACTCTTGATGTACTTCGCCATTGGAACAGAGGGCTTTGCAATATCCGCTAATGGCGTACGTTTCTGGGTAAAGAAGTATGTCTCCCATCGATCGGCAATATCAATAATCGATCCACCAGCAGCATGATGCTGAATGACCTCCTCAATATAGGGAGCGCTTGCAATTTGAGTTGGCGTACCATTGCTAAAGCACTTATAGAGCATCTCTAAATTTGCTTTTGCCTGCGGTTGACGCCAATAAACTTCCAGTGGATTTGGTGTGCCCAAGAGCGGCAGAATTTTATCCAAACACTCGATAGGCTTAACATCTTGACGCTTGCAAGCCTCTTGGAAGAAAGTCCATGCACCTCTTTGTTTAAAGAGGCTATAGCTACCCATCAAGAATTTTTGGGTTTCTACTGCACCAAACTCCTCCAACAAAACGTCATAGTGCTTTTGTAGATCAGTTGGTAAATCGCCCCACCAGTCTGCCATGCACTCTTCCTGTAAACGCTTAGCATCCTCGCGCAAGCTAAAGCCTGGCTGGACTTCCGCCGATACAGGCGCAGCACCCAATAGGCGACCAAACCAGCCATGGAAAGTATCTATAACCACTGCTTGTGGGCTTGCCAACACTTTTAGATAGAGTGTCCTGGCCTGTGGAAGTAAAGCAATCGCATCTTTCTCGTCTAAACCTCGCTCAACCAACTCATTAATCAAAGTAGCGTCATCGCAAGTAGAAAAATCTTCAAGCAACTTATAAAGACGATCACGCATTTCCTGCGCAGCTTTACGAGTAAACGTCAGGGCTAAGATTTCTTGAGGTTTAGCACCAGCTAGCAGCAACCGAATCATGCGCGCTACCAATAGCCATGTCTTACCACTTCCAGCACAAGCAGAAACAATGACTGATTCAGTAGGGTCACAAGCTATGGCAGTCTCTAACTTTTCGCTCACCACATGCCCTTTCGACAGATCCCTCTAGCTTCGCAGTATTGACATACGCTGTCAGGTGCAAACGCCGCCATGGGTTTACGCGCCCATAAATCATTTAAGTCATTAACTACCTGATCAGCAAACTCTGACATTACCTCCGACATATCCTCAACTGGGCGTGCTCGAATGGTCTTTTCTTCATTCTTTAGATCAGCTCTTAAAGTGACCCATTCAGCCTGATCCACTGCTCGCCCTGGAATGCGGGCCTCAGTAGCGTTCTCAGTTGCGCCTCTTGCATAAATCAATAACTGCGGGTCATCCAGAATATTCTTGGCGCGCTCAGTAATTTTCTTAATCTTTTGATTCTTATAGTCAATCACTGCAGCAGCTGATTTATCAGACTGATGAATATCAAATCGATCTGCGCGCCCTGCAATGCTAATATCCCGTTGAACACCATCAGGATCTGTGATCTTCAAAGTAAAACCGATAGGCAACTCCGCATCGTGGTAACGCCAGCCTTCCTTCTCTCGATTTAGCTGCCATTCCACAAAACTGGGTATCTGCTTTTGCCAATCCCGCAAAGTTCCCAGTATCCTTGCATCACCAGCAATGAGCTTCTCAAATTCTTTATCAGAAAACTTCATGAGCTGATCAATCATCCATTGACGTCTTGCAATATCACCCTCATGAATCAATGAATGCGACTTCTTCTCTTCCGTTTTGAGCGCTTGGAAAAAGTTTCTCAGTAAAGCATGCAGAGTTTGGCCTGCTAAGGAGGCATCAAAACCTTCTTCAAACTCTTTTGCCTTACGCAAACCCAATAAGTTGCTGACATAGTATCGATAAGGACAGTCCCGCAAAGCCTTATAGGCGCTGGGGGAAACTGTGTTTGGAATTGTCAAATCTCGATCGGGAGTGCTTACTGATTTCTGAATAGGTTGGGAGCGCCCCTCATAGGGCTTCAGTTTTGCCTCCACCACTTCTAATGGAATCCTCTTTTTAAGCGCAGCTTGCAAACGCTGAATCCAAGCTGATGGTCGCAAGGGCTCACCACTCTTGCTTTTACTTTGCCAAATTAAATCTACGTTCTTACATGAAGCGAGTAGCTGAGAAAGATCTCGAGCCTGCTGAATGTATTGTGCAGTAATCGTCGAGGACTTGAGATAGCGATTGAGCGCATCTGAAAAGAATAAAGGTGGCTCAGAAAATGCAGGCAACTGCTGCTCATCACAACCCACCAGAACTACGGCATCAAATTCACGCAATCGGGTTGAGCTGAGTGGCAAGATGCTTAAAGTTGCCTCGGCCTCTTTACCAGCCTCTTCATAAGAAGCCTCTTCTATTACGGTTTTTAGAAGACTGAGCCACTCTAGCAAACGCATCTTGAGATCTTCATATGGGCCGCTGCTCAAATCAAAGCGTTTAAGGACTTCCAAAAGCTGCTTACCGGCAGCATCCTTCTCAAGTCGCTGAGCCATACCAGTAACCTGGAGATCATTTTGTAATTGAGAATATGCGCTTGAGCACTCAAGGAGTGAGGGCTGCCATGCTGAATGCAACTTTGTAACAAACCGAATCAGATCAATTAGTTGTTCATTGGGTACGCCGCCGTTCGATCGTGCGTATCCATTGGCTTTTTCGATTGCAGCGATAAATGTTTCCCAACCAGACTTTGCCTGACTAGCAACCAAAATATCTTCGAGCTGGGCAATTAAGCCAATACATACTTCCGGAGTTTTTTGAAGACTGTGCGCAAGATCAAAATAAGGATTTTGCAAAAACTCGAGCAAGGTACTTGCACTAGGTCCTTCTTTAGGCGCACGTATCAACTCTAGCAAGCTATCAAAAGCCGCTGCTGCTCTAGTAGTCGATAGCTTCCAACCAGTTTCGTCACGAATACGCAAGGAATCACCTAAGCGACTGAGTAATGCTCGCGCTCTTCTTGCTGCTAAGCGATCTTGTGCAACTAATGCAATATTTTTCTTTTTAGAAATTAAATGTGACTCAATCGATTTTGTTGCAACCCACGCTAATTCTTCAAAACGCCTAGCCGCAAGCAAGCGCCAGCCCTCTTTATTGCTAGAGCTAATATTGCTTGCAATCTGCTGTTCTTCTGACTCATTCGGAGTGGCAACACCACCTTCTGCATCCTCCCCGCAGAGGGCTTCAGACCATAAGGCAACGGATTGCCAATCAAGGTCTACACGCACTACTGGAGCATGTTGAGCATATTCATTAAGGTAGCGATCAATCAACTCTTGATCAACTGGCTTTGGATCTGCGGTCTGCACCCAGATGAATGGTCGCGCTATGCTGCGATCTTTTTCAGCAACCCTCTTGGCCAATTGCATATGTACAGCCATTGCTAAATGTTTGCGAATGACTGGGTCACCAACATTGGTGAGATAACGCCAAAAAGCCAAGAGTACTGCAGACTCTTCATCAACTACTTTTTTAGAAAGGCCGACATAAGCTTGAGCAATCGCTTGATCTAATACAAGCTCTACCTTCTTGAGCCAAGCCTCAGTGTCTAATGAGTGTGTATCTAAGAGAGCATTTAACTCACCCTGTAATTGCGGGACAACTAATTCAGATAATGCATCGCATGCCTCAATCACCGCTTGCGCTAAGCCCCATGCGCCAGCCTCACTCTCCGCCTTAAACCATGCTTGCAAAGTCTTGTGTTTTCGCAAATTCACAAAGACCGATAGCCATCTTTCCAAATCACTCTGCTTCTTCGGAAATTTCCATGCGCCCGGTGCCGCCTCTAACCAATCTGTAAAGCTGATGACTTGAGGCAAGAATGCGATGTTATTTGGAAGGTCATCTCGTCGGTTTTGCTCAAGAGCCTCCCTCACTCCAATGAGTGGCCCGGCAGTACTAAGCACCACCAGGGGACGCTGATTGGTTTGCACTGCACAATCCCAGATGCCTTTTGCCAATTGAGTAAGCGCACCAGCATTGGGCGTAATCGCCCATTGTTGCACTTGCTTTTGATCAGAAAGAATGGGGAACGGCTGGGACATTAATTGGGTAATTTATCTATTTTGAGCAGAACGTTCCGCTTATTGCTAATATAAGCGTTGTAACGACATAATTAAATAACTCGCTAAATAAGTCTAAATAAGGAATTTTCATGAGTGCCGGCATTAAATATGTAACTGACGCCTCTTTCGAACAAGACGTCCTCAAGTCCGATAAACCTGTACTGCTCGACTTCTGGGCTGAGTGGTGCGGTCCTTGCAAAATGATTGGTCCGATCCTGGAAGAGCTCGCTGGCGAGTATGGCGACAAGATACAGATCGCAAAAATGAACGTAGATGAGAACCAAGGCGTACCTGCCCAGTTCAATATTCGCGGCATTCCTACCCTAATTCTCTTCAAAAATGGCACCGTGGCTGCTCAAAAAGTAGGCGCTTTGGCCAAATCTCAGTTGACTGCATTTATTGATAGTCATCTGTAAATAGTCTCAGACCACAGGTTCACCAGCTGAGCCTGTGGTTTTTACCGATTTAAACGCTTGTCACACCCATTTTTTGGTGTAGTATTACTCAAACGCACTAATCAGTGCTCCGATTTTCAGCAATTTACCTCCCCCTTCTTTTAGCAAATTCCAAAATTCTGTTTTTCCACATCTGCGTGATCTAAATCAGCGCAGCGATACCCCAAAACAAATTCATCAAAACCCGAGAACCACATGCAATTAACTGAACTCAAAGTCCTCCACGTATCCGCTCTGCTTGAAATGGCAGCTAGCTTGGAGATTGAAAATACACAACGGATGCGCAAACAAGAATTAATGTTTGCCATTCTGAAAAAACGTGCGAAGGCTGGCGAAACCGTTTTCGGCGATGGCACTTTGGAAGTATTGCCTGATGGCTTTGGTTTCTTGCGCTCTCCTGAAGCCTCTTACATGGCTTCTCCTGACGATATTTATATCTCTCCTGCACAGATTCGTCGCTTTAACTTGCACACTGGTGACAGCGTTGAAGGTGAAGTACGTACACCTAAAGATGGTGAGCGTTACTTTGCTTTAGTAAAGGTAGACAAGATCAACGGTTTGGCTCCTGAAGCCCTCAAGAACCGCATCATGTTCGAGAACTTAACGCCGCTCCACCCTAACCGTGTGATCAGCTTAGAGCGTGATATCAAGGCCGAAGAGAACCTTACTGGCCGGATCATCGACATGATCTCCCCGATTGGTTACGGCCAACGTGGCTTGATCGTGGCTTCACCAAAATCCGGTAAGACCGTGATGATGCAGCACATAGCTCACGCGATTGCTGCCAATAATCCTGAAGCAATTTTGATCGTATTACTCGTTGACGAGCGTCCTGAAGAAGTAACTGAGATGCAACGCTCCGTTCGCGGTGAAGTCGTTGCCTCTACCTTTGATGAGCCAGCAGTGCGTCACGTTCAAGTTGCCGAGATGGTGATTGAAAAAGCCAAGCGCTTAGTTGAGATGGGCAAAGATGTGATCATCTTGTTAGATTCCATTACTCGTCTTGCACGCGCATACAACACTGTTGTTCCTTCATCAGGCAAAGTACTCTCTGGTGGTGTGGATGCCAATGCATTGCAACGTCCAAAACGTTTCTTTGGTGCCGCCCGTAATATTGAAGAAGGTGGCTCACTGACGATCATCGCAACCGCTCTGATTGAAACTGGTAGCCGTATGGATGACCTCATCTATGAGGAGTTCAAAGGCACCGGCAATATGGAAGTTCACCTTGAGCGTCGTTTGGCTGAGCGTCGTGTTTACCCATCGATTAACCTCAATAAGTCTGGCACCCGCCGCGAGGAACTCTTGGTTAAAGCTGAGAATCTCCAGAAGATCTGGGTATTGCGTAAATTGCTGGCCGATATGGACGATATCGAGGCGATGAACTTCATCGTGGATAAGCTCAAATCGACCAAAAATAATGGTGAATTCTTCGACTTAATGCGTCGCGGAGGCTAATTTAGGGGTCTAGAGGGCTGTTTCAGCCCTTTTTGGACACCTAAACAGCGCTTTGTTGTTGATTTCATGGCATAATTTCGCCTTTACCGCTTTTAAAACCTGGGAAAGTATTTCAGCCAATTTGGCTCAAACGGCTCCCCGCTCATAGGACTCAACATGAAACCAGGCATTCACCCCGAATATCGCGAAATCGTCTTTGTAGACGTTTCCAATAACTTCAGCTTCAAGACTCGCTCCACTATGTCTACTAGAGAGACAATCAAGTGGGAAGATGGTAATGAATATCCATTGGCCAAGATCGAGACTTCATCTGAATCACACCCTTTCTACACTGGCACCCAGAAAATTATGGATACCGCTGGTCGTGTTGAGAAATTCCGTCAGAAATTCGGTACTAAAGCTGTTGCTAAAGCTACCGGTGATGGCGCTGCTAAAACAGCTGAGAAAAAAGCTGCTGCTGCAGAAGCTAAAGCTGCTGAAAAGCCAGCTAAGAAGAAGGCTTAAACCACTTCTATTCGCGGGGTATGTTAAATACCTGCTCTGCGAGATAATTAAGGCAGCGTTTGCTGCCTTTTTTATTTTGAACTTCACACATGGTCAAACTTACTGCCGCCGCCACTAAATCTATTCCGCGCATTATTATTTTTGCGCTGACCTTAGTTTATGGTTTCGCTGGCCTCTTCTTTCGGGACCCCTGGAAGAATGAGGATGCTATTGGGTTTGGTGGTATGTGGACACTCTTTCGCGGTAACACCTTAGACTGGATGGTTCCCCACTTAGCTGGACGCGATATCTCTCTTGGTGCGCCCTTGTCTTATTGGATGGGCGCCACACTCATTGAGTGGTTTGGTCCATTCATTGGCGCCGCTAATGCTGCACGCTTATACGCCGCCATCTGTTTCTTCTCTGCTGCACTAGCAATTTGGTATGCCACCTATTTATTAGGTCGTCGTCGTGAAGTGCAGCCGATGGCATTAGCAGTTGGTGGTCAGCCCGATTTAAAGAGCTACGGCATGACCCTAGCTGATGGCGCGCTACTCATTTTCTTGGCGTGCGTAGGTCTAGCGCAACGCGCTCATGAAACAACACCAATGATGGCGCAGCTCATGGGTATTAGCATCGTGCTATATGGCACAGTGCGCGGCTTAGATAAACCTTGGCAAGGTGGTTTCTGGACTGGCCTTGGTATTGCCATCGTCGCCCTATCAAGCAATCTCACACTCAGCTTAATCATTGTTACCTCCACCATCATTGCGGTCATTGCTAGCAATGCGAAGTTGCGCTTTCGTTGGACGCTGACTAGTACTGTTTTAGGTTTAATCGGTTTTGCGATTTGGCCTCTGATTTGGTATCTAGCTGATCTGCCAGTGCAATGGCGTCACATCGCTGAAGAAGGCTGGCGCAATGTACCGGAAATGCGCGCTACTCCATCAATTGAGTCGCTCAGTTTCTTGAGTGTGAACTTCTGGGCTTACGCGTGGCCTGTCTGGCCGCTCGCAATCGTCTCCCTTGCGCACTGGGGTCGCATTAAAGAATCAGGCGCATGGCGCGCGCCCCATCTTTGCATTCCTTTGAGTTTATTCATCGGTAGCTTAATTTATGTTTTGTTCCGCCTAGAGGCAAATGAACATGACTTAATGATTTTGATTCCAAGTCTTTCCATCATTGCCGCATTTAGCTTGCCCGTTCTCAAGCGAAGCGTCATTAGCTTTATTGATTGGTTTGCGATGTTTAGCTTTACGCTGATCGCCCTGGCTATTTGGATTATTTGGCTCGCAAAAGTGACCGGCTACCCAGAATCTACGGCCGCCAATATTGCACGCCTACTACCTGGATTTACTGGTCAATTTAATATCTTGGCATTTGTCGTCGCCCTTGCTATTACAGGCTTGTGGCTTGCGGTAGTTCGTTGGAGAACTTCTCGGGCCCCAAAAGAAATTTGGCGCTGCCTCATCATCTCAGCATCAGGGACTACTTTGATGTGGGTGCTGCTGATGTCTTTATGGCTGCCAACTATTAACTATGCAAAGACCTATCGTCAGGTTTCTGCACGATTGGCCCAAGTGATCCCTGCTGGTGGTGGCTGCATAGACACTAGCAACTTGGGTTCTGCACAGCTCGCCTCTTTTGAATACTTCTCCAAGCTCAATTTGCGAGATGACCCCAATTGTCCATGGATGCTGACCCACAGCCAATCCGAAGCAAAGGCATATGCAGAGCTAAATAATAAAAAGCTCACACTGCTCTGGGAAGATCGTCGTGCTGCTGACCGCGATGAACGCCTGCGCCTCTACGAAGTTATCCCGGAATAATTCGTGCTGCACTTTAAAATATCGCGCCTTCGCGAGGACATCCCCTCTTTACTAAAACTAGCCGGACCTCTATTAGTGGGGCAGCTTGCCGTGATTACATTTGGCGTGCTCGATACCGCGATGACGGCGAGGTATTCAGCTGATGACTTAGCGGCTCTAGCAATGGCATCAGCTATCTTCATCAGCATTTACGTAGGTCTCACCGGCGTGATCTCGGCGCTTGCACCAATTGCAGGACAACTCTTTGGCGCTAAACGTTTTGGAGAAATCGGTGAAGAAGTGCGGCAAGCGGCTTGGCTTGCTTTAGGTCTCACTATTTTGGGCTGTTTCATTTTGCTCAATGCAGATCACTTGCTAGCTATTTCCCGTGTCAATGATGTTATTGAAGGTAAAGCAAAGTTATATCTCAATATCCTAGCAATTGGCTTACCAGCCAGCATGGCTATGCGCGTGTTAATGGCGCTGCACAATGCGGTCTCACGCCCTACCGTCATCACTGTTGTGCAAATTATTGGCTTAGCACTCAAGTTGCCCTTAAATCTACTCTTTATTTATGGAGGCTTAGGTATAGAAGGTATGGGCGGCCCAGGCTGTGCTGTAGCTACCGTCATCATTAACTGGTCTTGGCTACTCATGACTCTAGGCTTTGTGTTATTTGATCGCTTTTATAAACCATTTAGGATCTTTGCCCGCTTTAGCATGCCGGATTGGCATCGTATCTGGACATTACTCAAGCTTGGCGCACCTATTGGCTTTAGTTACTTGATTGAAGTAACATCTTTCACGTTTATGTCGCTATTTATTGCCCGCCTTGGAACTACAGCATTAGCGGGCCATCAAATCGTAGCCAATATGGGAACTGTCATCTACATGGTGCCGCTATCTCTCTCCATTGCGACCATGACCTTAGTGTCTCAATCTATTGGCGCCAACAAGCCCGAGCGCGCCGAAGAGATCGGTTGGTCATCCGTCTTTTTTACCACTACGCTGTGCATCATTATTGGTATCACAGTTTGGATTTTCAGAATTCAGTTGCTAGACTTATACGATCCACCAGCAGAGGTGAAGGTGTTCTCTATCCCCCTCTTCTTATTTATAGCCTTCTATCAAGTATTTGATGCTCTTCAAGTTACCGCAGCATTTATTCTGCGGGCCTATCGCATTGCTTTTTTACCGATGGTGATTTATGCAGGCTCACTCTGGGGCGTAGGCCTTGGTGGTGGCTACCTCATGGGCTTTAACGTATTTGGTAATACACCAGCATTCTTACAAGGCGCCAATGGCTTTTGGGCTGGCAACAGCTTAAGTCTAGGCTTAGCTGCGTGCTTTTTGCTCTATCTCTTTAGAAGAACGGCGGAGCGCTATGAGAAGACGCATCCGCCGGTGCAGGTTTAAGGCAAACTACTTTGAGTCTCTTACTTATAGACCTTCAAAGTAGAAGCATCGTCATTTAAACGGGTTTTGAGGTTACGCAACTGCCCTGCCGAACCGGGGTTGTTAGTAATAAAGTTTTGATCAGCCAAATGCTTGCGTACATCTTCAGCCAAATCCAATGAAGCCAACTTCATTAACTTTGCATTACTTGGTTTATATCCAGTGTCTCTGCCATCGATTTGGACATCCTTACCTTCACCAGAAGCTACAAATGATGCAATGATTTGCGTTGTCTTGGTATCGACAATATTAAAGTCCACAGTTACCTCAAGCGTCATCTGTTGTGAGGTAGATTTGGTTCCAGGAACATCAGATACGTTATCCGTACTGGAGACTTCCGCCAACACACCATATAAAACATAGTCTGCATCACCGAAATCACTAGCCTTAATACGTTTCACAATATCGAAGTACTCGTCACCCTGATTAGGAACTGCAGGAGTGGATTTAGCCTGGACCACCTTATAACCAGACTTGATGAGTAAGCCACGAATCGGGTTAGCTAAATAACGTAACTCACCATACTCATAATTACTTTGATAGCCAGACCTCTTCATACTTTCAGCATTGGTACTTGAAGAGCTATTACTTGGTGTCGCAGCATCAACAACAGGCACGGGCGGTGAGGCTGTACCTGGGCTAGTAGCTTTTGGATCAGATAAATCGGTGAACTTTACTGGGAATGCAGATGAATTCGCCCCACCAGTAATAGCAGATGCATTGGCTTTATCCGCATCTACCTCAATAGTCTTGGGCACAATCGTAGAGGAAATGTTGTTATCTGTTGTCGTTCTGGTTTCTTCGACAAACGTTAAGTTTTTTCCTTCTTTCTTAAAGTAGATATCCGTGACCGCAATTGACTTGGAATCCGCCTTTAAAGCCTCAGCACTGATGACGGGATTTTTGGGTGGGTCCGCTGGCACTTGGCCAATATACGCAGATTCCACGGGAGCAGGCGGCTTGCTAGCACAGCCAGCCAAAAGAACCAGGCTCATCCCCGTACAAGCTAATAATATTTTTTTCATGTATTGCTCAATTCTTTATGGTGTTGAGTTGCGTATTAGCGCGTAGCAGTCTTACGAATCTCTTTTTCATCAGCCCACTCGAGCAAACCGGATTCGTTGTTAATGAGATTGAGATTAAATACGTAATAAACGTCTTTCACATCCTTGGTGTTTTTGACAATAGAAGCGATCGATCCTTCGATACGATACTGAGCGCCCTGCATATTGCCGGTCTTAGCAATCGTGCTGTTCTTATACAAACCTGATTGATTCTGACGCTTGAGCTCTTCAGTCTGATTTTGCATTTCAGAAACGCTCACCGCGAATCGCACTTGACCGCTCTTCATTAACTGCGTGCGGATTTTATCGGTAATTACACGCGTATCGATATATTCAGAAGTCTTATTCTTCACATCTGCAAGCGTCACAATTGGCGCATCTTTGCTTCCAGAGATAGCCTTAGACTGGAGCAGTGATCTTGTCATTGCCTCAGCAATCATCTGTAGATCAGTTGATCCATAGTTTGCATTAACGGTCTCTACCGCTTTAGCATCACCATAACGAACCTGCGGTCCTGAGCATGCAGCAAGTGCTGCTACCGATAATGCAATAGCAGATAAACGAATAGTTTTAGTGTTCATGATCATCCTTAATAAGCCTAAATCTCTTTAATATTAAATAGTTAATTGATTTTTATTTGTATTGATTTAATTCAAAACGAAAGTCAGTAGCATCTGGCGTTGGGGCGATTCCCATGATAACGGTCGACTGCCCCTTGCCTACTGTTACAGGCTTCCATGGCTCTTCATCTGTAACAGCCATACCGTTTTTACCAATCCACTTAAATCGATAAGATACGAGATTGGATTTACTGTCATTCTGTATGGTTACCTGCGCTGTTAATACGCCATTGCGCATCAAACTACGCATATCAGTAATTTGAATGCTATCCGCATCACCCATGCGTACCGTCATGTCCTTCATAGATGGCGTTGAGCTACATGCGACAAGAGCAAGTGCCGTCATCAGGATTGCAAGGTATTTTTTCATCTGGGTCTTTCCTAATTAAAAAGCTGCTGAAAGCTATTCAACAGATTGGGTGGCTCGTAAGGCTTTACCCCTTCCATATTACCGCTAGTGGGGATATTGTTGGGGTTGGGGTTTGAGATAGGCGCCGCAAGTACGGGGGTTGCTTGTGTCGCTACTGGGGTAGTTATTACCGCTGCTGAAGCAGGCTCTTCAGGCTGTGGATTCTGAAAGCCTCCCCACAGTTTCTTAAAGCCTGCAAACGCACCCTCAGATGGTTTAGGTTCTACAAGAGTGGGTAGTGGGCTTGCTGGTGAGATGGCGGCTGGAGATGCGACTATTGGAGTACTAACAACAGGATCTTTGGGAGGAAGCGCAGTAGGGTCATTCGAGGTCAGTACAGTTGCCCTATTTCTAAACATGCGGATATAAACCACGTTGTACCCGCCTACTAAGTTAACCGTTTGAGATGCGGTTACGCCAGATGGCAAAGTGTATTTCAGAACAGTTGGTCCAACCGGTAGACCCATTCTAGCCATATAGGTTTGCGCGGGCAAGGTTGACCAATGGCGCACATCAGTCACATTAATTGCTTGCAAGCTGTAGCCTGTAATCATTCCAGCAATCGCACCAATCAGAGCAGCGCTACCATTGTTCTGATTGTTTTGGTTATTCTGGCTTCGCTTGTTAGCCGCTTGCTGGGCAGCTCGATCTGCTGCATATTGTGCAGCCAGAGAGACTAAGGCTCTAGAGGAGGCTCTTAAAACATAGGCTGGCATCTCATCACGTAAGTTCTTGCGAGCCATAGCATCAATATTGGCAACCAACTCTGGATTAGCCACTTTATCGCCTAACTGAACCATGGTTGGCCTGAAACGCTCAGTAGATTTTTCGATGACCGGAAAAGTTAAGGTCACTAACTTTGGGTTGCCACCCAGATTGAAAGACTGACTGATTTGATAAGGAATAATTTTGGGCATGTAACCCGTATCAATAATGATCAAGGTATCAGCAAACGCTTTTTTGCCTTGGTTGGCAATATTGGAGTCCAACTTAGCGATACTGGTTTTAAAAAAGTTAACTTGGGGACGCAACTCAATTGCCAAGCGATAACCTGGCGCAGCTAGACTTGCCTCTCCCTGTGACTCATGAATAAAACCAGATAGGTAATACGCTGCCGGGTTCTGATAGGAGTTCTTAAGGCTACGGGTTTCCTCGTCATCCAATAGATTAATTGGGTAACCGCTAATACTTTCAATGCGGCTAGATGCACCTTGAGTATTGGGATTATTTTGCTGCTCCTGCTCTACCTTGGAGACTGCGGCCACCCTACTCTGTATCAACTCCTCAATAACCTTCTCACGCTGCGCCATCTTTTTGGCTTCCACCATGGCATCATTCCAGTGCCCTTGAGAGATGTGGTTTAAAGCGATGGTCTGACTTAATAGACTCACTTCATAAGGCTTAGGGTCATACTCACTACTGAAACCTTCAGATAAAACGTAGCCACTTGCTCCTGAAAAAGAGCGTCTGAGTTTGTCGCTGGTAGTCACCTCCCAACGACTGACTAATTGATCTGCAGCTAATAGGTTTTGGGTGCTATTGGGAATCTGGGTGGAACCTTGCAGTCTTTGTACCTCGCCCAGCTCCATGTAATACAGCGTATTTTTATCCTTAAAGGCACCCTGAATAGCCGCTGTTGTATTTTGCAGATCACCATTTTTAAACTGCTCTTTGGACTCATTCATCTTGATTTGCTGAGTCTGCGTAGCGCAACCCACCAACAAACAGACAGCCAAAGTCATGCCGAATTTAGAAATGTCTAATGCTGAAAATTTAGGCAAATTGAGGGGTTTATAAAGAAGGAGAATTAATGAAGGCCACATACCTTTAACGCTTAAAAATAGGCTTGGGCTGACAAGAAAATAGGGGTTTATTACTCTAATTTTGCTCCTGATTGCTGCACTACCTTACCCCATTTACTTGCTTCGGAGGCAATTAACTTAGAAAGGTCTTTTGGACTACCTGGAGCGGAGTCCAGGCCACCAGCCAAGAGCTTGGATTTAACCTCGGGATTGTTCAAAGTCTGGCGCACCATTTGATTTAAGCGTTTTTGGATATCAGGCGGAAGGTTTGCTGGTGCCATTAAAGAAAACCAAGATACAGCCTCAAAACCAGCCAAACCTTGCTCGGCTAGAGTGGGAATCTCAGGGGCGGCATGTGAGCGCTTCAGTGTAGTTACTCCTAAGGCTTGAACTTCCCCTGCCTTAATCAAAGCTAAGGAGGAAGAAAGATTGTCAAAAAGCATAGAAATGCGACCACTGAGTAAGTCTGGTAAAGATTGTGCTCGTCCCTTATAAGGAATGTGACGGATTTGAACACCTGCTATTTGTTTAAACAATTCACCTGACATGTGTAAAGAAGTGCCAACACCCGATGAACCAAAAGTGAGTTGATCTGGTTTTGCTTTTACCAATTCAATTAACTCATGAAGATTGTTAACGCCTAATTTCTTATTCACAATTAATACATTTGGTGTGCTTGCTAAAAAACTAATGGGTGTGAAATCTTTCACAGGATCGAATGAAATCTTTTCATACAGCGCGCCATTAATCGCATGAATGCCTACCGTACCAATTAATAAGGTGTAGCCATCGGGATCACTCCTGGCAACGAGATCAGCACCAATATTGCCGCCATAGCCTGGGCGATTTTCGACAAGTACTGGTACACCCAAGTTTTGCTGCCAATCTTCAGCTAAAACGCGCGCCAATATATCTGGAGCCCCACCGGGGGTAAAGGTTACAACGATGCGAATTGCTTGTTTTGGCCAGGTAGCGTTTTTCTGGGATGTACTTTGCGCATGAACAGTAAAGCCAACGGCCCACAACACAGACATAAAGAGAAAGCTCTTCAGAACTTTAGAGAATGGCATGCTCAAAATGTAGAACTAGACCGAAAGGTCTAGGTTAAAAACCAAAGCGAGAGCGTAGCCACAACCAGCCCTCATACTTCACTGGGTCATCAGCGCAGGGGCCGATACCGCACTCCAATAAGGTGGATACGAGATTACCTAAAACCAAAAGAATGAAAGCAATAACAAGTGCATTAGCAAACCATGAGCGTGAGCGGACTTCACGATTAGGAAGCATTAATAGCACTGCAAGACCCATTAACAAACCGGTATACCCAACATATGCCCAGGTATAGAAATGCAACTCTAAAAATGTTTTTCCAAATCCCTTGTCGCCCGGCAGAATATGCAAGAAAACCTGACGAAGAGAAACCATCATCCCAACCAAGCCACCCATGATGCCCCATCCGTAGTGGGATGAATAAGCACCACAACGAATATTGAGCACCAAAGCAAAACCAATAATCACAAACCCAACGCGCTGCATTAAGCACAGAGGGCAAGGCAACTCACCAAAGTAGAGCTGATCTACAAAGGCATATGACAACATGCCGACAACAGCTAGCAATGCAAGCTGATTGCCAAGCGCGGCTAGGGAAGGTAGAGAATGTTTACTCACAATCAATTACAGGCTGATATTGAGATGGTCAGTTGCATGAAAACGGAACCAAACCAGAAGGATAGCAACGGTAATCGCCAAAACCGTCAAACCTGCAAGACGCTTCTCAAACCAGACTAAAACAAGTCCGATAAAAGCCGTCAGAAAAGGTAGAAACATATACATAAGGGAATTCTAGCGCAGGACTCTTAGAGCGGGGGTAATTCTATAAATTCAGGGCTTTGTGAAAGGGCTTTTGTTTAGAATGGGCGAATGACTACCAGCCCCTCCCCTCCCTGCTTAGATCTACAGATTGATGGGAATATGGCACGGGTTATTTTTAATCACCCCGCCGCTCGCAATGCCCTCACTTGGCCCATGTATGAAGAGCTCAAAAGGATTTGTGACTCCTTAGCTAACAACCCTGAAATTCGAGTGGTCATCTTTCGGGGGGCGGGAGATAAAGCATTTGTTTCAGGAAGCGACATTCAGCAGTTTGTTGCCCTCAAAGGGAATGAAGCCTATGAAGTTGCAGTTGATCATATTTTCTCCTCACTGCAACAACTACCGATGCCGACTATTGCCATGATTGAAGGTTTAGCAGTCGGCAGCGGTCTGTTGATGGCCACTTTCTGTGACTTTCGAATCTCAACACCAGATGCCCGTTTCGGTATACCAGTAGCCAAGACCTTAGGAAATTGTTTATCACCAAGTAATTTGTCTTGGCTTGTGGCTCACCTAGGAACTCCAACAGTGAAGAAGATGCTTCTGACTGCAGAATTCATTAAAGCACCAGAATTATTAGCTTCAGGCTACCTCTATCAAACGGCAGAGCCTGCAGAAATCGAATCTGTTACTAATATGCTCGCTCAAAAATTAGCGACCCTTGCTCCCATCACGCAAAAAGCCAGCAAGCTGACATTGGCACGCTTACTCCAAAACAATCTTCCAGACTGCAAGGATCTGATGCGAGAAACCTATAACAGTAAGGACTTTAGAGAGGGTGTGAACGCCTTCTTGGAAGGTCGTCCACCTCAGTGGACTGGGAAATAAGTAAGGCTGCTGAACTAGCCTTTAGAGTTTAAAAACTCCACTACGATTTTCAAAAACTGATCGGGCACCTCAACGTGAGGTACGTGTCCCACATTTTCAACTGGTACTAGCTTTGCATTCGGAATGGCTGCTTGCGCCTTCTTACCTAACTCCGGAAAGTTACCTAAAGACTTCACTGCCTCTGGCGGTGCAAAACGTCTACCAAATACCGTACGGTCCTTTTGACCAATCACCAATAACACTGGCATCTTTAATTGCGGCAAATCATTGACTACTGGTTTTTCAGCAATCATTTGGTATGTCAGCACTGAAGTCTTTGCATAGGCCGGATAGTCCGGACCTTTTTGTACGCGCACATATACCTCTACAAACTTTTCATAAGCAGGCTGCCAGTTTGGAAAATAACTTTGCAGAAAGCGGCGATAGCTTGCTTCTGTCTGAGCCATTTCTAGCTTGAGCAAATCGTCATTTTGTTGCGGAGGGATGTCTTTGCTGTAATCCTCAAGTCCTAAAGGGTTCTCCAACACTAGCTTTTGGACGGTTTGTGGGTATAAGCGCGCAAAACGAATGCCCACCATGCCGCCCATGGAGTTAGCTATGACTGCAACCTGCTTGATATTGAGAGACTTCAGTAAGGCTTGCGTATTGGCAGCTAAATCATCAAAGTGGTATGTCACATCTGGCTTAGAAGACTTTCCGAAGCCAATCTGATCAGGAGCAATCACACGATAGCCAGCTTTAGATAGGCCAGCAATCGTTGTAGCCCAATAATCGCTTGAGAAATTCTTGCCATGAAATAACACCACCACACCCTTTTGCTTGCCTAAGGCCCCAACATCCATATACATCATGCTTGCTGCTTGCCCCTGTAAAGAAGTTTTAAATTCCTTGAGTGGGTATGGGTAAGGCCATTTGCTGATTCGCAAATCTAAAGGAGCTGCATCAGCATAAAGACTGGCAGGTGGAGTTGATGAGGCCTTCTCAGTATTAGCGCATGAAACCAAAAAAACAGGTGCAACTAACGCTGCACCAATCAGCAATACTTTCTTGAGAAAACTTGTCATCAATCCGACCTTTTTTTGATTTAGAGAATTTTTGTTTTTAAGTTTGGTAAGCCGGCAACACTACCTTCAAGTACATCCCCTTTTTTAACTGGGCCAACACCTGCTGGCGTACCGGAGAAAATTAAGTCACCTGGTTCCAAGGTAAATAAGGTAGATAGATAAGCAATCGTGTCAGGAACATTCCAAATCAACTGATTGAGATCGCCCTCTTGACGAACTTCACCATTCACTAAGAGCTTAACCGCGCCTTTGGCAGGATGACCACACTGAGTAGCTGGCGTAATCTCACCGCATGGGGCAGATTGATCAAATGCTTTGCCGGTATCCCAAGGGCGGCCCATCTTCTTAGCCTCACCTTGAAGATCGCGTCGAGTCATATCCAGACCAACTCCGTAACCATAGACATGCTCTAAGGCTTTTTCTGCAGAAATATTGGCGCCGCCTTTACCAATAGCGACCACCATTTCAATTTCGTGGTGAACATCCTTTGATAAATTTGGGTAAGCCATATCTTTACCATCAGTCACAATCGAGTTAGCAGGCTTCATAAAGAAGAATGGCGGCTCTCGATCAGGATCATGACCCATCTCACGTGCATGATCGGCGTAGTTTCTACCAACGCAGTAAATACGATTCACAGCGAAGCGACGAGTATCGCCAGTCACAGGCAATGAAATTACTGCTGGGGGATCAATCACGAATGCTGAAGACATAAAAACCTTTCGAAGAATTTTAATGAATGAGTGCTTTATTTCTGATGTTTAGAAGTATGACGCAATTTCAACAATAAGATGCTGAGCGCCAAGGCAAAGGTGAGAGCATTGGCCAAAATGAGAGGCCACTTTTCAATAATGAGGCCATAAACCAGCCACAAACCCACCCCCGCAGTAAATAAGGAGTACATCCCCAAAGAAATCCCCGATAGGTCCCTAGTGCGCCAAGACTGTATCGCCTGCGGCAAAAAGGCAATGGTAGTCAAGAATGCGGCGCAATATCCAATAATCTCTATTTGATGAGGCTCTAGGTTCATTTATTCATTGTAATAAGGGAAATTTGCAGTTCATTGACGCAGCGCATGAATTTTTAATCTGTAGATAATAGAAAATCGTAACTCAACCCACCATTAAAAATACAAAATGAGACAACATCTAATTCGAGGCTTTGGCCTACTCCTTTGCAGTAGCCTGATCACCGCCCCACTGTTGGCGCAAACCAATAGCTCTGCTATTAAAAACTATCCTGACAAGCCTATTAGACTGGTCATTCCATACCCGCCAGGGGGCGCTACTGATGTGATTGGTCGCATCATGGCACAAGAACTCTCCAAGTCACTAAACCAGCAGGTAGTTCCCGATAATCGCGCAGGCGATAGCGGCAATATTGGTGCGGATATGGTTGCAAAGTCCCCTGCCGATGGCTATACGCTCTTAATGGGGGCTCTCACTTCACACTCTATCAACGCGAATCTTGATAAAGATAAGATTCGATACAACCTCGAAAAAGATTTCACACCAGTTGACGTGGTGGGAGTGGTACCTCTGGTGTTTGTTGTGAATCCTTCTGTCCCTGTAAAGAATATGAAAGAGTTCATTGCCTACGCAAAAGCAAACCCAGGCAAGCTCACGTTCGCATCATCTGGAGCTGGTGCGCCACAACGTCTTGCAATGGAAATGTTTCGCTATCAACTGGGTTTAGATTTATTGCATGTGCCCTATAAAGGTAGTGGCCCCGCTATGACTGATCTAGTGGGCGGTCAAGTGCTTACGATGTCTGAAACTGTTCCAGCGGCTCTGCAATTTATTCAAGCCGGTCAGTTAAGACCTTTGGCCGTAACAACTGCAAAACGCATTAGCCAATTGCCAGATGTACCAACGGTGACTGAAGCCACAGGCTTACCCAACTTTGATGTGGTGAGCATGTTTGGGATTTTGGCACCAGCGGGAACTCCTAAACCCATCATCGATAAACTCAGCGCAGACATCAAGGTTATTTTGCAGCGCCCTGAGGTGCAGGAGCGTATGTTGGCAGCTGGCGTTTATGTGAACTATCTTTCGCCTGCAGATTCGAGCAAGCGCATTACACGTGAAATGACTATGTGGAGCAAGGTTATTAAAGACGCCAACATCAAGCCTGATTAAAGCTAAAGGCTAATTTAATGGGATGGAAAAAATCGCTTTAAGCGTTAACGAATCCGTACTGTTAGAGAAGCCCTTACCTACCCCAGCCTGAAAAGAAAGTGGTTTGCCTTCGTAGTACATCATCAAGAATCCCAATTGCTGGGTATTTTGATAGTTGATGGGCTGACCAAGTTGATTCAGGTTGGAGTAATACTCTACCCCAAGCGCTAACTCAGGCGTCACCTCTCTAGATAAGCGAGTTGCCGTGGAAAAATAAGGTGACTGATGTACGTAAGGTTGCGAGAGCGGCATATCCACAATCGGATTAAATGAGAAAAGCCACTCATCAAAATGCTTACCAACAATAAAACGCATTTCACTGTTATATCTAGACTCATCAAACTGCGGTTGTACGTTGGATAACTCCAGATTTGCGCCTGCGAAAAAAGAGTCGCCCTTATCTTCGCGAATTGGTAACCATTTCATACGCACTTTCGTTGCCGCATATTGAAATTTATTGTCGTAGTTCACATAAGAGATGTATAGGCCAGCCTCTAGATCATGGCCTAAGCCATAGGCAAACTCTGGGGTCACCCGCACACCGTTGTTGTTCATTACCTCTCCTGGATAGGAAGGAGTTTGAATACCTCGGGGAGTACTGTTTAAATGCACCTCTAGGCTAGCTTCACCCTTGGCATTAATTTCGTCATCGTAGACCTGAATTTCATCCTGCAGGACAGCCATACTGATAGATGGCGAGAGGGTTAATACAGTTAACAGAAGCCCCTGGATAAGTGCTGTCTTGAAGTGGTGGGCTTGCATCTGCATGATGCGTGAGTTTAACAAGGATTAGGGTTTTTTGACGCTCTCACTCCAAAGTTGCCATGGACGCCCAATGGTTTTCTCAATCGTTTCCTGTGCAGTGACAGCCTCACCGGGACTAAGGTATTGCACTTGACCCATCTTCATTGCTTCAGACTGAATGCTCGCATTCTGAATTGCATACACTGTTCTAAAGACCGCTTTCTTAATGGAGTCTGCTCCTGCAGCATATCCGTGGCCACGCATCAAAACAAAATATTGCAAACCCATAGTTTTAGATAAAGCATCACCCAAATCCCCATTGCTAACAAACATATCCGTATCGGGATTCGGCTTGGCAAAATTTCGGATTTCGAAAACCGGTGCACCCTCACCCAAAAAGGCACTCATGTGATAGACGGGCTTGAGTGTTGTGCCTGTTAAGCCGTAGGGCAAGATAGGTGCAGCATGGCCATGAATAACTGAATTAATATCGGGACGATTTTTCAGAATACCGCTATGAATGAAGCGTTCACCATAAGCCACTCGTGTATCGCCATTTAAAGCTTTACCATTCATATCAAATTCCATGATGTCTTCAACTTTGACAACGGATGGCGCAACACTTCTTGCTAAAAAGAAGGTGCTGGGATTGATTGGGCTACGAACACTAATATGCCCATAACCATCTACTGCATTTTGGTCATACAAAATATGATTCGCAAGGACAAGTTCCTCAATCGCCGTTTTCACTGCTGGATTTTGATCCATCTGCTCCTGAACGGTTGCAGCATTTACTTGGGCAAAAAGCAGAATCAGAAAAGAGGAAAGGAATTGTTTTTTCATTATTCAACTTTGCCAATTTTTCTCACAACCTCACCCATCTGAGTAGATTCCTTATCCCAGTAGGTCTTAAATTCAGGCGCATCCATATATTGAATTGGACTTCCTGCTCCATTGATCACAGCGCGTACCCGCTCATCATTCGCCGCTTGTTTAGCAGCCTCACGGAGCTTATTGGTGATGTAGTCAGGGGTCGCGCTGGGCACAAACAAGCCAGCCCACTGAGAGAACTCAACCTTGACGCCCATTTCTTTAAAGCTAGGCACCTCAGGCATGCTAGCCAATCTGCCATCACCCCAATGAGCCAATGCACGCACTTTGCCCGCCTTAATTTGCTGAACGATTGAAGAGGGTCCAGTAGCAATGGCATCTACTTGGCCGCCCAATAAACCCACAATCGCTGGCCCTGCACCTGTATACGGAATATGAACCATGTAGAACTTCTCTGAAGACTTTAGCATCTCCATTGGTACATGCATCGTGCCGTAATTACCCGACGATCCAAAATTGTATTTACCCGGATTGGCTCGCATTGCCGCCACAAAAGATTTGTAATCTTTCCATGGGCTATCCGCCCTCACTACCAAGACTGTTGGGTCCGCTGTAAAGCGTGCGATTGGCTTGAGTTGGTTAAGCTGAAAAGATTGCTCTCTTCCCACCACTTTATCTGCCTCTGGAATAATTGAAATAGACGATAAAGCCATCAAAATCGTATAGCCATCAGGCTTTGCTCTGGCTACTGCTGCCATGCCAATGCCTCCGCCAGCCCCAGCTTTATTTTCTACAATCACTGGCTGACCCAGGCTACGAGATAGCGCCTCTGCCACCGGCCTACCAACAGTGTCAGCAACCCCACCCGGCGGAAATGGCACAACCATAGTGATGGGCTTTGTAGGCCAGGGTTCTGGTGCTTGAGCAATAGCCCCCTGAGAGGCCAAGCAAGCACATAAAAAGACTAAGGTAGTAGCAAATGAATATTTTTGTCTCATTTTTTGTCTCAAATACGTAAATTAGTTATTATTTATGCTCTTTATCCTACTACAAGATTCATCACAATAAACAGGGGTTAACGTAGACAAAACCCCAGCCGGAGATAGTAATCATGAGATATGCCGCATTTGTTTTAGCCAAAGAGCCTACCAAAACTCGCGTTGGAATTGTGTCTGCTGATGGCAGGACAGTTCAAGAGCTCGATTTAGGCGTTGACGTTAGTGAAGATGGCATTGTTGCCATTCTTAAATCTGACCTCGCGGGCAAGCTCCCAAAACCTATTTCCACGCATGCGTTTAGCGACATCCGTCTACTCGCTCCTGTACCTAGACCGCGTCGTAATATTTTCTGCGTCGGTAAAAATTATCATGAGCACGCTAAAGAATTTTCCAATAGCGGCTTTGATGGCAGCGCTAAACCAGGCGAGGATATTCCAAGCCACGCAATCTTTTTCACGAAGCCGCCCGAGTCTGTAACCGGACCCAATACTAACGTCATCATCCCCACTGCTGTATCCACCTGCATCGATTACGAAGCGGAACTCACGATTGTGATTGGCAAAGGCGGCAAAGGTATTAGCGAAGCAGATGCAATGAAGCACGTCTGGGGTTATACCGCTATCAATGATGTGACTGCGCGCGACTGGCAGCAAAGACATAAGCAATGGTTTTTAGGAAAAAGTTTTGATACCTTCTGTCCTATGGGTCCTTGGGTTGTTACGGCAGATGAGGTCGATGCCGAAAACATCCCCGTCAAGTGCTGGGTCAATGGTGAACTACGTCAAAACTCCAATACCAAAGATCTAATTTTTGATATCCCCAATATGATCGCCACGGTCTCTGCAGGCATAACCCTCTACCCAGGAGATTTAATTGCCACCGGAACTCCAGTTGGTGTTGGCATTGGCTTTAAACCTCCTAAGTACTTAGTGAACGGAGATGTTGTCGTTGTTGAGATGGGTGGTATTGGAAAGCTTGAGAATACTTTTATTGCTGAGTAACGCAGATTAAGTATTTAAAAAACTTACTAGCCACTGATAAGAAAAGCCACCCTCGGGTGGCTTTCTTTTAGATAAACAAACTCTGTAGTGATCAAGCCAAAGTGAACTTTAAATCTCCGAGTTTTTCTACTGAACTTACGATCTTATCGCCCTTCTTCAGCCATACCTGCTTGTCTTTTGGCATACCAGCAATAACGCCTTGCGGTGTACCAGTGAAAACAATATCTCCCGGCTCTAATGTCCAGTAGGTGCTGATGTAAGACAACATTTTTTGAGTGTTATGAATGAAGTCGGAAGTATTTGAGTTCTGACGTAACTCGCCATTAACCCAAGTCTTTACCTGAAGCTTATTAGGATCACCTACTAAGTCAGAAGTAACAAAATAAGGTCCAATTGGTGCATATTGGTCTAAGGTCTTGCCAATCATCCATTGCCCACTCGGCAATTCAAGCTGCAAATCACGTGATGAGAAATCATTTGAGGTGCAATAACCTGCCACATAATCCAAAGCAGCCGATTCGGGAACATTGCGCATCTGCTTGCCGACAACAATCAACAGCTCAGTTTCATAATCTAGCTTATAAGAAACTGATGGCGGTGGAATTTGCAATAAACAGTTGTGAGCCGTAAGACTATTGTTGTACTTATTGAATAGCGGCGGTACACGTGGGTGAGCCATACCAACCTCATCCGCATGCGCACGGTAATTTAAGCCAACGCAAACAATCTTTCCAGGGTTTTTAAACAGGCGCCCGAAAGTGATGTCGGATTCCTTTAAGTAAGGCACGCCAGATTTATCGGCGCTTGCTACTACCTTATTAAATCCCGCAGCATTACCCTCTTGCAATAATTGATCCAAGGTAGCCGGTGCTGCAATCTTCATTTTCTTAGCTACAGCACGAATATCGATAACACCTTTTGGGGTAACCACACCCAAGGTTTCTGTTCCATCCGCATTTTGGATCGAGAGAATTTTGCTATTTTTCACCATCTCACGTGGACCGGTGTAAACCTCCCCTCCCCATACTGAGGTGGGATGAGCTGAAGCCTCCTTCATTACACCCATAGTAGAGGCAGCTACTAAACCGGCTCCAGCAGCTGAAGCAGTCTTCATAAATTGGCGACGTGAACTCATCTATATCTCCTTGTGTTGTTATCTATTTTTTAACTACAAAGGGAATACTACCGCACCCTTTTATGCGGTGCCGCAGCAAATATAGATGTCAGTAGATTTAACCTAGACCTAGATAAATAGCTAAGTGATAGGTAATAAAGGAGGCGATATAGGCCAAGCCGAATAAGTAACTCAACATGATGATGGGAATCTTCCAGCCTCCCGTCTCGCGCTTTACTGCAGCAATGGTAGATAAGCACTGGGGAGCAAATACAAACCAAGCCAATAGAGATAAAGCCGTGGCTAATGACCAGCCATTGGAGATTAAGGGAATCAGTGCATCAGCTGCGTCGACACTCGAGCTAGATAGCGCATAAACCGTTGCCAATGAGCTCACCACAACCTCACGAGCTGCCATACCTGGCACTAGAGCAATACTGATCTGCCAGTTAAATCCAATCGGCGAGAACACATGTGCTAAGGCCTGCCCCATCATTCCGGCAAAGCTGTATTGAATCGGTGATCCTGTTGCGCCCTCGAGTGGGAATGGAAAGCTAGATAACACCCACAAACCAATAGTCATCAGCAAAATAATTCCACCAACACGGCGCAAAAAGATTTCTGCTCTTTGCCACAAGCTAATAGCTAAATTGCCTAAGCGAGGCAAGTGATAGCTTGGCAACTCCATCATGAGCGCGTTCATCCTAAATTGCTCACTCGTAAAGCGCTTTAGAATCCAGGCAACCGCCATCGCACCCAAAATTCCAGCGAGATACAGCAAGAATAAAACTAAGCCCTGTAAATCAATGCCAGCCCATAACTTTTGCTCTGGAATAAATGCTGAGATCAATAAGGCATATACCGGCAGACGTGCAGAACAAGTCATCATGGGTGCAATCAGAATCGTCACCATGCGATCACGCGCATTAGAGATACTTCTGGTGGCCATAATTCCGGGGATGGCGCAAGCAAAGCTGGAGAGGAGTGGAATGAAGGATCTACCGGATAAGCCGACAGAACCCATCACTCTATCTAGCAAATAAGCAGCCCTTGGAAGATAGCCAGACTCCTCCAGTAAAAGGATGAAGAAAAACAAAATCAGAATTTGCGGCAAGAAAATCACCACGCCACCTAAGCCTGCCAAAATTCCATTGATCAAAAGACTACGTATCCATCCATTGGGCAATACTTCGACGATCTGAGCACCCAGAAAGTCCACTGCAGATTTAATTAGGTCCATGGGTACCGTAGCCCAACTGAACACGGCCTGAAAAATACAAAAGAGTAAGGCCACCAAAATGATGGGGCCAAAAACTGGATGAAGTAATACGGCATCTAAGCGATCGCTCAATTGATCAGGAATGATTTGATCTAGGTTGAGGTTTTGCAGAATTTTTTGAACTTGAATATTGTCAGATTCAGTATGGGCAATATGAGAGGCAACATTTTCTAGGGTTGCATCACTAGTACCTGTGCGCAATCCATTGAGATTACGCCAGTCCAGATTCGATAAGAACTGCTTGATTTCATCAGCGCCATTAGACTGAATGCCAATACTAGTGAGCACCGGCAAACCCAATTCACTTGAAAGTGCAGCAGTGTCTATATGCAAGCCTTGACGCTTAGCAATATCAAGCATATTGAGTACTACGATACAAGGCAGTCCCAGGCGCTTTGCAGCCAGTACTAAACGCAAGTTACGACGCAAATTCATGGCGCTCAATACGCAAATGACTAGGTCAGGACGTTTTTCACCTTCAGCTCGACCAAGCAGTACATTGCAGGTCACACGCTCATCCAAGGATCTTGGATACAAGCTATAGGCGCCAGGCAAATCCAGTATGCGGATATTTTTGCCAGACTCAAGAGATAGGCGCCCTTCTTTGCGCTCAACAGTAACGCCTGAATAGTTCGCTACCTTTTGACGACTGCCAGTCAGCAAATTGAATAATGCCGTTTTGCCACAATTGGGATTACCCAATAAAGCTACGAGTGGCTCATTCGAGAAAAAGTGAACTTTAGATTCAGACATGCGGAATAGCGTCGACCGTAATCATGCGTGCTTCTGCTTGACGCAATGCGAATGTTGAGGCTCCTACGCGAACCATATATGGCCCTTTACCAAGTAAACCTTTGCGCAAAACAGCTACTTGTTCACCGGGTAAAAACCCAATATCTTCCAGCTGCCCCTTAATTTGAGGGGCACCCTTAGGCGCATTAACCGCGCTCACTCGGTAAAGAATTTCCAAATCAACCTGGTCCAAATGCATGGAGGATTGTCACTTTTATCAATAAATAGGAACGATTCTCATTATATACCTTATACTTAAGAATGGTTCTCATTAATATATACCTGAACTTATGAAAAATAACTATTTAAAACATACACTTATCAGTATTTTCTTGTTGTTAAATTTGACAAATATCTCCATTGCAGCAAGCAACGATATCCAGATTTCAATTAAAAATGGGCGCTTTTCTCCATCAGAAATTGATATCCCCGCCGATACCAAAGTAAAGCTTACTGTTGAAAATCTAGATGACACTCCAGAGGAATTTGAAAGTTACGACCTCAACAGAGAGGTGTTAATCAAGGCCAAAAGCAAGGCCTCTTTTTACATCGGACCTTTAAGTCCTGGCGTCTATAAATTTGAAGGTGAATTTAGCCCTGAAACCGCTCAAGGCGTAGTAAGGGTTAAATGATGATGAGAAATAATTTAATGCAAGGCTTGTGTTGCCTTGCCCTTCTCTCCGCCAGTGCATTGGTTCATGCTGGAGAGTACTTAAGTGGGCCAGCAGATTACATCTACACCCCAAGAGTGGAAGAAGGCGAAAGAGAGATCGATACCAAGTTTGGAACCCAGACTCCCAGAAGCGGTGAAGACAATAGACTATCAGGCGCTTCTATTGGTTTCGGTTATGGCGTGAACTCCTGGTGGTTCACTGAGATTTATGGAAAAGTCACTTGGGATGGCACCAACTCCCAATTTGATGCAGTGGAATGGGAGAATAAATTTCAACTAACGGAAACTGGAAAATACCCAGTAGACATCGGCTTCTTGCTTGAGTTAGAACGTCCTCAAAATCGCAATGAAGGGTATGAAGCCAAATACGGCTTCTTATTTCAAAGTGAATGGAAAAAATGGGTTGCCAATCTCAACGTCTTGATGCAAGGACATTACACGGGCACTGAAAATCAGGGCACCTATTTCGGCTATCAAGGTCAGGTTAAATATCGCCTTCAGCCAGAGCTGGAGCTTGGAGCGCAGATTTACTCTTGGCTAGGACAGGTTAATAACTGGAATACAAATGAACAACAACAATCTAGTGCGGGGCCAGCCATTTTTGGGAAAACCAAACTGGGCCGCAAGGAAGCTTTGAAATACAACGTAGCCTACCTCTGGGGAACCACTACTGCATCACCAAAAAATACCATCAGAATGCAGGTGGAGTACGAATTTTAAGAACAAGAGCTCAATCTCTGCTATGTTCTTATTAAATACAACCTTTTACCCATTCTGCTTAGCCTCTTATGTACCTACCAAAACATTTTTTAGTTGAAGATCAAAGCGTATTAGCCCAACTTATTTCTGAATACCCGCTAGCGACTATCGTTGCGAATCTGGATGGTCATTTTGAAATCAACCACCTACCCCTCATGTTGAGTGCCGACAAAACCAAGCTTTATGGACATGTCGCCAGAATGAATCCACTCGTTAAAGTTGCGAGCAGTAACAATACATCTGTTACAGCAATCTTTAATGGGCCGAATGCGTATGTGACCCCATCTTGGTATCCATCAAAACAAGAGAGTGGAAAAGTGGTGCCTACATGGAACTATGCTGCGGTTCATGCAGAAGGTAGCATTAAGTTGATTGAGGATGCACAGTGGCTAAGAAGTCATGTATCGCAAATGACCAACATTCACGAACCAACCTATCAATCGAACTGGAAGTTAGACGACGCCCCAGAAGAATACGTGCAAATGATGCTCAAGGCCATTATTGGTATCGAGATTGAGATCAGTGGTTTGGTTGGTAAATTTAAGCTAAGCCAGAACCGCCCGGCTGAAGACTATAACGCAGTAGTAGAGCAACTAGAGAAGTCGCCGCAAGAGGCTTTACAAGAGATGCTGAAGTACATGAGAGCACCCAAATAATTAACAACTAAGGCGTGGTGTATCCATACTTTTGCAGAATGGATTTGGCCTGAGGCCCCTGCATAAAGCGATACATATCCACTGATTCTTGGGGCGCACCTTTTATTAGCACCATGCGCTGCTTAATGGGCTCGTATAACTTAGCGTCGACCAAAAGGAGGCTAGTTTCTTTTGCGACCTCTGGAGATTTGGCCAAAGATAAGGCAGTAAAACCAATATCTGCCGCACCGCTCACCACATATGTTGTAGCTACGCCAATGTTGTCTCCATAGACAAGCTTGTCTTTAGCCAGATCCCATAGGCCTTCTGCCTTGAGATACTCAATCGCAGCTTTACCATAAGGAGCAAGCTCTGGCTTAGCAATTGCCACTTTGTTTGTTTGTGCAATTGCCCGAGCAATTTCTGTCTTGCTGTCAGCCAAACGAATCCCAGATGAGGATTTGGCAATTAAGGCAAGCTTACCAATCGCATATGTAGCGCCCTCATCTACCGTCTTACCATTCTTAAATAGCTCCAACGGAAAATGCTCATCTGCCGCAATAAAAAGATTGAATGGAGCGCCGTTGATGATTTGCGCCGCGAAGTTACCGGATGAGCCATAGACCACTCTCATCTCTGCTTTACCGCTAGCCTTAAAGGCAACCATAATCTCGTTAAAAGCATCTTTCATATTGGCAGCAACGGCAACAGTTGAGGTCTGCGCAAAGGCAAGATTGGTAAATAAAATCAGTGATGCGAATAGGGAAGTCGGGCGAATAAACATGATTGAGTTAATTCTAGCGGATAGAAATAAAAAACCACCCCGAAGGGTGGCTATCGATACTTAGAAACCTGATCAACCAAGCAACTTTAAAGCGCTTAAGAAGGTTTTATAGACACCCCAAGCAAGTGGTATGCCTACAAATGCCCAAGCCAAAATGACTTTCAAAGTAGAGGTATGCTCATGGCCAGCCTCACCTTTAACAATGGATCCCATTGCTTTTTCATGGGCAAGACGCTTTTCTTCTGCCAATTCAGCATCAGTCATAAACCACTTGTCAGCAACTGGACGAATCATTAAGTTGGCGATCAAGCCGATAACTAACATACCTACAAGGATGTACATCGTCTGGTTGTACACCTGACTCTTCGCAATTCCAAGACTTAGTTGATAGTCACGCATGTAGTTCACAATCACTGGACCCAGGATACCTGCTGTAGACCAAGCAGTTAACAATCGACCATGAATTGCGCCTACGTTTTGAGTACCAAACAAGTCAGCAAGATAAGCAGGGACAGTAGCAAAGGCTCCACCATACATACTTAAGATAATGCAGAAGGCACCAACGAAGAGAACCAAACTACCTGCAGCAGCACTAGAGGGAATGCTGAAATACAACACCCCACCTAATATGAAAAATATGCTGTAAGTTAATTTACGACCCAACTTATCTGACAAGCTGGCCCAGAAGAAACGGCCGACAATATTAAACAAGCTCAGCAGCGCAGTAAAGCCAGCGGCAATACCAGCAATCGCCACTAACTGACCCTTATCGAGCTCGCCAAATTTCAATGCATTACCAATTAAGCTACCAGCAAAAATTTCTTGGAGCATTGGAGATGCCATGCCAATCACACCAATGCCAGCAGAAACGTTCATAGTTAGCACAATCCAAACCAACCAAAATTGAGGAATACCCCAGATTTTCTTAACACTAACGCTGCGTGTAGTGATCATCGCCTTAGATGTATCAGCAACAGGAGGTGTCCAACCAGCAGGCTTCCAATCGCTCGCCGGCACGCGATAGCTCATTGCGCCAATTATCATGTAGATGAAATAGATCACACCCATCACCACGAATGTTTGTGCCACACCCACACTAGTAGGCGTTGCAAAGTTCTTCATGAGCATTGCGGCCAATGGTGAGCCAATCATTGCGCCACCGCCAAAGCCCATAATGGCCATGCCAGTTGCCATTCCGCGACGGTCTGGGAACCACTTAATCAAGGTTGAAACTGGTGAGATGTAGCCCAGCCCCAAGCCGATACCTCCAATCACACCTGAGCCGAGAATCATCATCCAGAATTGATGGAGATAAATACCCCAGGCAGAGAAGAGCATGCCACCAGCCCAACAACAAGCCGCTACAACACCCGCTTTGCGTGGACCCGCGCGCTCTAACCAGCCGCCCCAAATAGCAGCAGAGATACCAAGGAACACGAAAAATAATGTATACATCCAACCTAAGGTCGAAATTTGCCAGTCACAAGTAGTTGTGAAAAGTTGCGCAAAGAAGCCAACATCGGCAGCACATTTAATTGCCTCAGTACCGCCTAGTGAAACACCCAATGCCTTAGATAGCGGTAACCAGAACACTGAAAAGCCATACGCCATACCAATACACAAGTGAATAGCTAACGCCGCCGGCGGCACAAGCCAGCGATTAAAGCCTGGCCCTGCAATCGTTCTTTCTTTATCTAATAGATGAAACATGTTGCCTCCTATTTATAGTTATATTTACTACACAGTAGCTACTTCTTTACGTTACAACCAACCTTCAATTTGTCGATTAAGGCCTACAGCCTTATATCCAGGCGTATCTCCCGAATAGCTTCTTATCTTCCTGATTAATTTGGTGGCCTCTGATTGAGCAACCATCTCCCTATGCATGGCGATGAAAAATAACTCATCTTTAAGCGGTACAAACCCCAAACCATTTTCAATAGCAATATTTTTCACGCCCAAACCTACATCAGCCTTGTCGGCCAAAATAGCATTTGCAACCGCTGAATGAGTGAACTCTTCATGCAGATAGCCATTCACTTCAGAAGGATCAATACCCTCCTCTATCAGCAGACCATCAAGTAGTAGCCTTGTGCCGGAGCCGATCTGACGATTGATAAAGCGAATTCTTGGATTCACCAAATCATAGAGAGCAGAGATGCGGAGGGGGTTTCCTTTTTTCACCAGCAAGCCTTGTGTGCGCTTCATGACAGGATATATTTGAATATCATTTTTTGACAAGCGATGATAAATAGCCTTTGAGCTTCGCTCATCTGATACATGGTATCCGGCAATATGGGCTTCGTTACTCAGAAGCTTTTCAAGGGACTCTCCCGAACCAGCAATCTTCAAATCGAAGCCTTTAATCTCTGCGGCGGCCCTTTGAATGATGGAATCACTGCTAGAGAGAAACTTCCATTTTCTACTATCAGTCTTTTGAATCTTTTTGATTTCTTTAAGCAAGGTATCTTGATATGCGCTTCCATGCTCAATATACCCCGCTTGCATCTCATCAATAAACTCAATTAAAAACTCGCCGAGTTTTGTTAACTTTGAGCCATGTCCTTTGGTCCTCGTAATGAGTGGCATGCCAAGCGCAGCTTCAACATCATTCATCTTGCCCCAGGCGCTTCGATAAGAGGTGCTGGATTTTTTACTTGCTGAAATTAACGAGTTACCGCGACCGATATCCCTTAACAGCTGAGACAGCCAAACCAAATCAATAGGGACCCCGCCTTGGGCTTGATTATTTAATACTAAGGTTGGTCTAACTTCAATTTGCATATGTAATTGATTGCATATTCAAGTGGTAATAATTATGCGATGATATTACCTTAATAAATTACTCAGTGCACGCCTATGAAAAAATCAATCCGCAACCTACTTCTAGCGACCCTAACGGGCATTGCCCTCAACGGCACACAGGCTGTCGCTCAAGAAAAAAGCATTGTGGTCTCCTCCACTACCTCTACCGAGCAATCCGGTCTGTTCAATTACATACTCCCCATCTTTAAGATGAAGACTGGTATTGAGGTGAAGGTTGTGGCCGTTGGAACTGGTCAGGCATTAGATATTGGCCGCCGCGGTGATGCAGATGTGGTGTTTGTTCATGACAAACCTGCTGAAGAGAAGTTTGTTGAAGAAGGCTTTTCTACTAAGCGTTACGAAGTGATGTACAACGACTTTATACTCATTGGACCTAAAGCAGATCCCGCAAAAATCGGTGGCGGCAAAGATATTCAAGTCGCACTCCAAAAAATTGCTGCTACTCAAGCCCCATTTATATCGCGCGCAGATAAAAGCGGCACACATGCTGCAGAACTTCGTTATTGGAAAGGTGCGGGCATCACCCCTTCCTCCAGCCAATCTTGGTATAAAGAAACAGGCTCGGGTATGGGTCCGGCCCTCAATACCGCCTCCGCTATGAATGGCTACATTTTGGCTGACCGCGGCACCTGGCTGAGCTTTAAGAATCGTGGCGATCTTGCGATCCTAGTTCAAGGCGACCCAAAGCTATTTAATCAATATGGTGTTATGTTGGTTAATCTAGCAAAGTTCCCTCATGTGAAAAAAGTACAGGGTCAAGAATTTATTGATTGGCTCATCTCTAAGAATGGGCAGGACGTCATTGCTAGCTACAAGATTGATGGCGAGCAGCTCTTCTTTCCGAACGCTAAAAAATAATCTAGCCCCATCAAGCAAAAAGCCCGCATCTGCGGGCTTTTTTACAACTAGCGTACAGCCTAGTTATTTACTGTTTATTTCACACTTACTTCTTAGGTGTTACAAAACCAATAGCTGTGTCGTCAACAAACTCAACCATCACGTCATCACCAGCTTTGAACTTCTCAAGACCAAGAACAGCCGGATCTACTTTAACTTTTTGCTTCTCGCCACTTGGCAATGTAAAAGTCACGATACGTGTCTTTTGATCAATGGTTGAGATCTTTACAGTTGCATAAACAGTTTCTGTTGTCTCTTCAAATGGCTTAGCAGAACCTTTGCCAGCGATCACTACAGAGCGAACACCTGAAACACCTGGTTTTTGATCTTTACCAACAGCAGTTAGACCAACAGCAACTGCTTGAGCATGCTCAACCAAGAACACGTCGCCCTTTTTAACCTTATCTAAATCATTTACAGACTTAGCGACGTTCATCTGCGCCAAATTACCGTTAGCATCTTTCAATACAACAATACGCTTCTTTGCATCTACTGAATCAACGGTTGCGCTCAAAATGACAACGTCAGCAGCTAAAGGCAACATCTTTGCAGGAAGCTGCGCAAAAACAGAGCTTGCAAAGGTAATGCCTACTGCAGCAAATAAACCAGCTAATAAAGATTTCTTCAAGATAACTCCTAATTGAGTAAAAGGTTACGAATGGGCTCAATCCAGAGCCACAATTCATTGTAACCATTGAATGAGGCGCTTTTTGTACAGCTTCGAACTGTGCTCATATTTACCTTTATTTGGTAAATTGGATGGAAACAGCACTTGGAGGCACTGGGCATCTTGGAAATACTAATAAAACCGTGGAAAGAGGCTGAAGAAGACGCCTTTTGGGTGCGCCAAGAGGTCTTTATCCTAGAGCAAAGAGTCCCAGCCGAGCTTGAATTGGATGAATTCGACCCTTCTGCCGCTCATGCCCTAGCCTATCTAGAGTCACATTGTATTGGCACTGGAAGACTGGTGGATCTGGGTGGCGGGCGATCCCAAATTGGACGTATGGCTGTCTTAGCCCAATTCAGACATCAGGGGGTAGGAAGGCAAATCCTAGAGGGGCTGGTTCATCTGGCCCAATCTCAAGGCGCAAAGTCTATCGTCTTGCACTCCCAAATTGCTTCCATCCCTTTCTATCAAAAACTAGGCTTTCAGGTACAGGGGCCCACCTATGATGAGGCTGGTATTGCTCATCGTAATATGATTCTCGTATTGTCAAAATAAATTTAATAACCGATGACCTCTAACACCAATCCAAATACCAGCGCCTTTATCTATACCCATCGAGTCTGTTATTCAGATACAGATGCAGCAGGTTTTGTCTATCACGGACGTTATCTCGAGATTTTTGAACGTAGTCGCGCAGAATGGCTTGCACAAAAAGATTTAAGCCCCACCAAACTCGAGAATGAATTTAATATGGTGATGCCGTTGCGCGAACTCACAATGAACTTCTATAAACCAGGGCGTCTAGATGACTTGCTTTATATAGATCAAGTGATTGAACATCGCGGCCGCACTCAGGTGACTGTTAAGCAAACTGCACAAAGAAAGCTTCCTGACAGCGAAGAATTCGAAGTTATTGCAAGCGCCGTGCTACATATCGTTTGCGTTGATACCAACACACTTAAGCCTAAGGCATGGCCTGATTGTGTATTCCAAGACGAGTAATGTATGTAATGGAGCAAAAAATGTCTGACGGTAAATTACTAACCTTCGTGAAAGAGCTTAGCTTGCTGCTTGAACAAAAGCCAAGTGAAGAGATCGTCTTTACTGAAGGCAAAAAAATACTAGAGAAACTGATTGCAGTAGATGATTGGTTGCCAGAAGAGTTCACCAAACCTCATCCACAGTACTACCAGCAATATCTTCTCTATGCAGACCCATTGGATCGATTCTCTGTAGTGAGTTTCGTGTGGGGTCCGGGCCAAAAAACACCCCTACACAATCACACCGTTTGGGGAATGATTGGTCAGTTGCGCGGTCAAGAAAGAGGCACCCCCTATTATCTTCAAGCAGATGCTAGCTTCAAGGCAGGCAAAGCTTGTGTCAGCTTACCCGGGCACGTTGATACCGTATCACCCGATACGCATGACATTCATGTGGTCGAGAATAGTTTGAGCGACAAAACTTCGATCAGCATTCACGTGTATGGTGGCAATATCGGCCGCATTCATCGCTCGGTATTTGATCCTGCAACTGGTGCAGAAAAGTCATTTGTATCTGGCTATGCCAATACTGTCGTGCCCAACCTCTGGAATCCGGCGTAATTCTCTAATTACCTGGCTTTTTGGGTTGATGACTTAAAATAGAGGTTCTTACTGCAAACGCTCTAGCGTGGCAGCTCACCCCATTGGCCGGGATAGTCGTTTAATTGAATACGGGTCAATACTTTATTGGCCCCTATGTTATTTACAGATCTTGGTTTATCAGAACCCATTCTTCGCGCTATTGCTGAAGAAGGCTATACCAGCCCTACCCCGATTCAAGCAAAATCGATTCCTGCCGTCCTAAAAGGTGGCGATCTTTTAGCTGCCGCACAAACCGGCACAGGAAAAACGGCTGGCTTTACGCTTCCAATTCTGCAACGCTTAAGCAGCACTCCTAAATCTAGTGGCAAAAGATTATTACGAGTGCTAATTTTGACCCCTACTCGTGAGTTAGCCGCTCAAGTCCAAGAGTCTGTTGTGACTTATGGAAAATATACTGGCTTGAAATCTACTGTGATTTTTGGCGGAGTTGGCGCTAATCCGCAAATCAAAGCCATTGCTGGCGGTCTCGATATATTGGTAGCTACGCCAGGTCGACTGCTTGACCTCATGTCACAAAATTGCGTATCACTCAACGACATTGAGATTCTGGTTTTAGATGAAGCTGATCGCATGCTCGATATGGGCTTCTTACGAGACATTAAAAAGATCTTGGCTGCCTTACCTAAGAAGCGTCAGAATCTTTTGTTCTCGGCAACCTTCTCTACCGAAATTAAACAATTAGCAGACGGCTTGCTCAATTCGCCTGAGTTGATTGAGGTAGCCCGTAGCAATAGCGCCAATGAAGCGATTGCCCAGTTGATACATCCAGTAGATAGAACTAAGAAGCATCCTCTACTAGCCCATCTCATTAAGACTAACGACTGGAAGCAGGTGCTGGTTTTTACACGTACCAAGCATGGCGCGAATAAGCTAGTTACTCAACTGGAGAAGGATGGCATCACCAGCATGGCCATTCATGGCAACAAAAGCCAATCTGCTCGTACTAAGGCATTGGCAGATTTCAAGGCAGGTAAGTTAACCGCATTGGTTGCTACCGATATTGCTGCACGCGGCATCGACATTGACCAGCTCCCTCACGTAGTGAACTACGATCTTCCAAATGTTTCTGAAGATTATGTACATCGTATTGGACGTACCGGTCGCGCAGGCTCAAATGGCGTAGCAGTTTCTTTGGTGTGCGTTGATGAACATCAAATGCTCAGAGATATTGAAAAACTCATTAAACAAAAATTGCCACAAGAAGTGATTGCCGGTTTTGAACCAGATCCAAATGCCGTGGCGCAACCGATTCAGTTGCGCAGTCAGCAACACCAGCAATCTCGCAAGCCAAGACCTGCCGGAACAGTTGGAGCTCCAGCGAAGAAGGCTCCTGCCAAGCGTAGTAGCCCACCTAAAAGAAGCTTTAACCGCTAAACCAAGCTGCAATTAGGATTTTGAGACCCTCCAGAGTTGATTTGTCTGGGCTACGGAGCGTCTCATAATTTATTTTTTTAAATTAAAGACGCTTGAGAAATCCAGTTGGCCATTACCGGCTTTGCTGTGAATCTCATAGAGCTGTTGCGCTAATTTCCCAAGGGGAACACTAGCATCCAGATCTTCTGCATTCTCAACTGCCAGCCCCATGTCTTTGAGCATGAGATCTACACCAAAACCACCAGCATAACCTTTTGAGGATGGGACATTTTCCATGACGCCTGGACATGGGTTATAAAGCTCCAAAGCCCAGTTTCGCCCTGAACTCTTAGACATGATGTCAGATAGAACTTTGGGGTCTAGGCCATTTGCGATGCCTAATCGCAGCGCCTCACTTGTTCCCAGCATCTGAATGCCCAACATCATGTTGTTACAAACTTTAACGGTCTGCCCCGCCCCATTGCCGCCAGCATGAAAGATATTCTTCCCCATCTTCTCTAACAAGGGACGTGCGTACTCAACAACACTCGCTTCACCGCCGACCATAAACGTTAAAGTGCCTACTTGCGCACCTGCAGTGCCGCCGGAGACTGGCGCATCAATCATGGCAAAGCCCTTAGCTTTGGCGATAGCAGCAACGGCTTTTGCTACCTTTGGCGAAATCGTTGAGCAATCAATGAGCAATGTTTTAGGATTCGCGCTTGCTAACAAACCGGCATCACCCAGATACAAACCCTCCACATGGCGAGAAGCGGGCAGCATACTGATCAATACATCGGCATCTTTTGCGGTGTCGTTTGCATTTGCTGCAATGGTACCGCCTGCAGCTGCAAAAACATCAAGCTGACTCTTTACTAAATCGAAACCTGTGACTTGATGCCCCGCTTTTAATAAGTTCAGGGCCATTGGTAAGCCCATGTTGCCAAGTCCAATAAATCCGATTTTCATATCACTCTCAATTTCTGAATATTGTTTATTGTTTTCTAGAGGCTAGGTATTTCACCCCCTCGGCCCCATAGGACTCAGAATGCACCTCTTTAAATCCCAGCTCAAACACATCACCAGTCTTGTAAGTCCCACTCTTTCCATGAATAGTGATATCGATACTGCCTTGAATCACTAGCGCCCTCACTTCAAATGGATGCTCGTGATTACCAAGCTGACCGTTGGGGACTTGCCCAACCTCTACCGGCTCAGGAAATCCTTCCCGCTCAAGCAGTAGTTGAAATTGCTCTGTATTCATAGTCTAACTATAGCGTGGATATACTCTTAAAGCATACGGCAATCTATATAAGGAGTCGTGATGGTGAAAGTCATTGGGCTGATAGAGCTAATAGATCAAAGCGCTTTTGAACAATACCGCTCTCAAGTTGGGCAAACGGTTAAGCTCTATAAGGGCTCTATCAAGAACCGTGGTTCAGTTGCAGAGCTATTTTGGAATGAATTAGGGATTGCACCCTTCAAATCTTTTGTGGAGCTCGAGTTTCCTAAAGCCCAAGACGCTCATGCTTGGGCCAATAGCTCCGAATATCAAATGCTAGTACCTATTCGTAGCAAAGCAATGAAACTGACCTTGTTTAGCATTGCTATCTAATCACAGCACTGAAAGTGCAAGTCACCAATAAAAAAGCCTAGCTCGTAAAAGCTAGGCTTATCAATCAGTCTGGAGTGAGAATTACTTCTTAGCTTCCATCGCCTCTTTAGTAGCAGTGATTTCTTTGCGACGCTCTTTGCAGGCGCCAGCGATTTCTTGCAAGGCCTTACGTGCGCGAGCAGCAGATGCCTTAATACCTTTTTCAATAAATTTTTCGTTTTCAGCCTTGTAAGTTTCAAAAGCAGCCAACAATGTATCGTGTTGTGACATCTCGTCTCCTATTAACAAATGAATATTTATACTGACAGCCCGGTCAGTATATCCCCATAAAAACCATAGAAAATCGCCCCCTAAATCAGGGATAACTCTTATATTTGGGGGTTCAGCCAAAATAGATCTATAAAACTTATTAATACACTGGAGACTTCAAAATGTTCAGAAATATCCTGGCAGTACTGGTTGTTGCCCTTATTGGGCTATCCGCCAATGCCCAAACTAGCGCTTGGCCAACCCCCAACAAGCCAATTACCTTTATTAACCCCTTCCCACCAGGTGGAGCTGTGGACGCCTTTGGGCGCCCTTTAGCAAAGCAGCTTTCAACCCAACTGAATGACGCCATCGTAGTTGATAACCGAGGTGGTGCAGGCGGAACCCTAGGTGCTGCAGTTGCAGCAAAAATGGCACCAGATGGCTATACCTGGCTTCTTGGTGCAGTGCATCACTCTATTGCCCCAAGCATGTACACCAACCTCTCATATGACATCACCAAAGATTTTGAGCCTATTGCCATTATTGGTAGCGTCCCTCACGTCATAGTTGTGAATCCAAACAAGTTTCCAAAAAATGATTTGAAATCCATCATGGAAGAGATTCGTAAGCATCCAGGAAAATATAACTACGCTTCTACAGGAAATGGTACTTCGCAGCATTTAACAGGTGAGCTATTTAAGTTACAGAACAAATTATTTATCACCCACATTCCTTATCGTGGAACCGGTCCAGCCCTTCAAGATCTTGTCGCAGGCCAGGTGGATATGATGTTTGATACCTTGGCAGGTGCAGCACCATTCATTAAGAATGGTCAGCTTATTGCGGTTGCGGTTGCAACCTCCAAAAGAGTAGATGCGTTTCCAAATGTGCCAACTGCTCAAGAACTAGGGATCTCTAATTTCATCGTATCTAGTTGGTATGCTCTGTGGGCAATCAAGGGAACCCCTAAAGACATTGTCGACAAGATGAGCGCCGAAACGCAGATAGCACTTGCCTCATCAGATATCAAGGAACGCTGGGCAGCTATGGGCGCAAGCGTGCCTAAAATGACTCGTCCTGAACTGGCTGCTTATATCAATCAAGAAGTGGTGCGCTGGGGTGAGGTAGTCAAAAAATCCGGCGCCAAGTTAGACTAAAAGACAACTATTCACTTAAAAATACAAGAGACAGCATGGCCATTCAAACTAAAAATCACTCATTCGTTCGCAATAAACTTCTCAACAAAGAAGAAATTGCATTTTTAGATGTGCGCGAGGAGGATCCTCATGCGCAAGAGCATCCCCTCTTTGCCGCAAACCTTCCTCTTTCCAGAGTAGAGATTGATGCTTACGCAAAGCTACCAAAGAAAAACGTACCCATCGTCACTCTAGATGATGGTGAAGGTTTTGCTCAATTAGCTGCGCAACGTTTAATCAATCTTGGGTACACCGATGTATCAGTTTTTGAGGGAGGTGTTCAAGGCTGGAAAGCATCTGGCGGTGAGGTATTTAAAGATGTCAATGTTCCCAGCAAGTCGTTTGGTGAGTTCGTAGAATCCAAAGTCCATACCCCCTCTTTATCAGCACAAGAAGTAAAACAATTAATCGATAACAAAGAAGATGTCGTTGTTGTTGATGTGCGCCGCTTTGATGAATACAACACTATGAGTATTCCAACCGGTATTAGCGTTCCAGGTGCAGAGCTGGTTTTGCGTCTCCCAGAATTAGCGCCTAACCCAAAGACAAAAGTGATTGTGAACTGCGCGGGTAGAACTCGCAGCATTATTGGCACGCAGTCACTGATTAATGCTGGCATTCCAAACGAAGTCAATGCACTACGTAATGGCACGATTGGCTGGACGCTTGCTGGTCAAGAATTGGATAAAGGGCAAAGCAGAAAGTTTCAGGAAGTGAGTGATGACACAAGAAACGAGGCGGCAATTCGCGCTCGCAGCGTTGCTGATCGTGCAGGGGTTAAGCGCGCTAGCCTCAGCGATTTACAGACATGGAAAGCGCAATCTGATCGAACAACTTATTTCTTTGATACGCGCACTCCGGAAGAATATGAAGCAGGTCATCTTCCTGGCTTTAGATCGATACCAGGTGGACAGCTTGTACAAGAAACAGAGATGGTTGCCCCGGTTCGTGGTGCACGGGTAGTGTTGGTAGACCCCAGTGGCGGTGGAGTACGCGCCAATATGCCCGCATCTTGGTTGGCCCAAATGGCTTGGGATATTTATGTTCTTGATGGAGTAATTACCTCCGATCTCACAGAAAAAGGTAGTTGGAAGGCGCCCCTACCCGCCCTTCCAATAATTGAAAGCGTAGATGCCGCGACCGTTTCCAACTGGCTTAAGAGTGATAGCAATACGATTGCAATTGATTTCAGCACCCATGCTAACTACGTTAAAGGACACATCCCTGGAAGTTGGTATGCCCTTCGATCCCAACTAGCAGAAGCAATGAAAAAAATTCCACAGGTAGATCGCTATGTCATTACCAGCACACCAGCTGAATTAAGTCTCTTTGCTGCTCAGGAAGTGCAAGCTTTGACTAAAGCCGAGGTCCTCGTTTTAGAGGGCGGCAATGCTGCCTGGGTAAAAGCAGGATTTGAGCTGGAGAAAGGTCCGAGTCACTTAGCTTCTCCTCCTATGGATCGCTATAAGCGCCCCTATGAAGGTACTAGCGTAGATCCTGCAGCGATGCAGGCATATCTTGATTGGGAGTTTGGTTTAGTAGAACAACTGGGCAAGGACGGAACTCATCACTTCTGGGTTCTCTAGGTCCTTGCCGTTATTCTGAAAGCTTACTGAGTTAATCAGTTAAGCAATCTTGTTGCGGATGATGCCAATGCCAGTGATGTTTGTTTCCATAACATCACCTGGCTTCATAAACTCCTGAGGAGTTCTACCTGCGCCAACCCCAGAAGGAGTGCCAGTTGCAATAATGTCGCCCGGCAGTAATGTTAAGCCACGCGATAGCTCAGCAATAATTGCTGGGATCTTGAAATACATTTGCTTATAACTAGCGTTTTGCTTTTCAACGCCATTCACACGGCAAATAATGCGAGTGTCATCCAAATTGACGCCACCTGCAGTAACAACCCAGGGACCCATCGGGCCGTGACCATCTAAGCTCTTGCCTTTAAACCATTGACCGGACTGACGTTTTTGCTGAATATCACGCGCTGTAGTGTCGTTGTAGGCAGAATAGCCAAAGACATAGTCCATTGCATTCTCTTCAGAAATATTCTTACCCTTTTTACCAATCACCACTGCTAGCTCAGCCTCCCAGTCAATCATGGTGGAGATGCCAGCATCATAAGGAATGTTGTCGAACGGGCCATTCATGGTTTGCGTGCCTTTAGTAAAAAGCACGGGAACCTTTGGATACTCTTTTACAGCAGTATCAGCACGATGCTTGAGGCCCTCTTCAAAATGGTCTAAGTAATTCCAGCCCACACAATAAATATTGCTTTGCGGCTTAGGAATAGGTGATAGCAAGATCACATTATTCACATTCGCTAAATTACTTCCGCGACCTTTAAATAATGTAGCCAACTCCAGCAAGCCTTTGTTGCCAGAGGCAGCCAATGAAATCATTGAAGTAGGATCAAATGAGAGCTGTACTTTTTGACGAGCCGCTTCTGCAGGGATATCAACTACCATACCGTCATTGGTAACCAAACCCAATCTTGAGGTAGCGCCCATTTTAGGTAAATAGTTGGCAATCCTAAGACCCGCTTTACCAGTCAATGGCTCCACCACAATCGGCGACTGACCATCAGTAGCAGCAATTGCATTAGAAATAAACATACCGCTAATAGCAGCAGACGCACCTAATTTAAGCGCATCTCTCCGATTTGTATCCACAGCGTCTCCTTCAATATTTTGTTTTAAATGTCTTATCAAGACCAATGCGTTGTTTATTAAACAATCTGCCGTAAATATTAATACCAAACCTGTTTCTTAGGCGAAATATTGGAAATATCGCTATCCTCTAGGGGTGCAATCCTTGAGAATCCCTCCCCAAATTCGCCTAGCCATCTACCTTGCGATCCTTCTCGGGCTCAGCGCCTGCGGTCGAGAGACATACACCACCTGGAGTTGTAACTCCCCTTCCGAGTCTAAAATTTCCATGGTGCTCCGAAAGGCCCAAATGGAATTTAAGGGGGTGGTACTAGATTATTGCGGTAGCTTGGGTACCCAAAGCTACTTTGATGAAAAATGCTCAGGTAAAACCGATCAATCGAGGACCATATTCTCACCCTCCTCAGGATTGCTTTTGATCAATGGTCAAGAATTCCAGTGCACTGCCTTATAAAAAGAATCGGAATGCATTACTGATGAATCGACTCAGCCCTAAGAAATTACTCCTCACCAAATGGACCGCAGTTAAACCGATTGCCAAGCAAAAGCATTTTTTGGTGAGTAAAGTAATTCTGCCAGAACCGCCAAACGAAAAAATTGAGTTTGTGGAAATTGAAGCAGTCTATTCCAAGCAAACCACAGAAATTGCATGGCGAGATCTTACTAACAGCGAATTATGGTTACAAGGCTGGAAATAAAAAACCGCCCCAGTTGTGAGGCGGTTTTGTTTTTCCTTGGCTTAATCAGGGCTATTCATCAGCCTTCTTCTTGCCCCCAGATTTTTTAACTAGTTCATCGATATTCTTTTCAGCAGTCTCGGCTACTTGGTTAACAATACGACGCCCTTCTTTGAACATGTTTTGCCCTGTCGTTGACATCTCATGAACTACCTTTGATAGCTTGTCAGCATGTGCTGGCATTTTATTTTCAGCATCCTCAAGCCAAGTTACCAAAGAGCTACGAACCTTTTCAAGATGCTTCTCTGTTTCATCGGCAGCACCCTCTCCGAGATCTTTTAAAACTGCTTTTACCTTCTTTTGATATGCGGCTGCACGTTTCGCAGTTTCTTTTGCAGCCTCTTCTTGCAAGTCTTTTAATTTACCTAAATCATTTTTGGCGGCTGACTTTGCACTGTCGAGGGCATTTTTCATGCCCCACTCAATCTCTGCCAAATGATGCTCACTTAATTTTTTGGCTGCCTCAAGCAAAGTATGTGAGTAATCAAATAATTCTTTTGCTTTTTCACGCTGCCATTTTTGAAGTTCTTTTGCATCCATTTTTACGCTCCTATAAACAAGGGTTAATAAAGCTTTGGCATTTAACTCTATACCGAAATAGGCGAACTGCCAATTCCCCGAATTTACCGCATTAAAATGACAAAATGAGTGAAAAAATAACCATTTATGAGTCTATAGGCGGCATAGACCAAATTGACGCATTAGTAGACCGTTTTTACGATTTAATGGCCCTAGAACCCCATTTTGAGGATCTAAGGTCCATGCACCCTCACGACCTTTCCGGCTCTAGGGAAAAACTCAAGTTCTTCCTCACGGGCTGGATGGGAGGTCCTGATATCTACTCACCCAAATATGGTCACCCCATGCTAAGGGCTCGACATCTGCCATTCAAGATTGGCTTAAAAGAGCGAGATCAATGGCTAGCCTGCATGTATAAGGCTATGGAAGAGTGCGGAATAACCGGTGATACCGCGAAACAACTTGAAGAGTCTTTTCTGAACACTGCGGATTGGATGAGGAATCAACCCAACTAATGATGTGGTCATTAAACTGGGATGGATGTTTATCGTTATTCGCTAAACTCTGATCAATAGTTACATTAGTAAAGTAGAAAATGATCGAAAGCACAATGCAGCTCCTGAGTAATCCCAATGCTTGGATTGCCTTTCTAACGCTCTCTGCCCTTGAGATTATTCTCGGCATTGATAACATCATTTTTATTAGCGTTATTGCCAACAGACTCCCTTCTGAAATTCGGGAGAAGGTTCGCCGCCTCGGTCTTTTGTTTGCGCTTGTCACTCGCATTCTTTTATTGCTAAGTCTATCGTGGGTAATGGGTCTCACAACCCCCCTCTTCAGCATCTCCGACCACCTGATTAGCGGCAGAGATTTAATCTTATTGCTTGGTGGCTTCTTCCTAATCTGGAAGGCCTCCAAAGAAATTTATATTGAAGTAGAGGTGGGTGAGCATGGCGATGAACAAACTGACGCTCAGGGGAAAGACCGCGCCAAGTCAATGCTCTCTTTATTTATTGGCTCCGTGCTACAGATTGGCTTACTAGATATTATTTTTTCCCTAGATAGCGTGATAACAGCAGTGGGTATGGTGGATCAAATTAGCGTGATGATCGCAGCAGTCCTTGCTTCTGTCCTAATCATGCTCATTGCCGCTAAGCCCATTGGGGATTTTGTTCAGCGCCATCCTTCTATCAAAGTATTGGCATTATCGTTTCTGACCGTTGTAGGCGTGGTACTGATCGCAGAAGGAATGGGCGTTCACATTCCTAAAGGTTATGTTTATGTTGCCATGGCATTTTCTTTATCGGTTGAGCTTTTAAATATCCGCTCGCGTGAAAAGAAGAAAAAACTGTCGAAGTGAGTCCTGGTGTGATGAGAAATTTATAGGGATTGCGCACAAGCATAGCCGCTGGCCCATGCCCATTGGAAATTATGGCCGCCTAAATGACCGGTGACATCGACACACTCACCAATGAAGAATAACCCTGGATGCTTGCGCGACATCATCGTTTGTCCGTCGAGCTCTTTGGTATCTACCCCGCCCAACATCACCTCTGCTTTTTTCCAACCTAAGGTACCTGCCGGCTTTACAGACCAGTTCGTTAGCAGCTCCTTAAGGGCTTGACGATCTTTTTTAGAGACTTCGGCCCATTTGCGACCCATTAGATTGCGCTGCTCTGCAAATGCTTTAGCTAAGCGCTGAGGAAGCACAGAAGCCAAAATAGTTTCGGTAAGCTTTAAGCGATTCTCTTCGTTATTAAAGAGCTCATCACAATTAAATCCTCCAGGACGCTCAATTGCGCCAAGCCAATCGATGTGAATCGGTTCGCCCTCTTCCCAATAACTGCTTGCTTGAAGAACCGCAGGACCTGATAAGCCTTTGTGAGTTAGCAGCAAATCTTCATTGAATCTACAGGCGCCATAACGATGGCCCTTTGAACCGGAGGCAATTCTGACTGGGACAGCTAGACCGGCCAACTCACTGAGATCACCGAAGTTATCTGCAGTAAATGAGAGTGGCACTAAAGCAGGTCTAGGATCCACCACATTCAATCCAAACTGCTTTGCAACATCCAAAGAATAAGCAGTAGCTCCAATGGCGGGCACTGGTAAACCACCCGTTGCCATGACTACTGACTTGGTTTTTTCGGTGCTAGCATTCGTTTGGATGAGCCATCGATCATCCTCTTGCTCAATTGATTGCACGGAGACTGGATGACGTATGGTCACATTTCCTTTGGCGCACTCTGCAAACAATAGCTCAATGATATGTTTGGCAGAATCATCGCAAAATAATTGGCCTTGGTGTTTCTCATGATAATTAATGCCATGAGATGTCACCAGCTTGATAAATTCTGTTGAGGGGTATCTAGCGAGTGCACTTTTTACAAAATGCTGATTGAGAGATAAGAAGTTGGCCGGACTACTATGGAGATTGGTAAAGTTGCAACGGCCACCACCACTTATACGAATCTTTTCGCCTAAAACCTCAGCATGATCCAGTACAAGTACCTTTTTTCCTAACTGACCAGCAACTCCTGCGCAAAATAGGCCAGCTGCCCCGCCACCGATAATGATGGCATCCCAAGTTTTACTCATCGATTACTCAAAACGATCAATGATGTCAGATGAGATGTTCAGTTTTCTCATATGGAGCTTGGTATAGGCTTGGCGGAAGTTCTTGGTCATGGAGATCATGACTGATGCAGTCCATGCAAAGGAAAACATTCCAGAAAAAGCGATGATCACTGCCAGCATCTTCCAGCCATCGGGAAGAATGTCCTCCATAAATCCCATTGCCGTATAGGTACTGCCGCTAAATAAAATACTTTGCCCCAGAGCGGGTAGTAACTTGAATGCGTACAAAGCAATACCCCAAATCAGTATTTCAGCGATATGGGTTAAGAACAAACAGAAGACGCTCACGTAAAAACAGAGAGCCACAGCAGAGTATTTTTTCTCAGCCAAATACAGAAAAGTTTTCACTTCATAGCGCTTGGCAATCTGCAGTAACGCTACCCCATGAAAAACCATGATCAACAGGAGCATGGCGGCACCCAAAAGATAGCCTGGAAGATCTAGTGATGTAGCGATGCTAGTTTGCGAAGGATTCATAGGAGTGATTTTACAGGCGAGCGCTTGTTAACCCAATTGATACCAATCCCGAATCAACTGCCAAGCCTCCTGGGCAGTCTCTGAAAAGTGAATAGTTTGCATATCCTCCTCATCAATGACGCCAAATTCCACCATCTGCTTAAAACGAATCATCTCATTCCAATAGTTCTTGCCCACCAATATCACCGGAATAGGAACAACTTTTTTAGTCTGGATCAGTGTCAACACCTCGAATAACTCATCAATGGAACCAAACCCCCCGGGGAAAGCTACGATTGCTCTAGCGCGCAACATAAAGTGCATCTTGCGTAGCGCGAAGTAATGAAAGCGAAAACTTAAGCCCGGGCTGACATATAGATTGGGTTGCTGCTCTCTAGGTAGACTGATATTAAAGCCGATAGTTTTATCGCCCGCCTCAAATGCACCTCGATTAGCGGCCTCCATAATTCCAGGGCCACCACCCGTGCAAATATGAAGCTTATTGGCGCTGCTCTCTTGAGTGGCGTTGTAGTGAGCTACTAATGCCCCGAACTCTCGAGCTGACTCGTAGTACTTGCAGTGTAAGAGTGCCTTATTAGCAGCCGCAGTCTCCTCTGGAGTCCTTGCCTTTTCCTTTAGGGTCAATGCCTCAGCATGACTAATAAATCGCGTTGAGCCAAAGACTGTAATCGTATGCTCAATGCCTTGCTCATTTAATAGAACATTAGGCTTAAGTAACTCCAACTCAAAGCGAATACCCATAGTCTCTCTGCGAGCTAAAAAGGCTTCGTCACCAAAAGCAAACTTATAAGAATCCTCGGAATCTTCTTCTGCTATTTGGCTCTTGTGAAGATTTAAAAACTCAGTAATAGTCTGTGAGTTGTTAATAGGGAGCTTCGGACTCATATTGCAACCTTTGAGGGCATGTATAGATCAATCTTAACCCGCGTACTAACTTAGTGTTAATACCTAGTTCTCTCTAAGAATATGGCTTCTAGGGATTGTTGGGATTTACCTGGTACTAAAGGCGAGTTAATATTGCCAGAATTTCAACTAAATCGAAGGAAAAGCAATGAGCAACCGTTCAATCATCATCATGGTACTAGTCTTAATTGGTGCCACCGCCTACTTACTCCTCAAAGGCGACGGCAACGTTGATATGGGCGGCGAAAAGCATGGTGCAGAAGCGGCTCATATGGAAGAAGCTAAGAAAGATGCTCCTGCCGCTGCTCCAACAGCACCTGCTGCTGCTCCAGCGGCCGATGCTAAGAAGTAATTCTTTCTTTTGCTGATAAAACCGCGGCCCGCCGCGGTTTTTTTATCTCCATATTTTAATGAAGCTGATATTTTCCTCACTCCTATCTCTTACACTTTTGTGCATATCGCATCTTGCTATAAGTCAATCATCCAAGCCCATGAAAACCATTGATCAGCCCACCTTATCTTCTTTCGCCCCAACTGGTGTTTTGCGTATTGGCATTAATTTGGGAAATCCGGTTCTTGCTAATGAAGATCCAAATTCAAAAAACTTGTACGGAGTGACAATTGATATTGCCAATGAGATTGGAAAACGCATTTCATTGCCCGTGCAATTAATCCCCTTTAAGTCAGCAGGTGCGACAGTAGATGCAGTGAAGACTGGAGAAATTGACTTAGTCTTTGTGGCGATTGATCCAGTCCGGGGCACAGACATCAGCTATACCCCAGCCTATATACAAATTGAAGGTGCTTATATGGTGAAAGCCTCTTCTCCATTAAAGACTAACGATGAAGTAGATGCTGCCGGCAATGAAATTGTCGTTGGCAAAGGTAGCGCCTATGATCTTTACCTTACGCGCGAAATTAAGAATGCCGCCCTATTACGAGCTGCTAGCTCACAGGCAGTGATTGATGACTTTATGTCTGGAGCAGGCAATGTTGCAGCAGGCGTCAAACAGCAGCTAGAAAGTGATGCTAAGCGCTATGAGGGATTGCGCATGCTACCTGGTCGCTTCATGGTGATTAATCAAGCGATTGGCATTCCGAAGGCTAGAGCCAATTATGAAAGTACAAGCGCCTATTTAAGTAATGTCATCGCAGAACTCAAGCAGTCTGGGTTTGTAGCAGACGCCATGAAACTTCACAATATCCAAGGCGCAAAAGTAGCTGACTAATAAAGATAATTGAGTTAGTGCAGATTAGCATGTATACATGCAATTTAGTAAGATACTGTATTCATGAATGTTCCTGCTCAACTTAATACACTTCCTCTTGCGGCACACCTAAAACGAGGACCCGCTGAGCATAAAGGCAATGCAGGCAAAGTTGTTTTAATTGGTGGTGCTTCAGGAATGGCGGGCGCCCTAATTTTGGCGGGCAATGCCTGCCTACATCTTGGCGCAGGCTGGACTATCCTAGAAATCTTAGATCCTGCTTCAGCACGTGCAGATGTCGATCAACCCGAGCTCATGATTCGTCAGGCTACAGATAATATTTATGAGGCTCTGAATACCACTCAGCCCGATGTTATTGCTATTGGCCCAGGTCTTGGCAAATCCGCTTTAGCGATTGAATGCCTGCGTGCGTCACTCTTATATCCAAACATTCCATTGGTAATTGATGCTGATGCTCTTAATTTGATCAGCGAATCCACTGAGTTACTTGAACAACTACAAGCGCGCAATCACACTCCTCCAGAATTGACTGTTCTCACGCCTCACCCTGGTGAAGCAGCTAAACTTTTGAAGATGACAACCGAAGAAGTGCAATCAGATCGCGTACGTGCCATTCAACAATTGGTCGAGCTCACACAATCGATTGTGGTTCTTAAAGGACAACATACCCTGCTTGCCTCACCACAGCACCCTCTAGTTCAATGTCTTGCCGGAAATCCTGGAATGGGTACTGGAGGCATGGGGGATATTCTGACGGGCAGCATTGCTGCCATTACTGCCCAAGGAATTCGGCATCAACTGGATTTATGGCAAGCTACTGGGATTGCAGTTGAATTACACGCTAGCGCTGCAGATAGCTTAGTGAATAAAGGGATTGGACCTATAGGCCTAACCCCCTCCGAGACCATTTTAGAAATGCGAGCGCTACTCAATAAGCTGTTATAAATCGTTATGCATTCAGTAAGCGCAGCACATCATCACCGACGTTACCTCTATGGCATTTTGATGGCCGGAGTAGGCTCCATGCTGTTTTCTGGCAAAGCGATTTTGGTCAAGCTCGCTTTTGGTTATGGTGCAAATGCGGAGACGCTTCTAGCCTTACGCATGCTCATGGCACTTCCCTTGTTCTGGGGAATATTCTGGTGGGAGTCCCGCCGCAAGGCAATGGATCCCATCACTTGGCTTGATCGCGCAAAATTATTCTTTCTTGGATTTTTAGGTTACTTTTTATCAAGCTATATTGATTTCTTGGGACTTCAATACATCTCAGTTGGCCTGGAGAGAATTGTTCTCTACCTCACGCCAACCATTGTTTTATTAATCTCTTATTTTGTTTTAAAGAAACCGGTCTCTCAACTACAGTGGCTCTCTCTCATCGTTGGCTACATTGGCGTTTTCATTGTCTTTATTCAAGATGCGAGCTCCACCGGCATTGATGCTTGGTTAGGCATGGCTCTTGTGTTTGGCAGTGCCTGCTCCTATGCGGCTTACATGATTGGTGCAGGAGAAATGGTGAAGCGTATTGGAAGCGTGCGCTTAGTTGTCTATGCCAGCTCAGCCTCGGCATTTTTGAGCATAGCGCAGTCAACCATCCATAACCCACTAGCGATATTTGAGCAGCCCCTTCCAATTTATTGGTTTAGCCTACTGAACGCCAGCTTATGCACCGTTATTCCAATGTTGCTAATTATGATCGCCATAAACCGCATCGGATCTCCACTCGTAGCTCAAGCTGGAATACTTGGCCCAGTCTCTACTATCTTTATGGGATACCTCATTCTGGCGGAGCCAATCACTTGGACACAAATTGGTGGCATGACTTTGGTGATGGCTGCAATGTGGTTGTTAGTGCGCAATGATGCGCCAACAAAAAAGTCACCAAATCCCAAAGGATCTGATGACTTCGATAGTGCGGAGCCCCTCAACTAAGGGGGACTCATTTATGTGTATTACTGAGCTGCGGCGTCAGCTGCTGCTTTAGCCTTCTTTTTGGACTTCTTTTTCGCTTTTTTCTCAGCTTTCTTTTCTTTCTTTGCTTGTTTCTTTGCTTTTTTATTGGCAGACTTCTCAGCGGGAGTAGCGGCAGGTGCGGACACTGGAGCGGCAGCAGGTGCAGCCGCTGGTGCAGTTGCAGGCGCTGGATCGGCAGCCATCACAGAGATAGGGGCGATACCGATAGCAGCAGAAATCAGGGTTGCCAGGCTCAAGCGCGCGATACGAGAAGTCATGTAACTCTCCAAGATAGTTTGTGGATAATTTAATAATACTCAAAAGTTTGAGAAAAATGCTTGATTTTTAAAAGGTTGCTCATGAGTGATTTTCCGAACGACATTTTTACCGAGCCCCAAGGCTACTCAGTCAATACCCTAGAACAGCTTGGGCCCTTGACTGGCATGGCTGGGATCTGGGAAGGCATTCGTGGCTTAGACGTAAAACCCAAAGCTGAGGGACCTAAGAAGCAAGCTTATGTCGAGAGAATTGAGCTTCAACCAATTGATCCCCAAACTAATGGCCCTCAGCTCTTTTATGGTTTGAGATACCACACCCACATCACTAAACCCGATCAAGTAAAGACCTATCACGACCAAGTAGGATATTGGTTATGGGAGCCAGCAACTGGCAACATCATTCATACACTGAGCATTCCTCGAGGCATGATTACGATGGCTTCTGGTAATGCTGCTGCAAATGCAAGGCAATTTGAACTGCACGCAAAAGAAGATGATCGCTGCGCAGGCATCTCATCCAATCCATTTTTAGATTACGCCTTCAGAACAGTTGAGTTTCGTATTCAGGTTTCAATTCACGATGATGGCACTTGGTCTTATGAACAAGACACGGTGATGAAGATTAAAGATCAAGTAGCGTTATTTCATCACGTTGATAACAACACCCTACATAAGATCGGGGAAGCTACTCCCAATCCCCTGGCTAGATAAAAGCGGTTATCACACTAAAATGTAATAAAGGCCATCAGATGATGGCCTTTATTTCTTAATACTGAACTACTTTACTTGATTACGCAGGCTGCGCTTCAGTCTCAGTAATTTTTTCTAATGCGGTAGCAAGTTGTCCAACTGTGCGATCAACATTCGCCAACTTCTCTAAACCAAACAATCCAAGACGGAAGGTGCGGAAATCTGCACGCTCGTCACACTGCAAAGGAACGCCTGCAGCTGTTTGCATACCCAGAGCAATAAACTTTTTACCAGACTGAATATCAGGATCTTTGGTATAGCTTACGACCACGCCAGGGGCCTGAAAGCCCTTAGCAGATACTGAGCTATATCCTTGAGAAACCAATAGGTTGCGTACTTTTGTACCCAACTCTATTTGCTTCTCCTTTAACGCTGCGAAGCCAAGCGACTGAGTCTCTTTCATCACATTACGCAGAATCTTTAAGGCATCAGTAGGCATAGTGGTGTGATACACATGTCCACCCTTTTCATATGCCTCCATAATCTGAAGCCACTTTTTGAGATCCATAGAAAAGCTGCTGCTTTGGGTTGTATCAATGCGCTCACGTGCACGATCGCCAAGAGCGATCAATGCGCAGCATGGGGAGCTACTCCAACCCTTTTGAGGTGCAGTAATTAATACGTCGACATTACAAGCTTTCATATCAACCCACATTGCGCCAGAGGCAATGCAATCTAATACAAATAAACCATTTACAGAACGTACTGCTTCACCGACAGCTTTGAGGTAATCATCTGGAAGAATGATGCCGGCAGAAGTTTCCACGTGCGGCGCAAATACCACTGCTGGTTTTTCTTTCTTGATGAAAGCAACCACTTCTTCGATTGGAGCTGGTGCAAATACGCCCTGTGTTGAGTCTTCTAACTGGTGGCCTTTGATAACCGTAACGTCTTTAGTGATGTTGGCTAAATCAAAGATTTGCGTCCAGCGATAGCTAAACCAGCCATTACGCAAGACTAAGCATTTTTCATTGTTGGCAAATTGGCGGGCCACTGCTTCCATGCCAAAAGTTCCACTACCGGGAACGATGACTGCAGAGCTAGCGTTGTAGGCATCCTTAAGGACGCTCGAAATGTCCACCATCACGCGCTTGAACTCTTCAGACATGTGATTCAAGGAGCGGTCGGTATAAACAACCGAGAACTCTAATAAACCATCTGGATCAACATTGGGAAGTAAGCCTGGCATAGTAATTTCCTAGGGATTTCTGTGATTAGCCCTAAATGATACCGATTTAAGTCTTTTTTGGGGACTCCGGTTCAAAACCCTGCTTAAAAGGGCGTTTTTGCCAGCTTTGGGAGTTTTACTTTCTCTTTTTCGAGGAAATAACAATACCCGCCACAATTAGACCGAAGGCGAGCCCATGAAATAGTTGGGGAGGCTCACCCAGCATAGCGGCCGATAAAAGCGCAGTAAATAAGGGTATGAAATTAGCAAAAAAAGCGGCAACCGTAGGCCCTGCTCCATTCACGCCCAGACCCCAGCAACGATAAGCAATTAAGGAGGGGCCAATTGCGACAAAGACAATTAAAGAAGCGGTCCACCAATTGAGATCTAGAAAAGCATGACCAGCTGCAATTTCAAAGCCATCAAAAAATCCCGTCCACAACAGACCCACTGTTACTTGCGCCATTAAAAATTCAGCCCATGGCCATTGGCGTTCTGTGCTGGTGCCTGGACGACTTAACATCCAACTATAAAAGGCCCACAAGATAGTGGCTAACATAATTAAAAGATCGCCCACCACCATTTGCATAGACATTAGGGCCGCTAGATCTCCACGGGTAAGCACAATGCCAACACCCAGCAAGCTTACTACTGCGCCAATCATCTGCAACATGCTGGGCTTTACTTGATAAAACACTGCACCAATGAATAGCATCCAGATGGGCATGCTAGCGCCGATCAAGGTGACGTTAATAGCAGTAGATGTTTGAAGAGCGAGATATAACAGTACGTTGTAACTACCTACCCCGAATAAACCCAAGAGAAGGAAACGTTTCTTGTTTTGCCATAAGGCACTTCCCGGCATCAGCACACGCCAACCCAAAGGAAGCAAAAGTAAGGCGGCTAATCCCCAGCGGACCGCACTTAAGGTAATAGGGGAGATACTTCCAACCAATACTCGCCCGGCGATTGCATTACCCGCCCATAAAGCGGTGGCTATGAGCAAGTAGGCAATTGTGGCGAAATTCAGTTGGTACATACAGGGGGGCTTAATGGGGAAGTAGTTATTTGAGGTCCCCAAGCAAGGGATAACCTAGCATTGTAGAAACAAATCCTCGGTATTGCTAAGATAGAGCTTAAATTAAGCTTTTGCTTGAACAAAATAGCATCAAAAAGAAGGATACATTGTGGCAATCATTACCAATATAGAAGACTTGCGGGTCCTCCATCAAAAGCGCACCCCCAAGATGTTCTACGATTATGCAGACTCAGGATCGTGGACTGAGTCAACATACCGCGCCAATGAATCCGATTTTCAAAAGATTAAATTGCGTCAGCGTGTAGCGGTCAATATGACTAACCGCACCACTAAGACAACCATGGTTGGTCAAGAAGTTGCCATGCCGGTGGCACTGGCACCTACAGGCCTTACTGGCATGCAACATGCCGATGGTGAAATTTTGGCAGCCAAGGCTGCTGAAAAGTTTGGTGTGCCATTTTGCTTATCTACTATGAGTATTTGCTCAATTGAAGATGTAGCGGAGCACACTACAAAACCCTTTTGGTTCCAACTTTATGTCATGAAAGATCGCGGCTTTATTGAGCGTTTGATTGAGCGCGCTAAAGCAGCCAAATGTTCAGCACTGGTTTTAACTTTGGATTTGCAAATCTTAGGTCAACGTCACAAGGATCTAAAGAATGGTCTCTCCGCCCCTCCTAAGCTGACGATTGCCAATATGATCAATATGGCAACTAAGCCACGCTGGTGCTTGGGTATGGCTATGACGCCACGCAGAACCTTCCGCAATATTGTTGGTCATGCTACTGGTGTCGGCAATATGTCTTCACTGTCTTCTTGGACTGCAGAACAATTTGATCCGGGTCTCAATTGGGGTGATGTGGAATGGATTAAAAAACTCTGGGGTGGAAAACTGATTATCAAAGGCATCTTGGATGAAGGAGATGCGCGCTTAGCAGCAAACTCCGGCGCCGACGCTTTAATTGTTTCTAATCACGGCGGCCGTCAATTAGATGGGGCGATTTCTAGCATTCAGGCTTTACCCGGAATTGTGGATGCCGTTGGTAAAGATATTGAAGTATGGATGGATGGCGGCATTCGTTCAGGTCAAGATGTTTTAAAAGCCTGGGCCTTGGGTGCACGCGGCACGATGATTGGCCGTCCTTTCCTATATGGCTTAGGTGCCATGGGTGAGGCTGGTGTCACCAAGTGTTTAGAGTTAATTCACAATGAGTTAGATATCACCATGGCATTCACAGGGCATCGCGATATTCAGAATGTGACTAAAGATATTTTGTATCCAGGAACCTTTTAAATTTTTCCCATCCTCAACTACCCTCTTGCCGTCTTTGGTGCCTCACTTATAGCATTTGCCTTCTCTGTTTGGTTTGGATATGCCGCACTGAGTCGCTACCGTACAAAAGATACTGAGACATCTGCAGATCTTGGCATTATTCAGACGGCTACCTTAACCTTGCTCGCCTTAATTATTGGCTTTACCTTCTCAATGGCTATCAATCGCCATGATCAGCGAGAGATCTTTGAGGAAGGCGAGGCAAATGCCATTGGCACCGAATTCTTAAGGGCTGATCTACTGCCACCAAAGGCGGCTGACGCAACGAAGGGTCTCTTGCTTCAATATGTAGATCAACGTATTTTGTTTTACTCCAAGCAGACCCCAGAAAAGATTGAAGAGATTCGCAGTAAAACAGATCAATTGCAAACTGCCCTCTGGAATGAGATTCTTCCAACTGTTCGCACGCAACACACTGCCTCTATTGCACTAGTTGCCGCGGGTATGAATGATGTTTTGAATTCTCAAGGCTATGTACAAGCAGCTTGGTGGAATCGTATCCCCCTTACGGCCTGGGCATTGATGGCAGCAATCGCTATTTGCGCCAATCTCTTAGTCGGATTTGGCGCTCGGAATTTTGAGAAGAACATCGCTCTATTTATGATCTTTCCTTTTGTTATCTCAGTATCTTTCTTTTTGATTGCTGATATTGATAGCCCACGAGGCGGCGTCATTCGCATTGAAGCGAGGAACTTAGTGGCACTAAAAATTAACTTAAGCCAGCAGATGAAGATTACCAGTCCATCTATCGGCAATCAATAAGCTTCAGCGCAAAGGCGGTCTAAATGAAACGAGTAGTCGATGTTTTTAAAAACCGGGGGCGTGAACTGGTGTGGACTTATGTCATCCACCTTCAGAATGACGAGGAATTCCATCCCGGGCAATTAGATTTCGAAGTTGAAGCTCTTAGACTCTCACAAATAGATAAACGCGGCTTAGTAAATGAGCTTAGCGCTAAAGTCAGACTTAATAACTGAGCTTGAATTCCCTTTTTAAGGGGTAAAGTCCCTGGCATTAATGCTGTTAATGAGATTCATTATCATTTGTGATGAGTCCACTTAACATTCTCATGTAATGCCTAAAACCAAATACCACCCTGCATCCATCTTCTTTCATTGGCTTGTTTTCTTCCTGGTTATTGCCGCTTTTGCAGTGATTGAGCTTAAGGGACAATTCCCTAAAGGAAGCGAACCTCGTGAGCTTTGCAAAACGGTGCATGGGGTGATTGGACAGCTCATTTTTATAGCTATAGCTCTTCGCCTCATCATCCGTTTGACTTATGACGTTCCTGAGCCCACTAACCCAAAGACTTTATTCATTTCATTGGCCAAAGCAATGCATTGGCTGCTATATGCCCTGCTCTTGATATCACCTATTTTCGGCATCCTGTATTTTCAGTATGGCGGCAAAGAAATCCACTTCTTTGGCTTGGTATGGCCTCAGCTGGTCACCCCCAATCCAGAGATGAAAAAAGTAGTTGAAGGGATCCATGAATTCCTGGGAAACTCGCTCTACTTTTTGATTGGTATTCATGTTTTAGCAGGCTTGTGGCAACATTACGTTGTAAAGGACGATACACTTCGTCGTATGTTGAATAAAGTTAATGCCTAAAATGAAACCTCTCTCTAAAAAAGCCAAGATGGCAATCGGCTGGACCGTCTTAATGACGGTGGTGGGCACAGCGATGCTGCATCAATGGCAATTTTTTGCCATGGGTTGCGCATCTCTTGCCATGTTGCTCGTAGCCAATCAATACGATCTTTTAAAAGATCCAGAAGACAAAAAATAATCCCACCTCTTTGGGCGGGATTATTTATTCAGCACCCCAAGACTCTGGGGTTTCTATTACAGAGTTGGGTAGTCTGTATAGCCCACCTCTTCACCACCATAAAAAGTAGCGCGGTTGTATGGATTTAGTTTGGCACCCTGCTGAAATCTCTCCGCTAAATCTGGATTAGAAATATAAAGACGGCCGTAAGCCACCGCATCAGCCAAATCATCTTCTAACACCTTCTCACCCATTGCCTGATCGTAGCCACCAGCGGTGATAAATTTGCCTTGATAAGCAGCACGGAACATCTCTGAGGTAATAGGAGCATCTTCAAAGACTTGATCGCCGCCGCCAGCGCTGGTTGAGCGAGGCTCAATCATATGCACGTAAGCTAAGTTATAGCCATTGAGCTTCTCAATTGCGGCAGTGAACAATGCCACTGGATTGCTATCCCCCATATCGTTGAAAGTGCCGTATGGTGAAAGGCGAACTCCCACTTTATCGCTCGAGAATACTTTGCTTACAGATTCGATGACTTGACCCAATAGACGCAGACGATTATCAATCGAACCGCCATATTCATCTGTACGTTGATTGGTTTTATCTTGCAAGAACTGATCCAGCAAGTAGCCGTTAGCCGAGTGAATTTCAATACCATCAAAGCCTGCAGCTTTTGCATTCTGTGCTGCCGCCTCAAACTCTTTGAGCAAGCGAGCGATACCTTCCAAACTCATTGCCGTTGGAGTCTCATAATCATGCAACTTCCAATCTGCGCCATACGTTTGACCAGCCGCAGCAATTGCAGAGGGTGCCTCAGGTACACCCTGCTCTGGATGTAAGGAAGAATGGGAGATACGGCCTACGTGCCACAGCTGGGCAACTATCGCACCACCCTTGGCATGAACTGCCTCAACAATCTCTTTCCATGCAGCGGTTTGTTCCGCCGAATAGATTCCAGGCGTTGCTGGGTAACCCTTACCCAATGGAGAAATCTGTGTTGCCTCAGTAATAATGAGTCCGGCACTCGCACGTTGCGCGTAATAGGTTTTCGCTAACGGATTAGGAACATCACCATCAACTGCACGCATTCGCGTGAGCGGCGCCATTACCAAACGGTTTTTTAAATGAAGTGCCCCCAGATTTACCGGAGTGAACATAATTTCTTTGCCTGACATTTGCTGCCTTTTAAATGAGTAAAAAGAGGATTGACTGTAACAAGGATTAACAAATTTTGCTGAGCATGTGATTATGCGGTTCCAAATTGTTCGCGTATGCAATCTGCCAGCGCATTAAATTCTTGAGTGTGCGCGGTAGAAGGTCTTGCAACTAAGGCAATCACTCTCTTGGGCGCTGGTGAGGCCAACTCTTTTGCCACTAACTCAGAGTTATTTAATAGACTACTTTTAACTGCCATTCCGGGAAGTAAAGCAATGCCAAGTCCAGACTCCACCATTTGCAACAAGGTCAACAAGCTAGTGGCTTCCATCCCCTCAGCCTTACGAATGTCAGTGCGCTTGCACGCTTGCAAACTATGCTCTCGTAGACAATGCCCTTCTTCAAGTAGCAAGAGGCGTTCGGCCATCTTGGCAGGTAAGGTCACTTCTTTTCCCTTCAAGGCGGGATCACCTTCTTTCGCAACCAACCAAAAATGGTCGTCAAATAATTCCTGAACGAGAAGACCCTCAACATCATATGGAAGTGCTATCAGAGCAAAATCCAATTTATGCTCAGCTAATCTGGAAAGGAGATTGGCAGTGAGATCTTCTCTGAGTGTGATTTTAAGTTCTGGAAAACGGCTACGAATTTCCGGAAGCACTGTTGGCAATAGAAATGGTGCAATAGTGGGTATGACGCCCAAACGAATTGTGGCAGTCATGGGCTTGCCGGTTGCGCCTGCATACTCCACCAAATCCTCAGATGCCGCCAAGATGAGCTTGGCACGCTCAAGAACCTCCAAACCTATTGGAGTGATGGATACATTCTGTCGATCACGCTCCACCAAATGGATTCCCAGCGCATCCTCCAACTCCTTCAGGCCGGCACTTAAAGTGGACTGGCCAACAAAACAAGCCTGTGCTGCGCGCGTGAAATTGAGTTCTTTTGCCAATGCAACGAAATACCCCAGCTGCCTTAAAGACGGTAAATAGGCCATTTTCCCTCCTTTATCGAATAATTAGATAAATACTATCATAATGATTCATTAGACTGATCAATAAATAAGGTGCACACTGCATTCATGGTTGAGAAAGCAGCAAAAAATACTCAACAAACCGTATGTCTTAATAAAGGAATCAAAATGGCACGCCCAGAAATCAAAACCATCCAAAACTTAGAGTCCGCCTTTGCCGGAGAGTCCATGGCTCATATTAAGTATCGTTACTTTGCTAAATTGGCTCGCGCTGCTGGCGACGAAGAAACCGCAAAGATCTTTGAAGCTACCGCTGACCAAGAAGTGATGCACGCCTTTGGCCACTTAGACTTACTCTACCCTGCCGGCACCATTACTCCTGCACGCGCCCTAGAGATTGCCATTGAAGGCGAAACCTATGAATACACCGAGATGTACCCATCCTTTCGGAAAACGGCAGTTGAAGAAGGCAATTCTGCGGCCATACAAGAAATCGATGAGCAAATTGCGGAATCTAAAGAGCATGCTGAGCAATTTCAGGCGGTATTGGCAAAAGCAGCAAAACGCTTCGCTGCGTTAGCAAACGTTGAAGAGCGTCATGCAAACCATTACAAGCAGGCTTTGGAAAAAGCAAAGGTTTTTGCAGCTCATTAAACGAGTCCAGAAATAATTAGAAATTAAATTTAAAATCAACAGACTATTTAAGGAATCAAAATGAACACTTACCAATGTATCGTGTGCGGCTATATTTATGACGAAGCCAAAGGAATTCCAGAAGATGGTATTCCAGCTGGAACTCTCTGGGCTGATGTGCCAGAAGATTGGGAATGCCCTGATTGCGGTGTAGCAAAAGCAGACTTTGAAATGGTTCAGGTAAGCTAAGACCACTTCAGCGCCCCTTTACCCTGTTTACCTATTCGTCACTTGGAGAGCCCAGCTTTGGATCAAATTACCCCTCAATCCCAATCCGCAATTGTCATCATTGGCAGTGGATTGGCTGGCTACACCGTTATCCGTGAAATCCGAAAACTGGATAAAGCAGCCCCCATTACGCTAGTAACACGTGAGCCTGGTTACTTTTATTCCAAGCCCATGCTTTCAACCGCTCTTGCGAGTAAGAAAGAAGCAGCGCAATTAATCTCCACACCATCTGATGGCATGGCAACGCAACTAGAAATGACTGTCTTGGGTGAGTGTGATGTCATCTCAATTAATCCTAGTGCGCAAACCATTCAAACCAGCAAAGGTGAAGTGCCTTATGGAAAACTAGTAATGGCATTGGGCGCCAATCAAATCCGTCTCCCGCTCCTAGGAAGCGCTGCTAAGGAAGTCATCACAGTAAACGATCTAGAAGACTATGCACGCTTTCGCGATGCAATCATTGGAAAAAAGAAAATTGCTATTCTGGGTGCAGGCCTGATTGGCTGTGAATTTGCCAACGATCTAGTGCTGGGCGGTTATGAAGTAGATGTGATTGACTTAGCTCCACAGGCTCTGGGTCGCCTATTGCCTGAAGCTGCAGCTCTGGAGCTGCAGGAGAAACTCAGCACGGCTGGCGTGCGTTGGCACCTTTCTACAACGGTGCAAGCGATTGATCGTCACGGAAATTCTTTGCAGGTGACACTAGCTAATGGCAACACAATCTCTTGCGACGTATTTTTATCGGCTGTTGGTCTGAAGCCTAGAATTGAATTAGCTAAAGCATGTGGCATTAATACAGGAGCTGGCATTCAGGTAAACCGCGAACTCGAAACCAATATGAAAAACATCTTTGCTATTGGAGATTGCGCAGAGGTGGACGGCTTAGTTCTGCCTTACGTGATGCCCATCATGCAAGCAGCAAGAGCATTAGCACCTACCTTAATCGGACAAACTACCGCACTTACCTATCCAGCGATGCCGGTGATGGTCAAAACCCCGGCCTTAGCCACCATTGTCTCTCCACCAGCTAAAGGTGCCGAAGGCAATTGGACGACAACCTCCATTGAAGGTGGCCTAGAGTCTCGTTTTGAATCAGTTGATGGCAAGTTGTTGGGCTTTGTATTGATGGGTACCGCCACCACACAACGTGGCGCCCTCACCAAGGAGCTGCCAGCTATTCTGGCTTAAATCTCCTAGATTGATTTGATTGATCAAACAAAAAGGCCCGCGATTGAACTGACCCACAAAAGTTGGACACCCAATCCAACTCAACAGGGTCAGTCTCATGTCCAAATACAGCAAAGAGTTCAAGCTAGTAGTCATTGAGCATTACCTCTCCGGTAGGGGTGGTTTTAAAAC
>NZ_JACVPH010000007.1:0-132934 GCF_018882015.1 Polynucleobacter sp. JS-Fieb-80-E5 | reverse complement strand
GAATATATCGACTATTACAACCATGATCGGATCAAACAAAAACTGAAGGGATTGAGCCCGGTTAATTACCGAACTCAATCCCTCGTGCTAACCTAATTAAACTGTCCAACTTTTGTGGGTCAGTTCACAAGTTGGTAGCCTTTTTTCTAACTTCGAATTTCAAATTACCACTGAGTTAGCACTTATGCAGCACGGGTCTTCAAATACTTAGCACGCATTGGGCGTAGTACGAAGAACGCTAGGATAGCTGCAGTCGCATCTAATACGATCATGATACCAAACACTGGTAGCCAGCTTTCTGTAACACCATGAATGTAGGCTGCAACTGGTGCGCCAACAATAGAGCCAACGCCTTGAGCCATGTACAGGAAACCGTAGTTTGTTGTGGCATGCTTTTGACCAAAAGTATCCGTCAAAGTAGATGGGAATAAAGAGAAAATCTCACCCCAACCAAAGAACACAATACCTGAGAGCAATACGAACATGACAGGATCTGAACGTGTCATTACCCAAGCAAACATAGCGACCGCTTCTAAACCAAAAGCAATCGTCATGGTGTATTCACGGCCGATACGATCAGATACCCAACCAAATATTGGTCGAGTTAAACCATTGGTAACGCGGTCAATTGTTAAGGCCAAAGGTAAGGCCGCCATACCGAAAACCATGGCCGATGTAATACCAAAGTCTTTTGCAAATGCGCCCATTTGGGAGATCACCATCAATCCCGATGTAGACATCATGGACATCATCAAAAACATGAGCCAAAAAACTGGTGTCTTCAACATTACCTTTGGTGCAACACCCGATGCAGCAGCTTCGATTTGATCAGCAGTTTGTGCACGATCAGCGTGAGGAACGCGAATGCCTTGAGCAGCCAATAGTCCAACGGCACCAATGATGTAGCCAAAGAACGTCAACGTGCCCTGAATCCCTGACTCAGTCAAGCTAGTGGAGATAGGGAAGGTTGTCAGCAATGCGCCGATACCATAACCAGCAGCAACCATACCTACTGCAAATCCACGATTATTTGGGAACCAACGAACCATCAAGCCAACAACGCCGATGTAAACAATACCGGTACCCAAGCCACCTAACACACCATAGGTGAGGTAGAGATGAGATACGGTAGTCAGGTTAGCCGAAAGAACCCAGCTTGCACCGGTCAGAATAGTACCGATGGATAACAAAAGGCGAGGGCCAAACTTATCAACTAAGTAACCCTGAAACGGTGAGAAGAAAGTCTGCAACACAATCAAAATCGAAAATGTAATTTGCAACTCAGTCAAAGTAACACCGAGCTGACCCATGATTGGCTTAGTAAATAAAGCCCAAACATATTGAGGGCTCGATATGGACATCATACAAATGACGCCTAAAGCCAATTGCACCCATTTCGACTTTAGGGGGTTGCTACTAGTACTTTCCGTACTCAATGCTGCTGTTGTCATGTAAATCTCCTGAGCTTTGTTTAATCAAAATTTCCAAATACTTTTGTTAATGCATTTTGATCTAAATTTGCGGGTTATTACTAAGGAATTCCCTGAGATGGTGCAGAAACACTTATTTTGATGCCACTTGGTGCACCAATAAAAACAAAAAACCACCCCTGAGGGTGGCTCATCTTTTAAAACAGGAAGCTGCTTATATAAAACGAATTTGATCTAGCATCCTGAAGCAGTTGCTGTTGGCACGCTCACACTATTAGTGCCAGGCAAACTAGACCAGGCAGAATTAGATGAAGTGATGGGCAACATATATGCCCAATGAGTCAGGCCTCCCAAACCATTACCTGTAGACATCTGCATCAAAAACGCCGGTTGACCGCTAGAGGTAGTTAATTGACCCGAACCAACCGTCAACATTGATCCATAAAAACCTAAAGAAACAGAATTATTAGCTGTAACCGAACCAATAATTGTGGCGGTAGACCAGCTTGCACCATTGTTCGTGCTTGCAAAAGAACATCCTAAAAGATAACCACCATTTGTAGATGTAAAGTGCCAAATAGTTTGATCATTGACGGCGCTAGCCTTAGGACTTCCAGAGGGGCTATATGAATATGCTAGCAAGTAATCTGTTGGTACATACCAATACGTATCCACAAAAGCAGAAAGATCTTTTGTTGCCAAAGTAGATGGAGTTGATTGCGCCTGTACGCTATCACCCGCACCGCAACCAGATAGACCTACTACAGAAAATATCGACATACAAAATAAGAGTTTACTGACTGCGGTATGTTTCATTATTTCTTCCATTTAGATAGAGCTACTTCATCGGTAATACGGGCATCAACCCAGCGAGCCCCTTCAGGCGTATCTTCTTTTTTCCAGAAGGGGGCTGCAGTTTTAAGGTAGTCCATGATGAACTCACAAACTGCAAAAGCTTCGCCTCTGTGTGCACTAGTGACTGCCACCAGGACAATTTGGTCTTCGGGCAATAAAGGCCCAACACGATGAATCACTAATGTCTGATAAATATCCCAGCGCGCTTTGGCGTGATCCAGAATTTCTTGGAGTGCTTTTTCAGTCATGCCAGGGTAATGCTCAAGCGTCATACCCTTTACTTGGCTACCGTCATTCATATCACGCACGGTGCCCAGGAAAGAAACTACCGCACCTACTCGCGGATCACCTTTACGTAATGCCGATATTTCTGCGCTGACATCAAAATCGCTCTCTTGGATTTTGATTGGCATATCAGCCTCCAGTCACCGGAGGAAAGAAAGCAACTTCTGCACCATCTTGCAATGCTGTATTTGCATCAACCATGTGCTGGTTCAAGGCGCAACGCAAGACTTTGCCATCCGCTAAGACTTCAGACCATGGATTGCCACGTTCAATGAGGTGCGCTCTGAGATCGGCAATGGTTTTTACTGTCACCGGGGTGGTAACACTCTCTTGCGAGATGCCAAGCGCTTCACGTAGTGAGGCAAAGAATCGTAATTCGAGTTTCATGAGCTAGTCCTAAACCGATTATTTGAGCTGCGCATCAAATGGGATGTACTTCACCAAATCGCCAGTTTTGATTGGCTGGTTTGGCGGGCAATCGACCAGACCATCACCCCAAGAGGCGCTAGTCAGCACCCCAGAACTTTGGTTGGGAAATAAATCTAAGCCGCCGTTGCTATTCAATTTGACACGCAGGAACTCATTGCGTCGATCGGCTTTCAACCAATCAAAATCTGCACGCATTAAATACGATTGAGGAAGACCCGCCTCACGGCCCTGCAACTTCAGAATAAAAGGGCGCACAAACAAAAGGAAGGTTACAAAACTGGATACCGGATTACCTGGCAAACCAATAAACCAAGCTTCACCATTCTTAGGTTCGTCTGATTTTCGGACTGCGCCAAATGCCAATGGCTTACCTGGCTTAATCGCGATCTGCCATAGATCCAATCTTCCTTCAGCAGTAACTGCTGGCTTGATGTGATCTTCTTCGCCAACTGAGACGCCACCAGAGGTAATAATTAAATCGTGGTCCTTGCTGGCTTTACGCAATGCTGCACGGGTTGCATCCAAGCGATCTGGGACGATACCCAAATCAGTAGCATCACAACCTAAAGATTTGAGGCAGGCCAATAAAGTGTCACGATTGGAGTTATAAATGCCACCTGGTTTTAATGGCTCACCAGGAAGGGCTATTTCATCGCCAGTGAAAAAGGCGGCTACCTTAACACGACGTTTAACATTTAAGTGAGTCAAACCTGCTGAAGCAGCTACGCCTAACTCTTGTGGGCGTAAGAAAGTGCCTGCAGTCAAACAAGTCTTACCGGCAGTTAAATCCTCGCCTCTACGACGAATCCACTGACCTGCTGTTGGAGCGGTATTGATAGTCACTTGACCGCTTTCACCCTCTAGCGTGCAATCCTCTTGCATCACGACTGCATCCGCACCAGGAGGCACAGGGGCTCCCGTGAAAATTCTAGCGGCAGTGCCGGACTCCAACGGGGTTCCCATCGATCCAGCCGGAATACGTTGAGCAATATTGAGTGATTTTCCTGGGGTAGCAATATCAGCAGAGCGAACCGCATATCCATCCATCGCAGTGTTATCGAGTGGAGGCACATCAACAAGGCTATTGACGTTTTCAGCAAGCACCCGGCCTAAAGCGGCCTGCATGGCAACATTCTCGCTCTCACTAACAGTTTGAGCATGAGAAAGTAAGTGATCTAAAGCCTGCTGCGCAGTCAACATCGGTGGCTTTGTCATGGGGTGATTATTTATTGCTTAAATTTTCTAAGTTAAGAATTAACTTAGATGTGTAGTGATAAACGCTTTAACTTGATTCACGTCGGCATCAATATTTTCTACGCGCTGTGGCTTAGATTTAATGTCTTTAAATGCTGGTGGACATTCTGCAGGACGGCCTAAAGCAATTTCAATTGTTTCTTCAAACTTAATAGGAAGCGCTGTCTCAAGGACGATCATCGGGATTCCGGCTTGTAAATGCTCACGAGCCACTTTCACGCCATCAGCGGTATGGGTATCAATCATGACGCCATAGCGTTGATCAATATCACGAATGGTTTCTAAGCGATTCTCGTGAGTGCTACGGCCAGATTGAAAGCCGTATTTACCCAACTCTTTAAAGACCGCCTCTTTTGAAATATCGAAACCACCCGCCTCATCCACTTGCTTGAACATGGCTGCAGTAACCTTACCATCTTTACCCATAAAATCAAATACGAAGCGCTCAAAATTACTAGCTTTAGAGATGTCCATCGAAGGGCTGGAAGTATGCAAGGTCTCAGCTGACTTACGTGCACGATAGACACCAGTAGAGAAGAATTCATCCAATACATTGTTTTCGTTGGTAGCAACGACGAGATGCTCGATAGGCAAACCCATCATGCGGGCGATATGACCAGCGCAGACATTACCGAAGTTACCGGATGGTACGGTGAATGAGACTTTTTCAGAGCTAGAGTTCGTGGCCAGCAGATAGCCTTGAAAGTAGTACACCACCTGAGCCACTACACGACCCCAATTAATGGAGTTCACGGTACCAATTTGGTTCTTCGCTTTAAAAGCATGGTCATTGCTAACTGCCTTAACAATATCCTGGCAGTCATCAAAGACACCAGCTACTGCTAAGTTAAAAATATTGGGGTCCTGCAAGGAATACATTTGTGCAGACTGAAACGCACTCATCTTGCCGCGGGGAGAAAGCATAAATACCTTTACACCCTCTTTACCGCGCATGGCATATTCAGCTGCGCTACCCGTATCACCAGATGTAGCGCCTAAAATATTAAGCTGCTGACCTTTTTTCTTGAGGGCGTACTCAAAAAGATTACCAAGCAATTGCATGGCCATGTCTTTGAAAGCCAAGGTTGGGCCATTTGAAAGACTCAATAGACCTATACGTGTTCCCTGCTCTTCACCAAGCCAATGCAAAGGCGTGATGTCTTTAGCGTTATCTTGTGCACGGCCATTGCAGTAAACCTGCTCTGTATATGTTTTACGCAAGATTGCACGCAAATCTGCCTCAGGTATATCGTCGCAATACAAACTCAAGACCTCATAAGCGAGATCAGCATATGGCAAGCCACGCCAAGAATCTAGTTGCGCTGCAGTGACTTGTGGATACCGTGTAGGCAAATACAAGCCGCCATCAGGCGCCAATCCACCCAACAAAATTTCTAAGAAGGATTGTTGTGGACTATTGCCACGAGTAGATTGGTAACGCATATATTTTGCTGAGTTTTACTTAAGACAGATTTTCTAAACGGATCTTCACCACTTCGCCAGCAACTGTCTTGAGATTCTGAATCTCCTTAATCGCAGCAAGCATGTTCTTTTCTTTAGTCTCGTGAGTTAAAGCGACTAAATCAGTTTGACTTTCACCCTCATCAGCTTCTTTTTGCAAGAGTGCATCAATGGAAACACCATGCGATGCTAATATTTTGGTGATATCAGCTAATACGCCTGCTTGATCCGCTACACGCAGGCGCAGATAGTAACTAGTCGTGATCTCGCCAATAGGGAGCACTGGTGTGTCATGAACAGCATCTGGCTGGAAAGCCAAGTAAGGTACGCGATGTTCAGCGTCAGCACTTAGTAAACGAGTGATATCCACTAAGTCAGCAATCACTGCGGAAGCGGTTGGCTCAGAGCCAGCACCTTTACCGTAATACAAAGTTGTTCCTACGGCATCGCCAAACACTTGCACGGCATTCATGGCGCCTTCAACGTTTGCAATCAAACGCTTGGAAGGAATGAGGGTTGGGTGGACACGCAACTCAACACCAGTTGAGGTTTTCTTGGCAATACCAAGCAACTTAATGCGATAGCCTAATTGCTCTGCATACTTAATATCAATTGCATCTAATTTAGTAATGCCTTCGATGTGTGCTTTTTCAAACTGCATTGGGATGCCAAATGCAATCGCACTCATGATGGTCGCTTTATGCGCAGCATCAACACCTTCAATATCGAAAGTTGGATCTGCTTCTGCATAGCCTAGGCGTTGCGCTTCTTTAAGCACTGTTGCGAAATCTAAGCCCTTATCGCGCATTTCTGACAAGATGAAATTCGTAGTGCCATTAATGATGCCGGCAATCCATTCGATACGGTTTGCTGTTAAGCCTTCACGTAAAGCTTTAATGATCGGAATACCGCCTGCAACAGCAGCTTCAAAAGCAACCATCACGCCTTTAGCATGCGCTGCTTTAAAGATCTCGTTACCGTGAACGGCGATCAAGGCTTTATTAGCTGTAACCACGTGCTTACCAGCAGCAATAGCTTCAAGAACCAAGTCTTTGGCAATGCCATAACCACCAATAAGCTCAACAACGATGTCGATCTCTGGGTTATTGATCACGGCACGGGCATCACTCACCACTTGTGCGCGGTCTTTAACCAATTCTTTGGCACGTTCTACATTTAAATCAGCAACTGTATTAATACGAATGCCGCGCCCAGCACGACGGGTAATTTCATCTTGGTTACGCTCGAGAACAGTGAATACGCCACCACCAACAGTGCCAATACCTAATAGACCTACTTGAATCGGTTTCATGATGCCTTTGCTGCAGTTGAAGAAGCCTTACGGCTGTGCTTATTACGATAACGCTCCAGAAAACGGGCAAGGCGGCTAATAGCCTCCTTGAGCACATCTTCGTGAGGCAAGAACACTACACGGAAGTGATCAGGCTGGCCCCAGTTGAAACCAGAGCCCTGCACTAACAATACTTTTTCTTCTTTTAAAAGATCAGCTACAAATTGCTGATCATCTTTAATTGGATAAACCTCAGGATCTAGCTTTGGAAATAAATACAAAGCAGATTTTGGTTTCACGCAAGTTACGCCTGGAATATCAGTTATGAGTTTCCATGCAAGATCACGTTGCTTTGCAAGGCGGCCGCCCTCACCCACTAAATCATTAATACTTTGGTAACCACCCAATGCTGTTTGAATTGCATACTGACCTGGCACGTTCGCACACAAGCGCATTGAGGCCAACATATTGAGACCCTCGATATAGTCACGGACCATTTCCTTATCGCCTGAAACCACCATCCAGCCTGCACGGTAGCCGCAAGAACGGTAATTTTTAGAAAGGCCATTGAAGGTAATAATGACTACATCTGTAGACAAAGAAGCTAATGAGAGATGCTTCTCACCGTCGTACAACATCTTGTCGTAAATCTCATCCGCAAACAAAATCAAACCATGCTCACGAGCAATTTGAGTTAACTCAAGCAATACTTCTTTAGAGTAAATTGCACCAGTAGGATTGTTTGGATTAATCACCACAATCGCTTTGGTACGCGGTGTAATTTTTTTACGGAGATCGTTTAAGTCTGGCGCCCACTCTTTGGATTCATCACAAAGATAGTGCACTGGTGTGCCACTCGACAAACTGACTGCAGCAGTCCAAAGCGGGTAATCTGGTGTTGGGACCAATACCTCATCGCCATCATTTAAGAGGGCGTTCATCGACAGAACGATGAGCTCAGAAACACCATTGCCGGTATAGACATCATCCAAGGTCACGCCTTGAATGCCTTTTTCTTGGCAATATTGCATGATGGCTTTGCGAGCAGCAAAGATTCCCTTGGAATCAGAATAAGCTGAGGCATTGCTTAAATTGCGAATCATGTCCAACTGAATCTCTTCAGGGGGATCAAAACCGAAAACCCCTACGTTTCCGATGTTTAATTTGATGATTTTGTGGCCCTCTTCCTCCATGCGCTGAGCAAGCTCAAGCACCGGCCCACGTATGTCATAACAGACGTTATCGAGCTTTTGGGACTTTAGGATCGGTTTCACAATAAATTTAAGGGTAAGTTCTTGAAATATGAGAAAAAACAGCTAGCTATAATCCACATAATTATGACAGAGAGTCCACTTGAAGATTCAATCTGACCCCCATTCCGGAGCGAATACGATCACTGGCTATGGCGATGGCTACGTAGAGATCAATAAGATCCCTTACGACCATGCGGTCCTTCTCAGCTCGGACGGCGCCATCTCTAACTGGTCTGCGCAAACATTTGATAGCTTAGAAGCCGGTCATTTCTCGCAAATGGTTGATTTAAAACCAGAATTAATCCTTATCGGGACTGGTAGCCGCCAGCGCTTTCCCAAGCCAGAACTACTTAAATCCTTGATTGAAGCCAAAATTGGCTTTGAAATCATGGATTCCCAGGCTGCCTGCCGCACCTACAACATCCTAGTCGGCGAGGGTCGTCAGGTCGTGCTTGCCCTGATTGTGGAACCCACTTAATGCAATTTGGCCAAATTCGGCAGTCATCAGCCCTGCACCCAGGAAAGATTTTGCTGCTGGTCATTATTTACGGCTTGCTTTGGTTTGGCACCCTCAATTACCGCCACCTCATCCCATCCGATGAAGGCCGCTATGCAGAAATAGCCCGAGAAATGCTGGTTACCGGTGACTGGATTACTCCGCGTTACAACGGTTACAAGTATTTTGAAAAACCCCCTCTTCAAGCTTGGGCAACTGCCGCCGCTTTTCAGGCATTTGGTATTGGCGATTGGCAAGCGCGCCTTTGGACAGCACTAACGGGTTTTCTAACTATTCTTTTGGTCGGCTTTACTGGTGCGCGCATCTTCAACGCGAGAGCAGGATGGTTGGCTGCTGTTGTATTGGCATCGAGCCCAATGTGGATTATCAGTGGTCACCTCAATTCGCTCGACATGGGCTTGTCCTCATTTTTGGTGGCAGCTCTCTGCAGCCTCTTACTTGCACAAACTTCCCATAACAAAAATAACTGTCGCAACTGGATGTGGGCTTGCTGGATTTTTATGGCGCTAGCAACGCTATCCAAAGGCGTTATTGGTGCAGCGATTCCTGCAATGGTTTTTATTACTTATTCCATTAGTACATGGGACTGGAAAATCTGGACGCGCTTACGTTTATTTAGCGGAACTATTTTGTTCTTAGCTATCACTGCCCCTTGGTTTGTATTAGTGGCGCAACGCAATCCCGAGTTTCTAGAGTTCTTCTTTATTCACGAACATCTGCAGCGCTTCACACAAGATGATCACAGCAGAACTGGCCCGATTTACTACTTTGTTCCACTACTCCTCATCGGCCTGATCCCCTGGATTCTGCAGGTCCCGGGGGCCATTGCACAAGCATGGAGCGAGCGCCGTCGTGAGTTCTCAGCAGGCTGGTTATTAGTTTGCTGGTTTGCTGTGATCTTTGCATTCTTTAGCGTATCGCACTCCAAGCTACCGGGTTACATCATCCCCGTTTTCCCAGCGCTCGCTTTAATTATTGGCAATCGTTTAGATCGCTTACTTGGTCACACCAACAGCATGGCATTGCCATGGAAATTACAGACACTTTGCTTTGCAATTTTGGGATGTGTTGGATTTTTCTTTTTAGATGCCATTAGCAAACAAGCAAGACCGGATGAGATTGAAGCTTATGCGCAATATACCTATTGGGTGATTGCTGCATTAGTAGCGCTTGTCAGCTTTAGTGCTTACGCAGCATGGCAAAGCAAACGCAATGGCATTCAAAGTATCGTCAGTTTTGCTGGTGGGTTCTTTCTCTGCGCCATCATCGCGGGAACAGGTCACGAGACATTGGGCCGCGCAGTTTCTGGTATCGATCTAGTAGATCGAGTCAAAGTCTCTATTCCAGAAAAAGTGAACTTTTATTCAGTGCGTCTTTTAGATCACACCGTGCCTTTCTATTTAGGCAGAACGATGATCATGGTTGAATCACCCGATGAGCTTGAGTTTGGGGTTAATCAAGAGCCAGAACTTTGGATGCCGACCTTAGACACCTTTATTACCCGCTGGCAAGAAGATCAAACGGCCTACGCCATTATGGTTCCAGAGCAATTTGATGCGCTTAAGACTCAGGGCTTCCCAATGCAGGAAGTCGATCGTGATTCACGCAGGGTCATTGTCAAGCATCCAGATATCTCGCAGTAATATAGGACACCATGACAAACTTCATCCCCTTCACGCGCCCTAGCTTCAATCAAGAAACCATTGATGCTGTTTCAGAGGTATTGCGTTCAGGATGGGTGACATCCGGACCCAAGTTGGCCGAGTTTGAAGCTGCTTTAAGTCAATACTTTGGCGGTCGTCCGGTACGCTGTTTTGCCAATGGCACCGCAACTATGAAAATCGCTCTACAAGTTGCCGACATTGGCGATGGCGACGAAGTGATCACCACCCCAATTTCTTGGGTGGCAACTTCTAATGTGATTTTGGGTGTTGGTGCCAAACCAGTATTTGTGGATATTGACCCCATTACACGCAATATTGATTTGAATAAAGTGGCTGCTGCAATCACACCAAAGACACGCGCGATCATGCCGGTCTATTTGGCTGGTCTTCCTGTTGATATGGATCAACTCTATGCGCTAGCCAAACAGCACAAGCTTCGTGTAATTGAAGATGCAGCGCAGGCCTTTGGCTCTCAGTGGCAAGGTAAGAAGATTGGTAGCTTTGGTGACCTGGTGAGCTTTAGCTTCCAGGCCAACAAGAACCTCACCACTGTTGAGGGTGGCTGCCTTGTTCTCAATAATCTCGACGAAGCAAAACTGGCTGAGAAATTTCGCCTGCAAGGATTAACCCGTCAAGGCATTGATGGCATGGACGTGGATGTATTGGGCGGCAAAGATAACTTGACCGATGTGAATGCAGCTATCGGTCTTGAACAACTCAAGCAACTTCCCTCTTATCAAACACGTCGTGCTGAACTCGCGCACCAATACTTTGATGTGCTTCGTGCCAAATTAAAATCGGCTGGATTGGAAGGCTTGAAATTAGAACTTCCAGTAGAAAATTACACTGATAGTAACTGGCACATGTTTCAAGTTGTTTTGCCGCTCGAGCAGCTCAATACGGATCGAGCTCAAGTGATGACGGAGCTAAAAGATTTGGGCATTGGTACTGGCGTTCATTACCCCGCCATTACTGGATTCACTCTCTATAAAAACCAGGGCTACAAAACTTCAGACACTCTGATTGCCGAACGCATTGGTCGATCCATTCTCACCCTCCCCTTATTTCCGGCAATGGTAGATGAAGATATTGACCGTATAGCCAATGGATTGGTCGGAATTTTGCAGAAATACCGCAAAAACTAGCGTTCTTGGGTTAAACCCAAAGAATCAGGCAAAATTGCAGCATGACTGCAAATTTAGTTGCCAACCCAACACTCAGCATTGTTATTCCCGTTTACAACGAGGAGGACGGATTAAAGGCTTTATTTGATCGCCTTTATCCAGCATTGGATGCCCTAGCTGCCAAACGCAAGATCACCTATGAGATCGTATTTGTTAACGACGGTAGTAAAGATCGTTCCGCCGGCATTCTTTCCAAGCAAGTGGAGTTACGCCCTGATGTAACCCGTGCAGTTTTATTTCATAGCAACTTTGGCCAACATATGGCCATCATGGCTGGCTTTGAATACGCCAAAGGCGAACACATCATTACTTTGGATGCTGACCTACAAAATCCTCCCGAAGAAATTGATGCTTTAACTGAGCAGTTATTAAAGGGCCATGATTACGTAGGCACTATTCGTGCGGACCGTCGGGATAGCTTCTTCAGAAAATTCGCTTCACGCGCCATGAATCGCTTACGTGAAAATATTACCCGCATCACGATGACTGATCAAGGTTGTATGTTGCGTGGGTACAGTCGCCGCATTGTTGACTTAGTACGTCAATGCGATGAGAGTAATACATTTATCCCGGCACTGGCATATACCTTCTCTGCAAATCCAGTTGAAATTACTGTCAAACACGAAGAGCGTTTTGCGGGTGAATCCAAATACAGCTTGTACCAATTGATTCGCTTGAACTTTGACTTAGTCACTGGCTTCTCTGTCATGCCGTTGCAGATCTTCTCAATACTCGGCATGCTGCTATCCCTTGCTGCTGGTAGCTTATTTGCCTACTTGCTAGTTCGCCGCTTCCTTCTGGGCGCTGAGGTTGAGGGGGTATTCACCCTCTTCGCCCTGACCTTCTTCCTGATTGGTGTGATGCTCTTTGGGCTCGGACTTTTAGGTGAGTACATTGGTCGCATCTACCAGCAAATCCGTAAACGTCCACGCTATGTGGTGCAAACCGTTTTAGAGAAAAAATAATTGCACGCAGTCGTCTTTGCTTATCACGATGTTGGCGTTAACTGCCTCAAAGCACTTCTCAATGCGGGCATACAGATTGATCTGGTCGTCACCCATCAAGACGACCCTAATGAGAATGTTTGGTTTGGAAGCGTTGAAAAGCTCTGTCAAGAAAAAGCTATTTCTTACGTCACTCCGAATGCTAATGAATTAATAGATTTAGTTCCCAAGCTCCAAGCTTTAGCTCCTGACTATATTTTTTCTTTCTACTATCGCTTCATGATTCCGGAGCAGATTTTGGCTTGCGCCAAAATTGCCGCACTCAATATGCATGGCTCCTTACTCCCAAAATATCGCGGACGTGCGCCAGTGAATTGGGCCATTCTGCATGGCGAAACAGAGACCGGCGCAACTTTACACGTCATGGAAGCAAAACCGGATGCGGGAGATATTGTTGGGCAAGCGGCCGTCAGCATCGCCCCAGATGAAACTGCTACTGATGTCTTTGCTAAGGTCGGTCAGGCTGCCGTGAGTGTGATCGACCAGGTCTTGCCCAGCCTTTTAAAAGGAACTGTTCCTCGCAAGGTAAATGAGCTCCAAAAAGGCAGTTATTTTGGAGGTAGAAAGCCTGCAGATGGTCAAATTCACTGGAATCAGACCGCCAAACAGGTTCATGACTTGGTTAGAGCGGTTGCACCCCCTTATCCAGGCGCCTTTACGGCACATGATGGCAAGACCATGATCGTGGCTCGTACGAGCCTAAAAGGGCCATTTCCAGACAAGCTCAATCTTGGGGTTTGCGGCATCCAAGTGGTTGATAATCGGGTATTCGGTATTTGTGGCGACCATCAAGCAGTAGAAGTTTTGGAATGGTTTCCAGCAAGCAAATAAGCAGAAAATTCAGCAATAGCAAATTAGATTAAAAACGAGGCAGTAGAGATGAAAAAAGTACTCATTCTTGGTGTTAACGGTTTTATTGGTCACCACCTTTCTAAGCGCATTCTCGAGACAACCGATTGGGATGTCTATGGCATGGATATGCAAAACGATCGTCTTGGTGATTTGGTTAACCATCCACGCATGCACTTCTTTGAAGGCGACATCACAATCAATAAAGAGTGGGTTGAATATCACATTCGCAAATGCGATGTCATCTTGCCTTTAGTGGCGATTGCAACGCCAGCTACGTATGTTCAGCAACCACTCAAAGTATTTGAGCTCGACTTCGAAGCCAATCTCCCAATCGTACGCTCTGCTGTTAAGTACAAAAAGCATTTGGTATTTCCATCAACCTCTGAGGTTTATGGCATGTGCGAAGATGGCGAGTTCGATCCATCTAAATCGAATATGGTTTATGGCCCAATTAACAAGCCACGCTGGATCTATGCCTGCTCCAAACAGTTGATGGATCGTGTGATCTGGGGTTATGGCATGGAAGGCTTACGCTTTACCCTCTTCCGCCCATTTAACTGGATTGGCCCAGGCTTAGACAGTATCTACACACCTAAAGAAGGTTCTTCCCGTGTAGTAACTCAGTTCTTGGGTCACATCGTTCGCGGCGAATCCATCAATGTTGTTGATGGTGGCGCTCAGAAACGTGCCTTTACTTATATTGACGATGGTATCGATGCCTTGATGCGCATTATCGATAACAAAGATGGTGTTGCTAACGGCAAGATCTACAACATCGGCAACCCAAAGAACAATCACTCCATTCGCGAACTTGCCAATCAGATGCTGGAAATTGCTCGCAGTATTCCTGAGTATGCAAAGAATGCGAATGCAGTAAAGATTGTAGAAACTACTTCAGGGGCTTACTACGGTGAAGGCTATCAAGACGTTCAAAATCGTGTTCCAGCAATTGATAACACGATGAGCGAACTAGACTGGAAACCAACGACTACGATGGCAGATGCGCTCAAGAATATCTTTGAAGCCTATCGTGAAGACGTAGAAAAAGCCCGCACTTTAGTAGATAAAGAATAAGCAAAAGTAAATTCAAAGGTACATGACTAAGATTGCTCTCAAGGTTGATGTTGATACCTTACGCGGAACCAAAGAAGGCGTTCCCAATTTAGCTCGCACGCTAGAGCGTTTTGGCCTCAAAGCCACGTTTCTATTTAGTCTTGGGCCTGACCATACCGGCTGGGCTTTGAAGCGCGTCTTCCGTCCAGGCTTTCTGAAAAAAGTTAGCCGCACTTCTGTTGTAGAGCACTACGGGATTAAGACGCTCTTATACGGTGTACTTCTTCCCGGCCCCGATATTGGCAAGAAAGCTGCTGCAGAAATGCGTGCCATTGATAAAGCAGGTCATGAGACAGGTATTCATACTTGGGATCACGTTGCCTGGCAAGATGCAGTTCGTAATCAGGATACACCCTGGACAAAAGCGATGATGCAAAAAAGCTGGGATCGTTTTGTAGAAATCTTCAGTCATGCACCGGTAACCTATGGTGCCGCAGGCTGGCAAATGAACGATGCCGCCTTTGAGCAACTCGATCAATGGGGCATTGCCTATTCTTCGGATGGCAGAGCTGAACCCAATCTCATGCCCTATCGCCTTGCATTACCGTCAGGAAAAGCAAAGCATGTGCAATACCCAACAACGCTCCCTACCTTTGATGAACTTATTGGCATCGATGGCGCTGATGAATTTGGCGCAGTCAAAAAGTTATTAGAAATCACCCAAAGCAATCCAAATGACCAAGTCTTCACACTACACGCTGAACTAGAGGGGCAAAAACTATTGCCTGCGTTCGAGCAGCTGCTAGCTGGATGGCTAAATCAAGGTCATGAGCTCGTCACTATGGGCGAGCTTCATAAATCCTGGGAAGCCACCAAGCAACTCGATAAAATAGCGGTATTACCACTGACCTGGGGTGAAATACCCAATCGCAGTGGCGACTTAATCATTCAAAATAACTAGAACTCAGAGATAACAACCAACGAAGGATCATCATGACAGTAGCTATCGGTCAACCTATGCCACAGTGCACAATTCCAGCAACCTCTGGATTGATGTTTTCACCTGCGTCTGCAAAAGGTAAAAAATTGGTTCTTTATTTTTACCCTAAAGATATGACTCCGGGATGTACTGCCGAATCCGGCGAGTTCAGAGACAACATTGAAGCATTTACCAAAGCTAATACTCTGGTGGTAGGCGTTTCACGAGATAGCCTCAAGTCACATGACAATTTCCGCAGCAAACTAGAGCTCCCGTTTGAGCTAGTTGCTGACACGGAAGAAAAGCTTTGCCAGATCTTTGGCGTCATGAAGATGAAGAATATGTATGGCAAGCAAGTCCGTGGTGTCGAGCGCAGCACCTTTCTATTTGACTCCTCTGGCAAGCTGGCAAAAGAGTGGCGCGGCCTGAAGGTACCCGGTCATGTGACAGAGGTATTACAGGCTGCCCAAGCCACTAAATAATTTTTACAATAATTTGATCTGAGGTGCTTGCAAACCCCAAAATTTGGGGTAAAGTGACTCATATGCACCGTAATCGACGGGAAAGTCTGACAATCCGTTTGAATCAGAAACCTGAATATCTCAGATCAGGTACGGGGAGCAACCCCCTCCGTTTTTCAGACCTTAATACAACCAGTTTCGTAATAAACCGTCAATGCAATCTGCTTGGCGGTTTTTTCTTTTAGGAGAGTCCATGCCACTGCCCCCAATCCCCACTCAAATTGCTGATCAAGTCAAACTCAGTCGCAAAGATACTCCCGACTTAAAGAAACGCCCTGCTCAAGCAAAACCAGTGGTAGTGGAAGCTGTTGACTGGACTAATGACGTAGAGGAAGATTTATCCGCTGCAGAAGTAGCTCTCGAGAAAATCAAAGCGGATCATCGCCCCACTTCTAATGTGCGAAACGAAAGCAAGGCACCTACACCCGCAAAACCTAAACGCGTAATTCGTACTGGACCGCCGAGCTTATTTGTTCTCGATACCAACGTATTGATGCATGACCCAAGTTCCCTATTCCGTTTCTCCGAGCACGATCTCTATTTGCCGATGACGACTCTAGAAGAATTGGATAACCACAAGAAAGGCATGACAGAGGTAGCTCGCAATGCTCGTACTGTCAGCAGATCCTTAGATCAGTTGATCGCAGGTACTAGCGGTACTTTGGATGACGGCATTCCACTCAATAAGCTAGGTAACCAAGATGTGACGGGTCGCTTATTCTTTCAAACAAAACTAACTACCCAGACTTTGCCAGAAGGCTTGCCCGAAGGTAAGGGCGACAACCTCATCCTTGCCGTCGTCAGTGAACTACAAAAAACTCGTAAGGGTCAAGAAGTGGTATTGGTATCCAAAGATATCAATATGCGCATCAAGGCACGCGCACTTGGCTTACCGGCTGAAGATTATTTCAACGACCAAGTTTTAGAAGATCGCGACTTGATGTATGCCGGAGTCATGCAACTGAATGCCGACTTTTGGCCTAAGCATGGCAAGGATATGGAAAGCTGGGCTGACTCCAAATCTGGCACCATGTTCTATAGAGTCACTGGACCATCAGTACAAAGCATGCTGGTCAATCAGTTTGTCTATCAAGAAAATCCAGATGGCTCTACACCTTTCTACGCACAGGTTAGAGAAATTAATGGCAAGACTGCTCTCTTACAAACACTCAGAGACTTCTCTCATCAGAAAAATAATGTTTGGAGTGTGACTGCACGTAACCGTGAGCAGAACTTTGCCATGAATCTGCTCATGAATCCGGATGTGGATTTTGTTACTTTATTGGGCCAGGCAGGAACTGGTAAAACCTTGTTAGCATTGGCCGCCGGTCTTGAGCAGGTGCTTGATAGCAAACGCTATAACGAGATCATTATTACTCGTGCCACAGTGCCAGTTGGCGAAGATATTGGCTTCCTCCCTGGTACCGAAGAAGAAAAGATGCAACCTTGGATGGGTGCATTTGATGACAATCTCGAGGTATTACAGCGCAACGAAGATGGCGGTCCTGGTGAATGGGGTCGCGCTGCAACTCAAGAGCTGATTCGCTCCCGCATTAAAGTAAAGAGCATGAACTTTATGCGTGGCAGAACTTTTGTAAGCAAATTTGTGATCATCGATGAAGCGCAAAACTTAACCCCTAAACAAATGAAGACTTTGGTAACCCGTGCAGGCCCTGGAACCAAAATTATTTGCTTGGGTAATATTGCTCAGATTGATACGCCTTACTTAACAGAAGGCTCTTCTGGTTTAACTTATGTGGTGGATCGCTTCAAAGGCTGGCGTCACGGTGGACATGTGACATTGGCGCGCGGTGAGCGTTCACGTCTTGCGGATCATGCTGCTGACGCACTCTAAGCAATCCCTCTCATGCCGCACTCTCCTGGGGTGCGGCATTTTTATTTGTAGCTTATTTGCCCTAAGCGGATGTAGTACATTCAGCGGTAAATCAGGATCCTCCTCCAGAGTTTCTCAATTTAAGCAAGACACTAGCGTCGGCACTGAAGATATCTCCATTGCAGCCGTAGGCTTGGTGGACGTGCCCTATCGATATGGTGGTAATACCCCAAAAGGCGGTTTTGATTGCAGTGGGCTGATTGTGTATGTCTATAACAAAGCTGCTGGGGTAAAACTACCGCGCACTATTCAATTGATGAGCACCAAGGGAATAAGCATCGAAGGGCAGCCCCCGGCCCCCGGCGATTTAGTATTCTTCAATACCACTGGTGAGAAATATTCTCATGCTGGAATTTATGTAGGACAAGGTAGATTTGTACATGCCCCCAGTGCTGGTGGCACTGTGCGATTAGACTACATCACATCACCCTATTGGGCAGCTAAATTTACTGAAGCACGTCGTATGGTGCCCTGATATTGAGATTCCTTAGGGTTAATAGCACTTTCCCCATGTTTCCTAATAGCTTAATTTAGATTACAGTATTTTATTAAGCAGTCCACGAAAAGAAGTACTCACAATTGGAGATGTCATGAAAAAAATCATCATCGCTTTAAGTATTGCACTGAGTTTTGCACTTCCTACTTATGCTTTTGCTGATCAAGCAGCCTGTGAAGCCAAAGCAGTGAGCAAAGAAGGTAAACCCCTCTATGGCGCAGCTAAGGATGCTTCCATTAAAAAATGTATGGGCGATGCAAAGCCGAATGATTGCGAAGCTAAGGCAGTCAGCAAAGATGGCAAACCATTATATGGCGCAGCTAAAGCAGCCTCGATCAAGAAATGTGAGGGCGGAAAATAAGATTAGTTATTGAATCTGTTTTGATCTGATTAATTTTTTGCATTAAAAAAGCCTCACAGTATGAGGCTTTTTCTTTATCTGTTTATTTAGTTTTATTTATTTAGAACGGCTCGTATCCACCAGAAGAGTAACCCACAGAGCCTATCGCTAAGTTATCAAACTTAGTATATGGACCTTGCCAACTTACCCGAATAGTTCCAATTGGGCCATTACGCTGCTTGCCGATGATGATCTCAGCTATACCTTTATCAGTAGTGGTATCTGGGTGATAAACCTCATCACGATAGATGAACATAATTAAGTCTGCATCTTGCTCAATAGCACCGGACTCACGCAAATCAGACATGATCGGACGCTTATTAGGCCTCTGCTCAAGGCCGCGATTTAACTGTGAGAGCGCAACGACTGGGCACTGCAATTCTTTTGCGAGTGATTTGAGTGAGCGTGAGATTTCAGAAATCTCGGTTGCGCGGTTTTCAGAACCAGAGCCACTCATCAACTGCAAGTAATCAATCACTACTAAACCAAGAGTTCCACCAAAGTTTCTGGCAATCCGACGTGCACGTGCACGCAACTCTAAGCTGGATAAAGAACCAGTCTCATCAATTAAAATTTGGGTATTACTTAAACGAGCAATAGCATCTGTAACACGAGGCCACTCATCATCTTGTAACTTACCAGTACGCATGCGACTTTGATCAACGCGCCCTACTGAACCTAATAGACGTGCGGCTAATTGCTCACCCGACATCTCCATGGAAAATATAACTACTGGCAAACCTTCGGCTAAAGCTACGTTTTCAGCAATGTTCAGCGCCATCGCCGTTTTTCCCATCGACGGCCTTCCGGCAATAATCACCAAGTCGCCTTTTTGCAAGCCACTAGTTTGCTTATCTAAATCTATGAAGCCAGTTGCAATACCAGTGATGTCGCTACCGCCTTGGCGGTTGTATAGCTCATCAATACGGGCAACAACAGCTTTCAGTAAAGGCTCAATCTCAAGATAGTCAGCTTTGCGACTACCTTCTTCGCCAATCTGAAGAATGCGTGATTCAGCTTCATCCAACAAAGTTCTTACCGTACGTCCCTCAGGAACGAATGCAGAATTAACAATGCTGTCCGAAACTTCGATCAAGCGACGCAAAATACTGCGGTCACGAACAATATCGGCATAGCCTTTAATGTTCGCAGCACTGGGAGTGTTTTGCGCCAATGAATTTAGGTAATCAATACCAACCAAATCACCACCCTGTTCAGATTTAATTGCATCATGAACAGTAATGACGTCAGCGGGATGATTGTCGCCAACCAAACGAGCAATCGCTTTGTAGATCAAAGCATGTTCGGGGCGATAGAAATCTTTATCGTTTAATACTCCACCCAGGTTATCCCAAGAGGAGTTATCGATCAGTAGACCGCCGAGCAAAGATTGCTCGGCTTCTACAGAATGCGGCGGGACTTTTAAAGCCTGCACAACTGCATCCCCAGAACCCATCATGCCAGGATTCAGCGTAACGGAACGTGAACGGGATTCAGCCATGTGGCTAGTTTACAGATCTAAAACTTAAGCTTGCTCGCCAACTACACGAATAGTGATGTCTGCAACTACGTCGGTATGAACAGCAACCGCTACAGGGTGATCACCAACCATTTTCAATGGGCCAGTAGGCATGCGAACTGAAGACTTCTCAATTGTGAAGCCTTTAGCTTTCAAAGCATCAGCGATGTCATGATTGGTTACAGAACCAAACAAACGACCGTCAACACCCGCTTTTTGACCGATTTCGAGAACCAAATCTTTGAGCTTTGCGCCAACTACTTCAGCAGCAGCCAATTTCTCAGCAGCTAATTTTTCCAACTCAGCACGACGAACTGCAAAATCAGCAATTGCTGCTTCAGTTGCACGACGCGCTTTGCGTTGTGGGATTAAAAAGTTACGAGCGAAACCGTCTTTAACGCGAACCACGTCGCCAAGGTTGCCCAGGTTAGTTACTTTTTCTAAAAGAATGATTTGCATTGAGGGCTCCCAATTATTTCTTATGTTGATCGGAGAATGGCAATAAAGCCAAGTAACGAGCACGCTTGATAGCAGTGTCTAACTGACGCTGATACTTTGCTTTTGTGCCTGTCAAACGAGCAGGGGTGATCTTGGCGTTTTCGCCAATGAAGTCCTTCAATGTATCTACATCTTTGTAATCAATCTGTTCTACGCCAGCAACAGTGAAACGGCAATAACGCTTACGCTTGAACAATGGGTTCTGAGCTGGTTTCTTTTTGAAATCGGGTTTCTTTCCAAACGCCATGATGATTTCCTCTTTAATTTTTCAATTGAATATGGGTAATATGGAAAACAAGTCTTTGATTACGTAGAGTCTTGGGTGCTAAGAATCCTTCAAACACTGCCTCAGTTCCCAAATCCATTCGCTCTAAGTCCTTTTGTATCGGACCGATTGTGATGGCTTCAACGTTCATCTGAATTTTCCTTGCCACTCCTACCTCGTTTGCTTGGCCGCTATGTTCTAGCTGGCAATGCATCACCGGTATTCCTGCTGGTGTAAATCGAATCGCGTCTTTAGATACCAAGATTGCAGTGAGGGTGAAATGATTCAACGCCGCTCCGCTTCTCTGATACGTTTTCTAGTCTGTGTATTCCTCTTCAAATTTCTAACTTAAGCTGTCGCTACAGGAGCGTCGGCTTGAGCAGATTTACGCGCTTCTTCACGTTGTACTTCTTTCATCATGATGGAAGGCTCTGTTTCAGCTTTCTTAGTCTTGATGATGAGGTGACGCAAAACAGCATCGTTAAATTTGAACGCATGCTCGAGCTCTTCCAGAGTTTTCTGGTCGCACTCAATGTTCATGCAAACGTAATGGGCTTTAGCAAGCTTGTCGATCATGTAAGCCATCTGACGACGACCCCAGTCTTCCATACGATGAATTTTGCCGCCCGCAGCTGCTAATGTAGCTTTGTAACGATCGATCATCGCTGGCACTTGCTCGCTTTGGTCCGGATGGACGATAAAGACGATTTCATAATGACGCATCTAACACTCCTTAAGGATAGAGTCACCTGGGCGTCTTGCTAAGTTCTGATGGTTGTGAACTCAGCGCCAGTGTGACAAGGTAGTAACAAATTGTAGGTACTGCTAACAACACTTTTACAACTGCTTTTCAGCACTTACCGTATTACAGGCAAGACCGCTATTCTAGCAAAAAAATCCTGCCAAGTCAGGGATTTACCAGCTACTTGGGCTTGTTTTTCTGCATTCAACGCTAGCTGGAGTGCAATTCTGGCCCTAGGAGCAGTAAGACTGCCTGATGCCAAACACCCGCCAATGTCTTTTTCAGGCAAATCAGATAGGGTTTCACCCGCGCCCGTTCTTGTAGTTCTCACCAAGGCAATTCCATGCTTTACCGCTGCTCCCAAGGGATCTCTCCAAGCATCATGAAAGCATCCCATGCCAGAACCCGCAAGGACCAAGCCCTTTACTTTGGAGTTCAGCCAATGGGTAATCGTTTCTGAGCGAGCACCTGCATGGCTTGTCAATATCTCTACCCAAGACCATTCGCCCTCTTTAGGAATGGGCAAATCCTCACTCCAAAGCGCCTGAACCGCCTTCACCCCAGACAGCCAGGATGGATTAATCAGCCCAACTGAGCTGCTAGGAGAAGCTTGGATAGGCGCATTGAGGGCGCTACCGTGGCGTTTTGCTAGGTCCATAGCCAAACAACCCCTGCCATCCATTACGGCATATATGCCGCCTGGGCAATCATCTAATGGGCTAGATGCCCAACGAATAGCATCCAGCAAGTTGGATGGACCGTCCGCCTTAGGGGCATTGGACGGCAACATGGAGCCCGTTAAGATCACTCTTTTGCCTAAATTTTGAGCATATTTACCGCAAGTCAGCTGCAAAAAGATACCCGTCTCTTCAATCGTGTCGGTTCCGTGAGTGACCACTATCCCTTTAACCAAGGTATTAGCAAGGGTCTCTCTTACAGCCTCGCCAAGTAAGGTCAATAGGGGCTCTGTCAGGCTGCGGCTATTGATATTGGCAACCTGCCTTGAAACTAAGCTAATGCCTTCTGGGACGGCAGATTGAATATGGGTAAGTAAGGAGGCGACTTCGACCTGGCCAGCTTCATATTGCATAGGTTTATCTGTCGGGCTCGGCGCCAAACCGGCAATCGTGCCGCCCATTCCCAACACCAAGATGTGAGGTGAGGTTTCGGAAGTATTTTGTTGAGAGCTCATACCTCATTATCCCCCTTAAATAGCTTGATCTATCAAATACTGCTGTATACAATCCCAGTATGGACATAAATACAGTTGATTTTCCGGAGGGGCTGACTGCCCTCCCCAAGCTCACTCCACGTCAGAATGAGATTTTGGAGCTGATTACTAAGGCCATCGATGAAAGCGGTCTGCCACCCACTCGTGCAGAAATAGCCACGCAACTTGGATTTGCTTCTGCCAATGCTGCCGAAGAACATTTGCGCGCACTTGCCAAAAAAGGTTACATCGAATTAACTCCCGGCACTTCACGCGGCATTCGAATTCCGCAACGATTTAATCAATCGCACAATAGCAATAAATACCGCCAACTTTCTTTACCGTCAGGCGCATTGCAACAACTCACATTGCCATTAATTGGTCGTGTTGCCGCTGGATCTCCAATCATGGCTGTGGAACATATTGAAAAGCATGTTCCAGTTGACCCCAATTTATTTAGCAAAGGTGCTGATTACTTATTAAAAGTAAAAGGAATGAGCATGCGCGATGCGGGTATTTTGGATGGTGATTATTTAGCAGTCAGAAAAACAACTGAAGTTCGCAACGGTGACATTGTTGTTGCTCGCCTTGATGATGAAGTGACTGTGAAGCGTTGGCAACAAAAGAAAACTGCAAACGGAATGGTCATCGAATTACAAGCAGAGAATCCAGACTTCAAAAACATTTTGGTTGACGATCGTCAGCCCAACTTTGCTATTGAAGGCCAGGCAGTTGGCCTGATAAGAGCTGAAGGGCTGTAAGCTCAAGCCGCTAAAGCAAAAGGCCTCTTGTTAGAGGCCTTTTTTATTTACTACCTTACTCAGTCAAATCATTTACGAGTTGGAGCAACTACGTTTGCATTCTTTGGTGAAGAGGTCACGATGATGACTGACTTAGGGCCGCCGAGAGATCCATCCACGATTTCAACAGTAGCAGTTCTATCGCCTTTAGTGAAAACCAAAATACTCGTTTTTGCTTTCACAGCAGTCACTGTTGTCCACCCACCCTTTGGATATTCTGATTGGAAAAATGCGTAGACATCAGTTGCACCTTGAAGTGCATTGACTACCGCTCTACCAACCCATTCGTTGCCACGGCCAATAATGATGGAATCACCACCAGACAGTCTTGCGCCTTGCGGCAAAGGCATGTCACCCAAAAGTTGGGACTGCACTTCTTGAATCTCTTCCGCTGTACCAGTTGGAGAATCTCCCGAACTAGCACATGCGCCCAAGAGTGCTGATAAAAATAATGCGAGGGCACTGATTTTCAAAGTTTGAATTGTGATCATGTGGGTTATATTTGATTAAGGTGGTTGACGCTTTTTACTTACGATAGTTAAAAGTATTTTAGGTGATGTACCTAATTCGTCAAGACAAATTATTGGAGGCGCGTGAGGGAATCGAACCCCCGTACGAAGCTTTGCAGGCTCCTGCCTAACCACTCGGCCAACGCGCCATACTCTTGAATCAAAAATGGGAAGCTTTTGAGGGCTTCCCATGGAACTTGGAGCGGGAAAGGAGGTTCGAACTCCCGACCTATACCTTGGCAAGGTATCGCTCTACCAGCTGAGCTATTCCCGCATAACAGGGCAATAGTTTAACAAACAATCTGCAAGAAAGCATTATTCCCAACAAAACCTAAAAGCCAAGGGAATTCAACCTCCCTGAAAAGCTTAACTGGCTGGGCTTTACAACGCCTAGTCTATTTTTCCAGCGAGCTGAGGCAACGCCTTTTTCATGTAATAGAACATCGACCAAAGGGTTAAAAAGGAGGCAATCCAAATTAACCAGGTACCTACTTGCGCACAATTTAACCAACCAAATAAGGTGTCATTGAGCAATAAAAAGGGAATGGCTACGAGTTGAGCAGTCGTTTTGAGCTTACCAACCATATGAACTGCCACACTTTTTCCGGCCCCTAATAAAGCCATCCACTCTCTCAGAGCGGAGATCGTGATTTCACGACCAATGATGATGAGTGCAACCCAAACTTGCACTCGATCCATATTCAATAAAACCAATAGTGCAGCTGCAACAATCAGCTTGTCTGCAACCGGATCTAAAAATTGGCCAAATGCCGATTCTTGTTTTAAACGGCGGGCCAAGAAACCATCTAACCAATCAGTAATGGCGGCAGAGATAAAGATGATTGCGGCAATCAAATTCTTATCAAACGGAGTAAGCCAGGAATTGGGAAGATAAAAAATAGCTACCAATAGCGGAATCGCAGCAACACGCAACCAGGTTAGGGCGATCGGTAGATTGAAAGGCATTGGATAAGCATAACCCAAGAACGGTCAATGCTCCTAGTGAAGCTGACGATATATCTGTTCAGCAAGCGTCAAAGAGACGCCTTCAACACTGGCAATCTCTTCGATACTGGCATTAGAGACGCCCTTTAAGCCACCAAAACGAGCCAATAACTTTTGACGACGCTTGGCACCAATGCCCTCAATCTCCTCTAGCCGGGAGATTGTCCTAGCCTTAGCGCGTTTAGCGCGCATGCCGGTAATCGCAAAGCGGTGCGCCTCATCCCGTATCTGAGCTACTAATAGTAATGCTGCACTGTCGATACCCAACTCCAACTCCTTACGTCCATCTGCAAATATGAGTGTTTCCAGTCCAACCTTACGACCTTCACCCTTAGCAACACCCACAATCAAACCCACATCCATGCCAAATTCAGAAAGAACTTGTCTTGCCATTTCTACCTGGCCTTTGCCGCCGTCAATCAAAATCACTTGAGGAATCTTTTCAACAGGCAGTTCTTGAAAATTAGCATAGCGTCTCTGCAAGACCTGGCGCATAGCTGCGTAATCATCACCTGGTGTGATGTCATTAATATTGAACCGTCGATACTCACTCGACTGCATCGCGTTTTTGGCATACACCACACAAGATGCTTGGGTTGCTTCACCAGAGGTGTGGCTAATATCAAAACATTCGATGCGCAACTGCTCAAGACTTTCCAATTCGAGGCTCAAGATATCAGCCAATGCACGTGCCCTAGCCAACTGTCCACCCGTCTCAACTAAGCGTTTAGTAAGTGCAATCTTCGCATTTCCCTCTGCCATTCCAAGCCAGTGACGTCTTTGACCTTGAGGTTGGTGCAAGAAAGTAATTTTTCTACCAGCTTGTACATTTAATAGCTCGTGCAAATCTTCAGGCGGAGATTCATTGAGTTGAGTCAAATCATCACTCGCTGATTGCAGGGCATGATTTAGAACGAGTACAGGTGGAATTAAATTGGCAGCAGTTTCATCCGCATGCTCTTCTAAATAATGCTGCGTAATAAAGGCCTCTAGTATTTCCGCAGGGGATGGCAACTCACCGGAAGTGGAGCGCAGACCTTTGGGAAAATACGCCCTATCACCCAAGTGACGGCCGCCACGAATCATTGCTAAGTTCACACAAACCATGCCCTCCATTTGCGCTACAACGATCACATCCACATCACCCTCACCCTCAGCAACGGTATCCATCGACTGTTGCTGCAACACACTGGATAAGTCAGCAATGCGATCTCGCAACACCGCAGCCATCTCAAACTCCATTGATTCGCTATGTTTGTGCATTTCTTTTTCAAGCTCGGATAACACTCGGCTGTGATCGCCCTCTAAAAATCGAGTAGCTTGAGCAACATCCTGCCCATACTGCTCAACACTGAGGCGACCGACGCATGGGGCACTGCAGCGATGAATTTGATGCAAGAGGCAAGGACGGCTGCGATTCTTGAAAACAGAATCCTCACAAGTTCTTAAGCGGAATACTTTTTGAAGAATCTGCACGCTATTGCGTACTGCCCAGCTATTCGGGAATGGTCCAAAGTAATGATTGCGCTTATCCACTTTTCCACGATATGACGCTAACCTGGGAAATTGATGCCCCGTTAACATCACATAGGGATAAGACTTGTCATCACGAAAGAGAATGTTGAATGGGGGAGCCAACTCTTTAATGAGATTGTTCTCTAGAATAAGGGCTTCCGTTTCAGTCCGTGTTACCGTTGTCTCATAGCGGGCAATTTTGCCCACCATCAGCTCGATACGCGGTGATAACTGGGTACGCTGGAAATAACTAGAGACACGCTTTTTGAGGTTGCGCGCTTTGCCTACATACAGAATATGTCCCACTTCATCAAAAAAGCGATATACCCCCGGCAATCCGGGTAGCCGTTTAACATCCTGCTGAAGGGTTTCGAAAAGCGAATTACTCATGCGTTGGGATATTTTCTGCCAAATCGTCGATAACTATGGTGATGCCGGTGTTTGCTGGCGTCTAGCCCGAAGCTTATCAAGCAATCATGGGCAAGAGGTTCGTATTTTTTGCGATGACCTGCCAACCCTTAATTTACTCGCATCTGGAGTAGACCCATCCATTAAGCAAAAAATTGATACGCAGCCATGGGAGGCTAGTCACGCTAATGCTCGTCACCCAGTAAAAATACCCGATGTTGTGATTGAGGCCTTTGGTTGTGAATTACCAGAACGTTACTTGGCAGGCCTATTTATCGCCCCGGTCAAACCCATCATCATTAACTTGGAATACTTGAGCGCAGAGCCCTGGGTGATTGATTTTCATGGCAAGGCCTCACCTCAATCACACGGCATTCCGAAATATTTTTTCTTTCCCGGCTTTCAGGATGAGGCGGGTGGGCTATTGCTGGACCCCATTCCACCAGAAGGTCATCTTGTGGCAAAAAATATTCCTGACGATCTGAAGGCTTCCTGGTCCAAGCTGCGTACTGGGGCAAAAAGAATCAGTGTTTTTTGCTACCCAGGCGCTCCTCTCAAAAAATGGCTAACTGACTTAGGCCGTCTTGGTGAAGATTTTGATGTCTTACTTGCTCATGGTCATGCTGAGCAACTCAGTCTTTATGGAGAGCACCCCATCTCTCTACCCAACAATATCCAGCTGCTCTCAATGCCATTTGTATCTCAGGATGAATATGACTGGGTGCTATCGCAATGCGACTTTAACATTGTGCGAGGAGAGGATTCTTTTGTGCGAGCGCAGCTTGCGGGCAAACCATTTATTTGGCACATCTATCCACAAGAAGATCGCGCCCATGAAGTGAAATTAGCAGCGTTTCTGGATCTATATCTGGAAGAGGCTAGCCAAGAATTAAGGTTGGCTACCATTGCCGCCATGACCTGGGCAATGCCCGGTGAATGGTTTGGCAGCCTGGATGCTTGGAATGCGCATGCCAAGCACTGGCGCACCCATTTACTAGAAAAACAAGCGGATGGCGGCTTGCCAGCACGTTTAATCCGCTTTGTCGCCTAATCCCAAGCAATAAAGGCTTGCGGGCGGTTACAATCTTGTTTTTGATTAAAACCGCAGAAAATTAGCTCTGCCCCCAGGAATAGCAAGATGAAAACAGCACAAGAACTCCGCGTTGGTAACGTAGTGATGATCGGCACCGATGCCCAGGTCGTTTTAAAAGCAGAATACAGCCGCTCTGGCCGCAACTCCTCTGTTGTGAAAATGAAATTTAAGAATTTGTTAACTGGCGCGCCAAACGAAGGCGTTTACAAAGCGGATGACAAGTTTGATGTTGTGATTCTTGATAAGAAAGAATGTACTTATTCTTATTTCGCAGATCCAATGTATGTGTTTATGGATACTGAATACAACCAGTACGAAGTTGAAGCTGAGTTCATGGGTGATGCATTGAACTATCTCGAAGAAAGCATGCCATGTGAAGTGGTGTTCTACGAAGGTAAAGCACTCTCAGTAGCAATGCCAAACTCATTGGTTCGCGAAATCATCTACACAGAGCCAGCGGTTAAAGGTGATACCAGCTCAGGCAAGGTATTAAAGAACGCAAAATTGGCAACTGGCTATGAATTGCAAGTTCCATTGTTCTGCAATACTGGCGACAAGATCGAGATCGATACTCGGACTGGCGAATATCGTAGCCGCGCTAACTAATTTGTAATTAACTAGCTAAAGATGTTAAAAAGCCCGGCATGCCGGGCTTTTTTATTTCTACAGACCAATATTTACTTATTCAGCAATCAGACTTAACTGCGCAAGTAAGCCTTTAGCGTGCTGGTACTGAGCCTCGTTCTGCAACTCACTCCATGTCGGCGCTGGCGCCACCGGCATCAGACGATTTAAACGTACCGCAGATTCAGATTGTTTTGCTTTTGAGACCTTGAGTTTGGAGAGCAATTGATCCGCAAGATCTGGGCGATTGCAGATTAACACTGCATCGCAACCAGCATCTAAGGCCATTTCAGCGCCCTTCACTACTGACCCTGCAACACTTGCACCCTCCATCGACAGATCATCACTAAAGATCACACCCTCAAAGCCTAATTCTTGACGGAGGATGGAATGGAGCCAGATCTTTGAAAATCCTGCTGGGTTCTTATCTACCTTTGGATAGATCACATGTGCCGGCATCACCGATGCCAAGCTCAAATCGAGCCATTCATACGGCTTAGCATCATCACTCAAGATTTCTTTTAACGAGCGCTCGTCTACCGGAATAGCTACGTGCGAATCAGCCTCAGCCCAGCCATGCCCAGGGAAATGCTTGCCGCAGTTGGCCATGCCAGCAAAACGCAAACCTTCATTCAGACTCTTCGACAAAGCAAAGACTATTTGTGGATCACGGCTAAAAGACCGATCGCCAATCACGCCACTGCGACCAAAATCTAAATCCAGCACTGGTGTAAAACTGAAGTCAACTCCACAAGCACGTAGTTCAGTAGCAAGCACATATCCACAGGCTGTAGCAGCAGCCATTGCGATAGCAGCAGATTCTGCAGCATGGGTTGATTTATTTTTAGCGCTCCACAATTCACCCAATTTACGCATAGCTGGTAAATGGGTAAAGCCATCAGTTCTTGCGCGCTGTACTCGACCACCCTCATGATCAATGGATATAAGCACATCAGGACGCAACTTCTTAATGGCAGCAGTTAATTTAGTAAGTTGCTGACGATTGGCAAAGTTCCTACCGAATAAAATAACGCCGCCAGTTAGGGGATGCAAGATGCGCCGACGATCCTCGGCATTTAATTCCAGACCAACTACATCTAGAGTGATTGGGCCGGGGGTCATGGTTGACTTACTCATTTCTTCCTCTATTTCAACTGTAGTTTTTATTTACTTTTGAGTAACGATGACATGTGCAATTGCCATATCTTGCTCATCACTCACAGTAACGTGAGCTTCCCAATTTTTTTCTTTCATAAATAGCGCCAAAGCTCCTAAGTAAGAAGTAATTGGCTTGCCACTAGGCTCATTTAGGGTTTGGAGTGAACGCCAAGTCATCGGCATTCTCATTCCCAAACCAATCGCTTTTGAGAAGGCCTCCTTGGCAGCAAAACGGGTGGCTAAGAATGCAATACCACGCTTGTGATTTCTGGCAAGTCGGTGTTTAAAAACTAACATCTCATCTGGCCCCAGAATTTTTTCAGCTAGGCGGCCATTAGTGCGATCGTACGCCGCTTGTAAGCGCTCAATCTGTAGAATATCTGTGCCGATACCGATGATCATATTGACTGTAATGGCTTTTTTGTTATTTGCTGTTATTAATACTTAAGCGCTGGCTCTGCCCTGATCCATCAAGGCTTTCATGTCGATAATTGCTTTTTGCCAACCCTTAAATAAGGCCTCAGCAACAATGGCATGACCAATATTGAGTTCAGATAATTCTGCAATTGCCGCAATCGGTTTCACATTACCTTCATGCAAACCATGACCGGCATTGACTCTGAGCCCGATACTTTTTCCGAATATTGCAGCCTTACGAATACGCTCTAACTCTTTAGCCTGGTCGATGCCAGATAAATCGGCGTAACGACCGGTATGCAATTCCACTACGGTTGCACCAACTTCTTTAGCTGCTTGGATTTGTTTTTCTTCTGGATCAATAAATAGAGATACTCGAATACCAGCATCAACTAATTTTTTTGTAGCGGCTTTCACCGCCTCAAAATGCCCTAAGACATCCAAACCACCTTCTGTTGTAACTTCTTCACGCTTCTCCGGAACCAGGCACACATCGTGTGGCTTAACCTTGCATGCGATATCAATCATTTCGGGCGTCACTGCGCACTCTAAATTCATGCGCGTTTTAATGAGTGGGTGCAGTGCCAATAAATCCGCATCTTTAATGTGACGACGATCTTCTCGTAAATGCAGAGTAATTAAATCAGCGCCAGCCTCCTCAGCAAGGGCTGCTGCTCTCAGTGGATCAGGATAGATCGTACCCCTTGCATTACGCAAAGTGGCGACGTGATCAATATTGATACCCAGTTCAAGGCTTGGATGGCTGCTCATCTCTGTAGATTACTAGATTTTCTTTAAATCAATCAAAATTTGGCGAGTCGTCAATACCTGATCCTGCAAGTGCAGGCCAAGAAGAAAACGCATCAATTGCTTACTCTCAGAAAGCGTCTCAGGGTCTGAGAAATCCCCCGCCGCAATTGCTAAAAGAGATTTCCCAGTGAGAACGGGCCAATGTCCTGGATCATCCACTTGAACTGGGCGAACACCCCGCTCTGGTTGATAGATGTATTGCTCTTGAGCCAGGGGCGCTTCATTGGTTTCAACGCAGCGATCCAAGGCAGCCGCATAACCCGTCTCTTGCAAGAGTGCCAACTCAAATGGACGCAAAATCTCTTCTAAGCCCTTAGACTCGAACTCCAGATTTGATAAAGCATTAATAGTCTCGGAATAGCGATCGTAAAGCCTTTCGTAATCATCTTCACGCGCTAAAAACTTGACGAGCAATTCATTGAGATAGAAGCCGCAGAGTAAAGCATCGCCAACCAAAGAAGGCATACCTCCCACCCACTCTGACTTCGTTAAAGTGCGGAGCTCTGATTTACCACTCCAAGAAACAAGCAGTGGCTGGAAGCGCTGCAATACCGGCCTTAGTGTGGAGTGCGGACGCTTGGCGCCCTTAGCAATTAAAGCCATACGGCCATATTGCCGAGTAAAGACATCCAGAATTAAGCTGGTCTCTTTATAGGGAATGCTATGCAATACAAAAGCAGGCTCGTCAGCAATGCGAATCGAGGCCATGAAACTTATTCCAGACCTTGAGCCCGCAATTCAGCTCGATCATCTGCCCAGCCACGCTTGACCTTAACCCAAGTCTCTAAAAAGACCTTGCCGTCAAAGAGCTTTTCCATATCGATGCGGGCATCAGTAGAAATCTTCTTGAGACGCTCACCCTTTTGACCAATGATCATTGCCTTGTGGCTATCGCGATCAACCAAAATGGTTGCGGCAATGCGACGCATCTTGCCATCCATCTTGAACTGATCGATCACTACCGTGCTGGTGTAAGGCAGTTCTTCACCAGTAAAGCGGAATACTTTTTCACGCAGAATCTCAGCAGCTAAGAAGCGCTCGCTACGATCGGTAATAGTGTCGCCATCATAGACAGCCTCAGCCTCAGGCAGATAACCCTCGAGAACATCTAACAATCTTTCAATATCACCAGGACTCTTGGCGCTCATCGGCACGATCTCAGCAAACTCACACTTCTGATCTTCATGGCCACCTAGTTCGCACCAAGGGCGAGCCATATCTTTAATGAAGCTAAGGAGTGCTTGGTCACGCTCTGATGGAGTCTGAAAGCGGCTGTTAAACAAGTCCAACTTATTTAAGACCAGAACAACTGGTAAGTCATCCGGCAGGAGCTTTAATACCTTTTTATCATCTTCACCAAAGTACCCAGCCTCAACCACGAAGCAGGCGACATTCACGTCTTGCAAGGCGGTGGTTACAGTGCGATTCAGCGCTTTATTTAAGGTGTTCATTAAACGTGTCTGAAAGCCTGGGGTATCGATAAAGATAAACTGCGCTTCTTCGCGATTCTGAATACCCAAAATACGGTGGCGTGTAGTTTGCGCCTTGCGAGAGGTAATACTGATCTTCTGACCAACCAATGCATTCAGAAGGGTTGATTTACCCATATTAGGACGCCCAACAATGGCGATGGTGCCGCATCTAAACACGATTAGCCCTTCAGCTTAAGGTTGAACTGCTCTTCGGTCACTTCCTTTTTGGCTGCCTTCTTTTTGGCCGACCGAGTCTTCTTAGGTTTACGAGATTCTTGCGGCAAAGCCTTGAGCATAGCAATCAAGGCCAACTTTGCTGCGGCTTGCTCAGCTGCACGGCGCGAGGCACCCTCACCTTTGACTGCCACTTTGTGACTAGGAATCAAGCACTCCACCTCAAACTGCTGATTGTGTGCAGCACCAGTAGTGCCGGTAACGTTATAGGTCGGCAATGGCAATTGATAGCCTTGCAAGCATTCTTGCAATAAAGTTTTGTCGTCCTTACCTAAGGTTTTAGGATCAACGTGCGCCAAGATGATGGAATACAGCTTACCTAAGCTGGCCTTAGCTGCATCAAAACCACCATCCATAAAGATCGCACCAGTCACCGCTTCTAAGGTATCAGCAAGGATAGAGGGGCGACGGAAGCCACCGCTCTTCAACTCACCTTCGCCCAGGCGCAAGTAATCCGACAAGGATAAAGTTTGGGCAATTTCGTATAAAGCTTGTTGCTTTACTAAGTTTGCACGTACGCGAGAGAGGTCGCCCTCATCTAAATCTGAATAACGCTCATAGAGCATTTCAGCAACAACGCAATTCAGAATAGAGTCGCCCAGAAATTCCAAGCGCTCGTTATTTTTCTTGCTATGACTACGATGAGTTAGCGCTTGATTTAGTAGCTCCGGCTTCTTGAAGGTATAGCCAAGGCGCTCTTGCAACGGTCCAGTTTCGATAACGGCGCGCGCATTCATAATATTTACTCGAATCCACCAATGCGGCCAAGATTACCCAGGTTCAACCAAACAAAGAAGGCCTTACCGACAATGTTTTTATCCGGTACAAAGCCCCAATAACGTGAGTCTGCACTGTTGTCACGGTTATCACCCATCGCGAAGTAATGCCCTGGAGGTACTTTGCAAGTTACGCCAGACTGCTGGTACTGGCAGAACTCAGAACCTGGAAAACGTTCAGTCGGAAATACGGTGGCTAGACGATCTGGGTCATTGAGGATGTCATGACGATTGCCGCTTAAGTCTGCTGGGAAAGTCTCTGTGAAACGTTTGGCATAGCGCATATTCTCGGGATCGAGATACGGCTCGCCACCACTATATTGCAGAGGCTGACCATTAATAGTCAGGCGCTTATTTTCATAAGTGATTTCGTCACCCGGCAAGGCCACTATGCGCTTGATGTAATCCACCGACTCATCACGTGGGTAACGAAACACGACAACATCACCGCGCTTGGGTGATCCCAAGTCAACGACTTTTTGATTGAGCACCGGTAAACGAATTCCATAGGTAAATTTATTGACCAAAATGAAGTCGCCGATTTGTAATGTAGGGATCATTGAGCCAGAAGGGATCTTAAAAGGCTCAGCGATAAAAGAGCGCAATACAAATACCGCACAAATTACTGGGAAGAAACCTGCTGTGTATTCAAGCCACAAAGGCATACGGTCAATACCAGCCAAACGTCTTTGCGGGGCAAAGTGCAATTTGTCAGCAACCCAAGCGATTCCAGAAATAATCACCAAGATAAAAAGGACTAGAGCAAAGTTCATTAATCCTCCACCTGCAGAATAGCCAAGAAGGCTTCTTGTGGAATTTCCACGTTACCGACTTGCTTCATACGTTTCTTACCTTCTTTTTGCTTCTCTAATAACTTACGTTTACGGGAGATGTCACCACCGTAGCACTTAGCCAATACGTTCTTACGCAATGCCTTGACGTTTTCACGCGCAACAATATTGCTGCCAATTGCCGCCTGAATAGCCACATCAAACATTTGACGAGGAATAATGCCGCGCATCTTGGCTACCACTTCGCGCCCGCGATGTTGACTATTGCTGCGGTGAACAATCACAGAGAGGGCATCTACCCGCTCACTATTAATCAGGATATCGACCTTAACAACATCTGCTGGGCGATATTCTTTGAACTCGTAATCCATTGAGGCATATCCGCGTGAGATGGATTTCATTTTGTCAAAGAAGTCCAAAACAATCTCGGCCATCGGCAACTCATAAGTGAGCTTGACCTGACGACCTAAGTAATTCATGTCCATCTGAATACCACGCTTACCGACGCACAAGGTAATCATCGCCCCTACATACTCTTGCGGCATGTATAGATTAACTGTCACGATAGGCTCAAGAATCGTATTGATCTTGCTGGCCTCAGGCATCTTCGACGGGTTATCCACCATCATGAGCGTGCCATCAGACTGCTCCACTTGGTACACCACCGTTGGAGCAGTCGTGATGAGATTCATGCCGTACTGACGCTCTAAACGCTCTTGCACAATCTCCATGTGCAACAAACCTAAGAAGCCGCAGCGGAATCCAAAACCTAAAGCCTGAGATACCTCTGGCTCATACAAGAGTGAGGCGTCGTTTAACTTGAGCTTTTCAAGGGACTCACGCAACTGATCGTATTCACTCGCTTCTACTGGATATAGGCCAGCAAAAACTTGGGGCTTCACTTCTTTAAAACCGGGCAGTGGCTCGGCTGCAGGAACTCGCCCTTGCTGCCCAGGAGTATGTGTCACGGTGTCACCAACCTTGGCGGCCTTTAATTCTTTAATGCCGGCAATCACAAAACCCACTTGACCAGCAGATAACTCTGGACGATCGACTGACTTCGGACTAAACACGCCTACATGCTCGACTAAATGGCTTGAACCATTAGCCATCAAGGTGATTTTTTCTTTTGGTTTTAAGGTGCCATTCACAACGCGCACCAACATGACAACGCCTACGTAATTATCAAACCAGGAGTCAATAATCAAGGCTTGCAATGGATCTTCTGCATTACCCTTTGGCGGCGGCACTCTGGCGATCATTTCCTCGATGACATCCGCAACACCCAAACCTGTTTTGGCTGAGCAGGTGACGGCCTCAGAAGCATCGATACCAATGACGTCTTCAATTTCTTTTTTAGCGCGCTCAGGATCGGCTTGGGGCAAGTCAATCTTATTGAGTACTGGTACAACCTCAACGCCCAACTCAAGCGCCATGTAACAGTTGGCAACCGTTTGCGCCTCAACACCTTGACTCGCATCTACGACTAACAACGCACCTTCACAGGCAGACAAAGAGCGACTGACCTCATAAGAGAAGTCGACGTGTCCCGGGGTGTCAATCAGGTTGATATGGTAAATCTTGCCGTCTTTGGCTTTGTAATTTAAAGCTGCGGTTTGCGCCTTAATAGTGATGCCGCGCTCACGCTCAATATCCATTGAGTCTAGAACTTGGGCCTCCATTTCACGATCGGAGAGACCGCCACAGAGCTGAATAATGCGATCAGCAAGCGTCGATTTGCCGTGATCGATATGGGCGATGATAGAAAAATTGCGGATTAAATCCATAGCGTCTTAATAGGTCATTCAAAAAACGCCTTGTCAGAACGCACCACGATGATGCGCTGCAAAAAGTCGTCTTAAAGTGATTGTAATGGGTGGCGCCTAAAAGGCGCCAAACCGCTTTTTTAGGCCCAAAATGGGGTTATTTAGGCCTTACAGGAACGACTAAAGTACTGTCAGCGCGGCGGATAAAGACCGGTACAGCCTTATTGGCGTCCAAACCCTTAACTAGAGCCTCAAACTGCTTAACGCTTGTAATATCAGCATCTGCCACCCGAATAATGACGTCAGCTGGTCGAATCCCCGCTTTTGCCAAAGGGCCATCCCCTAAACCGGTTACCTCAACCCCGCCCTTGATATTCAAATCCTTCTTTTTGGCATCCGATAGTTCACCAACAACAACTCCCAGGGTATTGGCGCTATTGCCATTTGCCGCAGGGGCATCTGCCTTTTTATTAGCCGCCTGAGTAGATTCGGTATCAGTTACGGTAACTGTTAAATCACGGGTTCCACCTTTACGCCAAACTTGAACTGGCACGGAAGTGCCTGGCTTCGTTTCGCCAACTACTCTGGGTAAGTCGGTTGATTTAGAAATCTCGCGCCCGTTGAAACTCAGAATCACATCACCCGCTTCAATGCCACCAGCTGCTGCTGGTCCACCTGGCTCGACATTGCGAACATATGCACCACGAGGTTTACCTAAACCAAGACTCTCAGCAACTTCTTTTGTCATTTCACCCAAAGCAACACCAATTCGACCACGAGTCATCTTGCCATTAGTGCGCAATTGATCTGCAACACGCATTGCCTCATCAATCGGAATTGCAAAAGAGATACCCATATAGCCACCAGAGCGACTAAATATTTGCGAGTTGATACCAATCACTTGACCAGCAGTATTTAAAAGTGGTCCTCCGGAGTTTCCTGGATTCACAGCAACGTCAGTCTGAATAAAAGGTAAGTAGTCACCTGTATCGCGACTCTTCGCCGACACAATACCTGCAGTCACCGTGTTCTCAAGGCCGAACGGGGAGCCAATTGCTAGCACCCATTCACCTACACGCACCTTGGATGAATCACCTAAAGGTAGCTTTGGTAAATCACGTGCTTCAATTTTCACAACCGCAACATCAGTGCGCTTATCCATACCAAGCAACTTTGCTTTGAACTCGCGCTTATCAGTCAGAGTTACATAAATAGTAGTGGCACCTTCAACAACGTGAGCGTTAGTCAAAATCAAACCATTGGATTCAATAATGAAACCAGAGCCTACGCCACGATCTGCTTCTTGCGGCTTGCCTGGATTAGGTTGCGCCGGTTTAGGTCCGTTAGGAATTCCTGGAATAGGTACGCCAAAGAAACGGCGAAAGAATTCCGCTTGATCTTCTGGCATCCCAGGAATGCCACCTTGCGCTTGCTGCACTACTACTTTTTCAGTGGTACGAATATTGACAACTGCAGGACTTGCGCGTTCAACCAAATCCGCAAAGTCAGGAATAGTGACTCGAGGATTTTGAGCTAATGCAGGCGGAATAAACGCAACTTGCCCCAGACCAAAGATAGCCAAGAGCGCAATTAAATACTTTTTCATAATGCTATAGACCTACTTGGTGAAAACCAACAATGAAGATATTAAGAATATTAGGTCAGCTTGCCAAAAATCAAGGTACCGTTAGTACCCCCAAAGCCAAAATTGTTTTTGACTGCATGGTCAATCTTCACATCCCTAGCGGTATTGGCGCAGTAGTCCAGGTCGCACTCAGGATCTTGATTGAAGATATTGATAGTAGGTGGTGATTTTTGGTTATGAAGAGCCAAAATCGTGAAAACAGACTCCAAGCCACCGGCGCCGCCCAAAAGGTGGCCAGTCATCGACTTGGTAGAGTTAATTAAAGCCTTTTTGGCATGATCGCCCAAAGCAGCTTTAATCGCTTCGGTTTCATTCTTGTCGCCCAAAGGCGTAGAAGTTCCGTGAGCATTTAAATACTGAATTTGATCTGGATTGAGTTTGGCATCGCGCATTGCATTCACCATGCAACGACGGGGGCCATCCATATTTGGTGCAGTCATGTGATAAGCGTCACCGCTCATACCGAAGCCCAGTAATTCGCAATAGATTTTTGCGCCACGGGCTTTAGCGTGCTCATACTCTTCAATCACAACTACACCTGCGCCTTCACCCAGAACAAAACCATCGCGGTCTTTATCCCAAGGGCGTGATGCGGTAGCAGGATCATCATTGCGAGTAGAAAGCGCTCTTGCAGAAGCAAACCCACCAACTCCTAATGCGGAGATAGTAGATTCAGCACCGCCAGCAACCATGACATCAGCATCACCGTACTGAATTAAGCGTGCAGCCAATCCAATGCTGTGTAAACCCGTTGTACAGGCTGTTACCGCAGCCACGTTTGGACCTTTGAGACCAAACAAAATGCTGAGGTGGCCAGAAATCATATTGATGATGGAGCCTGGAACAAAGAAAGGGGAGATACGACGAGGGCCACGAGCCAATAACTCAGCGCCCGTTTCCTCAATCATAGGTAGGCCACCGATACCGGAGCCAACCATGACGCCAATACGCTCAGCGTTTTGTTCGGTGATCTCTAAACCACAGTCGCGAATGGCTTGCGTACCAGCAGCAATGCCGTAATGGATAAAGGTATCCATATGGCGCGCCTCTTTGGCAGAAACATATTCTTCGACATTGAAATCTTTCACCTCTCCAGCGAAATGAACGCTAAGCGGAGTATGGTCAAACTTAGTGATGGTAGCAATGCCTGATTTGCCCGCAAGCAAGTTAGACCAAGCTACATCAACTGAATTACCAACGGGTGAGATAAGGCCAAGGCCGGTAACTACAACCCGGCGTCGGCCATTTGATGCTGACACAGTAATACCTAGGCTAGGGAATTAACCCTGAGCTTTTGATGTAGCGAAGTCGATCGCGAGCTGAACTGTGGTGATCTTTTCAGCTTCCTCATCAGGAATTTCGATGCCGAATTCATCTTCCAAAGCCATAACCAGCTCAACAGTGTCAAGAGAGTCAGCGCCCAAGTCGTTCACGAAAGAAGATTCATTCTTGATGTCTCCTTCTGCGACGCCTAATTGCTCAGCGACGATTTTCTTAACGCGTTGTTCGATGTTGTCCATTAATTTCCCCAGGGGTTGTAAAAAACGATGAAAGGATTTTATCAGTTTGGCGGACCGAATTAGCAAATTCGCCTAAAAATGACCAAATCCTAGCTTTGCCGTTAGGCTAAATAGAGTCCGCCATTGACGTGTAGGGTATTACCCGTAATGTAGCCAGCCGCCGGAGAGGCCAAAAAGGCCACCGCTTGGGCGACATCCTCTGGACTACCCAAACGCGCCAAAGGAATGTTCACTTTTAGGGCATTTTGCTGTTCTTCGCTCAAAGCGCGGGTCATATCAGTATCGATAAATCCAGGAGCTACGCAATTCACAGTGATATTACGGCTACCAATTTCACGGGCTAAGGCACGAGTCATTCCAGAAACGCCCGCTTTTGCAGCTGCGTAATTTGCCTGACCAGGATTACCCATATGGCCAACAATTGAAGTGATATTAATAATGCGGCCACCACGAGCCTTCATCATGGGACGCATCACTGCTTGAGAAAGACGGAAGACTGAACTCAAGTTGGTATCAATCACATCAGTCCACTCTTCAGACTTCATACGCATTGATAAATTGTCGCGAGTGATGCCAGCGTTATTCACCAAGATATTGATGCCGCCATACTCTTTCACGATCAGATCAATAATTTCTTCACAAGCATTTGGGGCAGTCACATTCAATACTTTGCCAGCACCGCCTGAAGCTTTTAAACGCTCATCAATCGCCTTAGCTCCACTTTCGGATGTAGCCGTTCCAATTACCTTGGCACCACACTTCACTAGCTCATCCGCGATTGCCTGACCAATACCGCGTGAGGCGCCAGTTACTAAAGCAATTTGTCCGCTTAAGTCGAGATTCATTTTTATCTTCCGCTATTACGTTTGTTTTATTTAAAGCTTGCCAAAACTTCATTCAAGCTAGCTTCGTCAAATACCGGCACACCAGTGACCTGATCATTAATGCGTTTAGTAAGACCTGCTAATACTTTGCCAGGACCGCACTCCACTACCTGAGTAATACCTTGAGAGGCCATAGCCTGAATGGTTTCTTGCCAACGCACAGGCTTAGCAGCTTGACGTACTAAGGCATCTTTAATGGCAATCGGATCATTCAAGATTTCAACATCTACGTTATTGATCACGGAAATAGTTGGTGCTTTAAACTCAATATTGGCTAAATAGACTTTCAATTTTTCAGAGGCTGGTTGCAGCAAAGAAGAATGGAACGGTGCAGATACTGGCAACGGCAAGGCACGCTTAGCACCAGCAGCTTTCAATAATTCACATGCTTTAGTAACGGCATCACTTGCACCAGCAATCACTACTTGGCCAGGGGCATTGAAATTGACGGCTTCAACAACACCGCCAGAAACAGTACTTGCTTCAGCACACACCTGAATCACGATTGCATCATCCAAGCCGAGAATCGCAGCCATACCACCTGTACCTACCGGCACAGCAGTTTGCATTGCTTCAGCACGAAAGCGCACCAATGGAACAGCATCTTTAAAAGAAATAACGCCAGATGCAACCAAGGCAGTGTACTCACCAAGACTATGACCAGCCATCACCTTAGGGGCAGGGCCACCAGCAGCTAACCAAGCGCGGTAGAAGGCCACACCAGCAGTCAACATCACAGGCTGCGTATTGGTTGTTAATGACAATGCCCCAGCAGGGCCTTCAGAAATCAGCTTTGCAACGTCCTCACTTAATGCCTCAGAAGCCTCTTGCAATGTTGCGCGTACTTCCGGGCGCTCAGAAATGGAATTGAGCATGCCAACGGATTGAGAGCCTTGACCAGGAAATACAAATGCAAATGTCATGTGATTAATTCGCTAAAAAGAAATTAAAGAGATGAATAAAGATAGTGTGCCGCTCTTAGTATTTAATCGCAACCGCACCCCAAGCGAACCCACCGCCAACACCCTCTAACAAGAGATGCTGCCCACGCTGAATTTGCCCAGAACGCACGCCAACATCCAATGCCAATGGAATGGATGCAGCCGAAGTATTGCCATGCTCATGCACAGTAACAATCACTTTATCCATGGACATACCCATCTTCTTAGCCGTGCCTTCCATGATGCGAATATTAGCTTGATGCGGTACTAGCCAGTCGATTTGCTCAGCCTTTAGGTTTGCTTTTTCGAGTGCCTCGTGAGCTACCTGCTCTAAGACCTTCACAGCAAGCTTAAAGACCGCTTGACCATCCATAGTCATAAATGGGGAACCATGCACTTCGCCATTACCAGCACGCCCAGGAACACACAAAATACCGCGTTGACTACCATCGGCATGTAATGCAGTAGAGAGAATGCCTGCCTCTTTAGAGGCCTCAAGCACAACAGCTCCAGCACCATCGCCAAATAAGACACAAGTGCCACGGTCTTGGAAATTCAGAATACGGGAGAATGTTTCTGCGCCAATGACCAATACTTTTTTGTATGAACCAGAACGAATAAATGCATCTGCAATGGCAAGCGCATAAGTAAAGCCAGCACAGACTGCTTGCACATCAAAAGCAGCACAAGCTGTGTGTGCACCCAATTTGTCCTGTACTACGCAAGCGGTACTTGGAAAACCACCCAAATGATCTGGAGTAGAAGTGGCCAAAATGATGAGGTCCAAATCCTCCGAGGTAATGCCGGTACTAGTTAATGCAGCTTGTGCCGCTTTGACAGCCAGATCACTAGTTAACTCATTTTCAGCAGCAAAGTGACGTGCAGAAATACCGCTTCGTGTCTTAATCCACTCATCACTGGTCTCTAGCCCTGTCTTGGCGAGACGCTCGACCAAATCCTGGTTAGTTAAACGTAATTCCGGAAGATAACTTCCGGTACCTGCTACTCTCGCAAAAATACTCATAGTTTTGTCTCCACCACAAAGGCTGCAGCAATACGCTCCACCATGCGGTTCTTAGCCGCCTCATAGGCGCGATCCAAGGCAAAGCCAAAAGCAAAGCGATCAGCAGAACCATGGCTCTTAATCACGCAACCACGTAAACCCAACAATACTGCGCCGTTATAACGACGATGATCAACACGCTTACGTACTCTTAGCAATGGCACCATTGCACAGATCGCCATCAACTTCGTAAGCAATGAGCGATTAAATTCTTGCCGAATCAAGCCACTCATCATTTTTGCTAAACCTTCACTGGCTTTAAGAACTACGTTACCAACAAAGCCATCGCAGACCACAATATCAGTCGTTCCCTTAAAAATGTCATTGCCTTCAACGTTGCCATAAAAGTTTAAAGAGGTTTGGCGAAGTAACTCGCTGGTTTGCTTAACAACTTCATTGCCCTTAATCACTTCTTCACCAATATTGAGAAGGCCAATTGAAGGGTTTTCTTTACCATCAACCACCTGCACCATCACGTTTGCCATCTGGGCAAACTGCACCAAGTGCATTGGTTCACAGTCGGCATTTGCGCCTAGGTCCAGCATAGTTGTCCCGCGCCCTAATTCATTGGGGATCGCGGTAGCAATCGCAGGACGATCAACACCATCAAGCGTTTTGAGAATGTAGCGAGAGATCGCCATGAGTGCGCCAGTATTACCAGAAGAGATCACTGCATCGGCGGCGCCCTCCTTCACTTGCATGATGGCAACGCGCATAGAGGAATCTTTTTTGCGACGCAGAGCAATCTCAATGGGATCATCCATCAAGACAACTTCACTAGCGGGAATAATTTGAATTCGCTCCATAGGAGCTTTGGGTGATTTACTCAAGGCTTGCTTAATTAAATCAGGATCACCAACGAGGGTAATCTTCACATCAGCGTGTTTTTCTAAAAAATCGCAGGCAGCCGGAACCGTCACGACGACTCCATGATCTCCGCCCATGGCATCAATAGCAAGAGTAACGCTCATAAGCTCATTGATTGCTGCAAGTGATTTATCCAAGAAAAAAGCGGCTTTTACTGGAGCCGCTTCTATCTGTTTAGACTAAAAAATTAGTCGTTTTTAGTTTTAACAACTTTACGACCACGATAGTAGCCATTAGGTGAAATGTGGTGGCGCAAATGAGCCTCACCAGTTGTGGCTTCAACAGCCGTAGCAGGTGCGGTCAAGAAGTCGTGCGCACGGTGCATGCCACGTTTGGAAGGTGATTTTTTGTTTTGTTGAACGGCCATATTGAACTCCTAAGCAAGGCGATATTCTAGCATGGAAATGCGCCTAAATGCTTGATTTATTGACAAAAGATACTTAAAACAACAACTGAAATCAGACCCCTAATTTCAGTTTTTCTTCATATTTTTCAATATGTTAAAGGGGTTTTCCCGCTCATTTGACAGCTCCTCATCAACCTCATCACCAAAGGTAGATGCGTGGGGCTCACAAAACCCATCCGGATGCTTTGGAATCAGAGGCAAAGACAGCAAAACCTCATCCTCCATGGTTTCCAGGAGGTTGAAGTGCTGATTTACGACCAGAGGCTCTTGCTCCTCATCCTCAAGAGGGTATTCATCAGCCTCAGAATCTGTCAAAACCAGAATAAATCGACGGTTTTCATCCAAATCTACTGCGCAATCTTGTAAACAGCGCTGACAGACCAGGTGCAAACGTCCTTTTAGCCCTAATTCGAGGATTTGATGGGGCTCGCTAGCCGGGGAATCCTCAAAATAGGTCCTCACAGACCAATTAAAGCCATCGGCTGGGTTAACGGTTGATGCCTCCTCGGCCAGCCTTGGCATATCTGACATGCTTAAAAAACCAGACCCCACATAAGATTGAGGGGCACAAAAATCTACCCTCTTTAAGGCACTAGGCTCAGCAGATAGTTCGACTTGAGGTAAAACTTGATTACGATTCATAGCATCAGTCTAAATGAATGCCAGCCCGAAAGTGCAGAACACCATGAGTATCCCAGCAAACTCGTCCCAAAACCCAAGCCTAATTTTGGCATCCACCTCCCAATATCGCCGTGAACTTTTAGAGCGCTTACGAATTCCGTTTGAAGTTATTTCACCAAAGGTAGATGAAACCCCACATACTGGAGAGAGCACTCTTGATTTGGCACTCCGACTTGCTCAAGCAAAAGCAGCTGCAGTTGCTAAAGAGCATCCTGATGCTTGGGTCATTGGCTCTGATCAAGTTGCCGATCTTTGTGGAGCAGCGATTGGTAAGCCTGGTAATTTTGAAAGAGCCTTAGCCCAACTACAACTCATGCGTGGTCAAGCGGTGACTTTTCAAACGGCGCTATGTTTGATGAAGGGTGATAGCCAAACCACTTTATGTGTTCCTACTGAAGTTACTTTTCGCAAACTTCCAGACAGCACCCTAGAGGCGTACCTACTAGCTGAAGAGCCTTATGATTGCGCTGGCAGCGCCAAGTCAGAAGGCCTAGGCATCAGTCTGCTAGAGTCCATCAAGAGCGATGATCCAACCGCCTTAATTGGTTTGCCGCTGATTGCATTAACCAGCATGCTACGCGATGCTGGCTTTGCAATTCCAACAAAAAAATAAAGCAAAAATTAATAACTAGATTCATTAGAAAAATAATTCATGAGCAAACTTGGCGCCCTGTATTTAGTTCCCAATACCTTGGGCGATGATGGTCGTGTTGAGCAATTGCCCTGGGTACTTCCATCTGAAACGATTACGCAAACAGCCAAGTTAAAGCACTGGATTGTTGAAGATGCCAAGACGGCGCGAGCGTTGTTAAAAGCAATCGATTCTGTCTCTCCGTTGGCATGCACCATCCAAGAAATGCACATGAGTGAATGGCGTGGTGCTGCGCGCAATGCAAAGTATGGTGATGCGGTTAAGCCGGCCGATTTACTCAAACCTTTGCTTGCTGGCAATGATATGGGCTTGATGTCTGAAGCAGGAGTCCCTGGCGTTGCAGACCCTGGTGCAGAGTTAGTGCTAGCGGCACATAAGCTAGGCGCCCAAGTGAAGCCACTCGTTGGACCGAGCTCTATCTTGTTAGGCCTGATGGCAAGCGGACTCAATGGCCAACGCTTTGCATTTCAGGGTTACTTGCCTCATGACACCCATGAGCGCACTGCCAAACTTAAGCAACTCGAAGTTGAGTCTCGTAAATTACAACAAACCCAAATTTGGATTGAGACACCTTATCGAAATACTGCCATGCTCATGGCTTGCATCAATTCTTTAGCGCCGCAAAGCCTGCTATGCCTCGGTGTGGACCTCAGCCTGCCATCAGAATTGATTGCCACCCTTTCAATTGCAGATTGGCGTAAACGCTATCCGAATGAAGCCGCTTGTGCATCATTACAAAATAGGCCAACAGTATTTCTACTATTGGCCTAAGTCTTCAAAGCTTTAGTTTTGCTTTTTTCTTATTTCTATTTAAGGTCAGGTGTCTTTACCAACGCCTTGCCAGCAGCAGCTCCAGCTTCAGCACCAAAGCGTTTAGCAACCCGTTCAGCGAAATTCTCTTTCATGGTGTAGTCCAGAATATCGGGCGCCTTAAAGATGTCGCGGGCAACGGTATCTACCGTGCCATACCCATCAGCCAAACCAATCTTGACCGCTTGCTCGCCATTCCAGATGCGGCCAGAAAATAAATCTGGCACGTCTTTTAAGCGATCGCCACGGCCCTCTTTCACCACTGCAATAAATTGCTGGTGTATCTCATCAATCATGGTCTTAACCATTTCAACTTGCTTTGGATTCTCTTTGCTAAACGGATCCATCATGCCCTTATTAGAGCCTGAGGTAATCATGCGACGAGTGACTCCCAACTTATCCATGAGGCCTGTAAAACCAAAGCCTTCCATAATCACGCCAATGGATCCCACCAAGCTAGCTTTATCAACCAAGATTTGATCCGCAGCGACTGCCACGTAGTAACCGCCAGATGCACAGATGTCTTCGACTACGACATAAAACGGTTTTTTGGGATAGAGCTTACGCAAGCGGTGAATCTCATCATTGATCATGCCGGCTTGAACTGGCGAACCTCCAGGACTATTAATACGCAACACAACACCAGCGCTGTGCTCATTTTCAAATGCAGACAATAAAGAGGAATTGATATCCATTGCATTAGCCATCGAGCTGGAAGAAATTTCTCCTTCAAGTGTTACCAATGCAGTGTGTTTTTCAACCCCCATGCCCTTGCCTGGAAGGTGAAAATCAAATATCGAAAGCAATGCGCCAACAATAACCAGCAAGGTAAGTACTCGCAGCACTGCTTTCCAACGACGTGCTTTACGAGTTTCTTTTAAATTCTCCAACAAGAGATGTTCGAGAGCTTGACGTTCCCAATTAGGGTTTGGGTTGTTTTCCATCTTTTTGCTTCCTTAGTATTGCAGGTTATTTTTAAGCCATTGTGAGAGTTGTGCGACATCATCTACATGCGTTAATGATGGTGAAGCTTTTAAGGTATCGGGTGGGTGAGCGCCATAAGTCACAGCTACCGCATCAACCCCAGCATTCGCTGCCATATCGAGGTCGTGGGTTGTGTCGCCAATCATCAGCATGCGACGAGTCGGCACTTGAGTCACATCCGATAGCTCAAGCAACATTCCTGGATGAGGCTTAGAAAAAGATTCATCCGCTGTACGGGTCTCATGAAAGAGATGGCCGATCTGATGATGGCCAAGCGAGCGATCCAATCCGACACGCGACTTTCCAGTGGCAACAGCTAATAAATACTGTTTAGCATACAGCTCCTCTAAGAGCTCTCGAATACCCACAAACAAATCGAGCTCATGATCTTTGGCTAAGTAGTGATAACGAAAACGCTCAGTCAGCTTTGGAAAATGGGTCGGTTCTATCCAAGGCACAGCTCTGCGCAATGAATCCTGAATTCCCAAACCAATAACTGAACTCGCCAATGTATCGTCAGGCGCTTTAAAACCTAAATCGCAACAGGCTTGCTGAATACAATGCACGATGGTTGGTGTGGAATCCATGATGGTTCCATCCCAATCCCACACAATCAGGTCATAGGGTCGATTCGATTTATTTGCTTGAGACATTCTGATATTTACTGCTCAAAAGTTTTCATCATGGCGGTAAATTCTGCGGGCAATGGCGACTCAATCCGCATCTTTTCGCCAGTACGTGGATGAGTAAAACCAGCCAGATGAGCGTGTAGATATAAGCGTTTAGATTTAACTACTTTATCCAAATCTTCAAAGCCATACTTATCATCACCCAAAATTGCGTGGCCCAATTTTTGCAAGTGCACCCGAATCTGATGAGTACGCCCCGTCTTGAGTTGCGCCTCAGCGAGAGTGATTGATGCGCCCTCGCGCTTGAGTACTTTAGTCACTCTTAAAGAGGTATGGCTTGGTAATCCATCTGGATCAACCCGAACGCGGCGCTCGCCATTAGGCAGGAGATATTTATGCAGCGGATATTTGAGCTGCATGGTTTGAGCGCCTTGGACAATTTCACCATGTGCAAGCAAGTAATAGCGCTTATCCGTTTGACCCTCACGAATTTGACGATGCAGTTCCACCAAAGCGCTTCGCTTTTTAGCCAAGAGTAAAACGCCTGATGTGTCACGGTCTAAGCGATGGACCAATTCCAAAAACTTGAGCTCTGGGCGAGTAATGCGCAGGGTCTCAATGACACCAAGTGCGATGCCGGAGCCACCATGCACCGCTAAACCTGTTGGCTTATTGACTATTAAGAGTGCTTCATCCTCAAAAAGAATCGGCATTTTGTCCGAGTAGCCATGCGCCCGAGATTTGATTTGAGCGCTATTAACCGCAGCCATTTGGGCGGGTTCAGCAATTCGAACCGGAGGCAGCCGCACCACATCCCCCTCAATCAGACGGGTTGTTGGCTCAGCCCGCTTTTTATTGACTCGGACCTCGCCAGATCGAATAATTCGGTAAACGTGGCTTTTGGGAACCCCTTTGGCCCAACGCAACAAATAGTTGTCTAGGCGTTGACCGGCCTCTTCGGGACCAATGGTCTGAAGATGCACTGCAGCAGGCGCTGAAGTAGTGGGCGTTTTCGCCTTTAAGGGCTTGGAAATGGGCTCGGATTTCATGATTTATCTCTCTTGCGACCCCACAAGGGGATGACAAGGGACTCAACAATACCCCATTGTCACGCAACTTGTGCCGTATAATCAACGCTCTAGCCAATTTATTGGCCCGAGACCAACCTGAAGTCAGGTTTGAATCGTGGAGCTTGGAGTCGCCCTTTAAAAGACTCCCGGGGTTGCCCCTCCCCCGTTTAATGAGGCGCAGGGTTGGTGTGCCGTATGCCGCGACCCGCGATTAGAAGACAGTTTTCAGGCGCGCGCCTGCATTGATGACCTGAAGGAGGTCTCTGCGGCGATCGTCAGGTGTGGCACCAAATTAACCAACAGTTAAGCTGGTGAACTAGGCAAAAAATGTCTAGATTTGCATGATCCACACTCATAAACCGCCTTGGGCTTAGTCCCAAGTGGTATCAAACTTGTCCCCTAACGCAGCGCGCAACGACGCCCTCCCCCATAGGAGAGTGTTATGAAACGCATGTTGTTTAATGCAACTCAACAAGAAGAGTTGCGAGTTGCCATCGTTGATGGTCAAAAACTCATTGATATCGATATCGAAGCTGCCGGCCGTGAACAACGCAAAGGCAATATCTACAAAGGTGTCATTACCCGTATTGAACCTTCCCTTGAGGCCTGCTTTGTCAATTACGGCGAAGAGCGTCATGGCTTCTTGCCGTTTAAGGAAGTAGCTCGCAGTTACTTTAAAGAAGGTACCGACGTCCGTAATGCTTCTATTAAGGATGCCTTACGCGAAGGTCAAGAAATCATTGTTCAAGTAGAAAAAGAAGAGCGCGGCCAAAAGGGTGCAGCCCTCACATCCTTTATCTCCTTGGCAGGACGTTATTTGGTCTTGATGCCGAATAACCCACGTGGAGGTGGCGTTTCCCGCCGTATTGAAGGTGAAGACCGTCAAGAACTCCGCGAAGCGATGGCTCAATTAGAAGTGGCAGATGGCATGAGCATCATTGCTCGTACCGCTGGTATTGGTCGTGATGCTACTGAATTGCAGTGGGACTTAAGTTACCTCATGCAATTGTGGAAAGCGATTGATGAAGCTGCTAAAGGCAACTCTGCTCCATTACTGATCTACCTCGAATCTAGCTTAGTGATTCGCGCGATTCGCGATTACTTCCAGCCTGATATTGGTGAGATCCTCATCGATACCGATGACATCTACGAACAAGCTGCAGCATTTATGTCTGTAGTGATGCCTGACAATTTGCCACGAGTAAAGCGCTATCAAGACGATGTACCTTTGTTCTCTCGTTTCCAAATTGAGCATCAAATTGAAACTGCTTACTCACGCACCGTGCCATTGCCATCTGGCGGCGCAATCGTGATCGACCACACTGAAGCCTTGGTTTCAGTAGACGTCAACTCAGCACGTGCAACCCGTGGCTCTGATATCGAAGAGACTGCTACTCGCACCAACTTAGAAGCCGCTGATGAAATCGCCCGTCAAGCACGTTTACGTGACTTGGGTGGCTTGATCGTGATCGACTTCATTGATATGGAATCGAGCAAGGCCCAGAAAGATGTTGAGAACCGCTTACGCGATGCTCTGCGTCATGACCGTGCTCGTGTTCAGATGGGCAAAATCTCCAAGTTTGGCTTGATGGAAATGTCTCGTCAGCGCTTGCGCCCTGCGCTATCTGAAGGTAGCCATGTCACCTGCCCACGTTGTAACGGCACTGGCCACATTCGCGATACTGAATCTTCTGCATTGCAAGTTCTGCGCATCATCCAAGAAGAAGCGATGAAGGAAAACACAGCAGCGATTCATACACAGGTACCAGTCGAAGTGGCTGCCTTCCTCCTGAATGAAAAACGTGCTGAAGTCATCAAGATCGAGACTCGCTTCAAAGTGAACGTCTTGATGGTTCCTAACAAGCATTTAGAAACTCCACATTACAAACTAGAGCGCTTGCGTCATGACGACCCACGTCTTGATGACCAAAAGGCTAGCTATGTGATGGCGGAAGAAGCTGCTCGCGAACTCGAGACAGACACAACAGTTAGCAAAAAAGATGCGGATGTAAAAGTACGTCCAGAAGCAGCGGTTAAAGGCATCACTCCGACACAACCTGCACCAGTCAGTCAGCCACGTCCTGCACGTACTGAAAAAGTGGTGACTGAAAGTTCTGGCGGTCTCTTTGGATTTATCAAAAAGCTTTTCTCCTCATCCCCAGCAGTTGAAGAGAAGCCTGCACCAAGCAACCCACGTGGCCGCAATCAAGGCCGCAATGGTAACGACCGCAATCGTGGTCGCAACCGTCGTGGCGAGCGTACTGAGCGCCCAGCAGCGGCTGCAGCTGAAGGTGCTCCAGCAGAAGGCGCTAACAACAATCGCAACCGCAACAACCGTAACGGCAATCGTAACCAGGGCAATCAAAATGGTCCGAAGCCAGAACGTCAAGATGCGAACCGCAATCAAGCCAATCCAGCAGCAGTAACGCCTGCAACTGAAGCCGCTCCTGGTAGCGAAACTACTCCAGGCGCTGAGGGTGAAGAGCGTCGTGGTCGCGGTCGCAACCGTCGTGGTCGTGGTCGTGGTCAACGTGGCGAGCGTACTGAAGGTGGCAATGATGTTGCTAATACACCAGCAACTGCTGTGTCAGCAAGCCCATTTGCAGGCCCTCCAGTAGGTATGGCTGGTGCATCTGCAAGCATGCCTATTCAGAACATTGCGAACAGCTTTGGTAACGCAAAACCTGTAGCAGAGAAACAAGAAAGACAAGAGCGCGCACCACGTGCTCCACGTCAATCAAATCGTCCTGCACAAAACTCTGCTCCCGCATCCACTCCAGCACCAGTTGCTGTTGCGGCTGCCACGTTAGAAGTAATTGCCAAACCTGCGCCAGAGCTTCCTAAGGTCGCCTTCAAGGCGCTTGAAGAAACTCCATTGCTCAGCGTTGTGCAATCAGCCGGCATGATTTGGGTCGCTACTGACTCTTCAAAGCATGCTGAAGCACAGAACCAGATTCAGGCAGAGCCTGTTGCTCATAACTTAGGCAGAGCACCTAAACCGGCCGTTAGTCTTCATGATGGTCCAATGGTTTTAGTAGAAACCGGCGGCCAAGAAAAAACGGTTTAATACTTATTGAAGCTTTTTCTCCAGACCGCCATTTATCTCAAAAGGATATTTGGCGGTTTGGCAGAAACCCCGTTTCACAGCCATAATTACGTACATGGTTGAAAAAGTAATTCCCATCCGAATAGACGAAGGCAAAGGCCTAACGCCACCCATTGGTGCCGAACTCGTCACCCCTCACGGCCATACGAAAGACACTCGGGGACGTACCCTAAGAGATCTCCGCATCTCAGTGACTGATCGCTGCAACTTCCGCTGCACCTATTGCATGCCTAAGGAAGTGTTTGACCAAAACTATCCTTACTTAGCTCACAAAGAATTATTAAGCTTTGAAGAAATCACTCGTCTTACCTCCATCTTCGCCACATTAGGCGTTGAAAAAATTAGACTGACTGGTGGCGAGCCTTTGCTACGCAAGAACTTAGAAGTGCTGATTGAGATGTTGGCAAAAGTGCGCACACCAGAAGATAAAGTGCTGGACCTTACTCTGACTACTAACGGTAGCATCTTGCGCAAGAAAGCTCTTGCTCTAAAAGCAGCCGGCCTGCAAAGATTGACAGTGAGCCTTGATGGTTTGGATGATGCGATCTTCAAGAAAATGAATGATGTTGATTTCCCAGTTGCCGATGTACTTGACGGAATTGCCGCAGCACAAGAAGCAGGCTTCCAGAACATCAAAGTAAATATGGTCGTGAAAAAAGGTACCAATGATCATGAGATTGTTGCGATGGCTAAGCACTTTAAAGGCAGTGGTGTCATTCTGCGTTTTATTGAATTTATGGATGTGGGTAGCTCTAATGGCTGGAATATGGAGCAAGTACTTCCATCCAAAGAGGTCATTGCCAGAATTCATGAAGTGTTTCCTTTGGAGCCTGTTGAAGCTAACTACACTGGCGAGGTTGCACAGCGCTGGCGCTATGTCGATGGCTCAGGGGAGATTGGTGTGATTTCCAGTGTTACCCAAACCTTCTGTCACGAATGCTCTAGAGCGCGTATCTCGACTGATGGGCAAATGTATCTTTGCCTTTTTGCCAATGAAGGTTTTGATTTCAAAACCTTACTGCGCTCTGGCAAGAGTGATTTAGAAATCGCTAATGCGGTAATGAATACTTGGTCAACTCGCGACGATCACTATTCAGAAATTCGGGGTTCGCATACCGCGAATCTGTTATCCGGAAACCGCAAGGTTGAAATGTCTTATATTGGTGGTTAATGATTTCTACTAAAGATATTACTGGGCTGATACTTGCCGGTGGACGAGCACAACGCATGGGCGGCATTGATAAAGGCTTAATTCCTTTTCACGGTAAACCACTCATCGAGTCAACTATCGCAAAACTCAAGCCCCAGGTACAAACCATTCTGATTAATGCCAACCGCAACATCACAAAGTATGCGAGCTATGGGTATCCAGTGATCATGGATGAAACGCCAGATTTTTCAGGGCCATTAGCAGGCTTCTCTGTAGGCTTGAAGTCCTGCAAGACGGCTTATCTCCTAACTTCACCTTGCGACTCCCCCCTGTTACCCAATAATCTCGCAGAGTTATTAATTGCTGAGATGGAGCGAGGTGATTTTCAATTGGTGTACGCCTCCACTAAAGAAGCGGATGGCAAAGTATGGGCGCAGCCTGTTTTTTGTCTTATGCGTAGTAACTTGCAAGATTCATTGGATCAATTCCTCCAAAAGGGGGATCTCAAAATTGATCGTTGGTTTAAAGGGTTGAGAAGTAGCACTGTGGTTTTTGAAGATCCGCAGGTATTCGCCAATATAAATACCCCTGAAGAGCTAAAGTCACTAGAAGAAGTATCGGCATGAGTCATTCCCCAAACCAAGCAATTCTCTTGACCTCGTCACTACATGTTGATGATGCACGCAAGGCAATTGCTGCGTTGGTAGAAGATCTCATTGAAGAATCTAAGACGATTAAAGATCCTGCAGATGTTGAAACTGTTGCATTGGATCAAGCGATTAATCGGATATTGGCAGTCGATTTACTTTCGCCTATCGATGTTCCAGCTGCAGACAATTCAGCTATGGATGGTTTTGCATTTGATGGACAATGTCTTGACACCAACAGTACGGCCATCACTTTAAGAGTGATTGGTACAGCGCTTGCTGGCAAACCCTTTGAAGGCAGGATTGGTCCTGGGGAATGCCTAAAAATCATGACGGGTGCCGTGATGCCTGCTGGCTGCGATACCGTCATTCCACAAGAATTCACAAGTGCCAAAGATGAGAATGTAATTGAATTCAAGCAAGATCAATTAAAGCCTGGCGAGAACAGACGCCTACGTGGCGAGGATCTTCAAAAGGGTAAACCTGCAATTGCTGCGGGTCGCTTACTGCGTCCTTCTGATCTAGGTCTAGCCGCATCACTTGGCATTGCCTCCTTACCTGTAAAGCGCAAACTCAAAGTAGCCATTCTGTCTTCCGGTGATGAATTGCGCGCGCTAGGCCAAGCATTGGATGCAGGCAGCATATATGACAGCAACCGCTACAGCCTTACTGGTTTACTCAATCGCCTGAATTTAGAAATCATTGACTGCGGCATTGTGCGCGATGATCCCACCTCTTTGAAGCAAGCCTTTATCGAGGCAGCTAGCAAAGCAGATGTATTGATCTCTTCTGGGGGCGTTTCGGTTGGAGAAGCAGATTTCACAAAACAGATCATGCAAGAGTTGGGTGATGTCGGTTTCTGGAAAATTGCCATGCGTCCAGGACGCCCTATGGCGTTTGGAGTTCTCAAACCAGTCGCCGGAAAATCCCCTTCTCGCAAAACGCTCTTCTTTGGTTTGCCCGGAAATCCAGTGGCGGTCATGGTGACCTTCTATCAATTTGTTCGAGCAGCACTTTTACAACTCAATGGTGCCAATCAGACTGAACCGCCTCTGACCCAGGCCATTGCCGAAGCTCCCATTCGAAAAAAACCAGGTCGAACAGAATTTCAGCGCGCCATTCTGGGGCGTGGAGCCGATGGCAAACCAACGGTACGTCTGACTGGCAGCCAGGGTGCTGGGATTTTGCGCTCGATGAGTGAAGCTAATTGCTTTGTGATCCTAGCTCACGAGCAGGGAAATGTTGCCGCTGGAGACTGGGTAGATATAGCACTTTTTGATGGACTGCTTTAAGATTGCGTCATCATGAAACTTAGCAAAAAAGAACTCGTCTTTCTAGACCCAATGCATACCGCCAAAACCTTAGTTTTGGTTTACCTCTGCTTCTCCGTACCGATTGTCTTGTTAGCTCTATTTGTAGCTTTCATTCGTGACGGTGCTATCCCAGGATTTACTGTGTTGTCCGCACTCATTCTCAATGCCCTGCTCGGGTTTGGATTGTTATGGATTGCCTGCAAAGTCTATAACTGGGTTGCTGGAAAATTCGGCGGCATTGAATTAGCGATGCGCGAACTCCCAGAAGAAATTGACGCTGAGTAAAAATTCGATATTCGGGGTTATCTCCAAGCAATAAAGCAAATTAATGCTCGGCTTTATTTTTTATTCAGCTTTGTAGACTTCTGCATTAATAAGACTGGGTGGTTTTTTTCCTGCAAGCGCTGCACGTAAATTAGCTATTGCTAAATCCACCATCGCTCTACGTGTTTTTTCTGTAGCACTAGCAATGTGTGGAGCAAGTACTACGTTACTCAATTTCAATAGCTCGGGATGCACTTTGGGCTCGCCTTCGAATACATCTAAGCCGGCTGCAAAGATTCTTTTTTCCTTGAGAGCTTGAGCTAGAGCCGCATCATCCACAATGCCACCACGGGCAATGTTTATCAGGGTTGCCGTTGGTTTCATGAGAGCAATTTCTTTGGCGCCAATCGTATGATGACTCTCGGCGCTATAAGGCAACACCAGAACTACGTGATCAGCGGTGCGAAGCAATTCTTCTTTAGAAACATATGTAGCGCAACAGGCTTTTTCATCAGCCTCTGATAAATGGCTGCGGTTGTGATAAATCACATTTATACCAAAACCCAATGCGCGCTTTGCAATGCCTTGACCAATTCGACCCATACCAATAATGCCTACTGTACTATGATGCAAATCCATGCCAAGAGGATTATTCACAATCGACCACTTGTCCCACTGTCCTGCCCGCACCCAGTGCTCAGATTCAGTTATACGTCTTGCGGTTGCCATCAATAAAGCAAAGCCAAAGTCAGCTGTTGTGTCAGTTAAAACATCTGGCGTATTGGTTGCCATCACTCCAACAGCAGTCATTACTGGCACATCAAAATTGTTATATCCCACAGAAATATTGGCCACCACCTTCAAATCATTAGCTTGAGCCAGAGCATTAGCATCAATTCTTTCGCTGCCAGTAACCAAAGCCCCTACAACCCCAGAGAGTTCTTTTTGCAACTCTTCAGGGCTAAAAATGCGATCCTCCTGATTGGATCTCACCTCAAAAGATTCCTCTAATTTGGCCAATGCCTCTGGAAAAATGGCTCTTGCCACCAAAATCTTGGGTTTTTGCTGATTAACTGGGCTATTGGGCTGTGTATTCATATTGGGAACTTTACCTCAAGTAAATAGACCCTTTCGCCTGAAAAATAGGCTATTTCAGCTAAAATTGAGCTTTTATAACCTAGCACCCGGCTTTTTGGGGCTCTTGAAACTAAACCGCCATGACTTACGTTGTTACCGAAGCCTGTATCCGTTGCAAATACACCGACTGCGTTGATGTTTGCCCAGTTGACTGCTTTCGCGAAGGTCCTAATTTTTTAGTGATTGATCCAGATGAATGCATCGATTGCGCAGTTTGCGTTCCAGAGTGTCCTGTTAACGCTATTTACGCTGAAGATGATGTCCCTGGTGACCAACAGGCATTCATCAAACTCAATGCTGAACTCTCTCCTTCTTGGACTTCGATTACCAAGTCCAAAGCAGCTCTTCCGGATGCCGAAGAATGGAAAGACGTTAAAAACAAACTTGATCAGCTAGTAAAGTAATTTTCTAGCCAAAGAAATTGGTGTCGAATAAACCTATAGAAACCGATGCCGTCATCATTGGTGCCGGTCCTGTGGGTCTCTTTCAGGTTTTTGAATTAGGCCTCTTAGAAATTAAAGCGCACGTGATTGATTCGTTACCAGAGGTAGGCGGTCAATGCATTGAGTTATACCCAGATAAACCCATCTACGATATTCCTGCAATACCTGTCTGTACTGGTCGCGAACTCACTAACAATTTACTAAAGCAAATTGCACCCTTTGGCGCTCAATTTCATTTGGGTCAAGAGGTTGCTAAGCTTGAACCCCAAGCCGATGGCCGCTTTCTCATTAGCACCTCGCAAGACAATCATTTTCTGAGTAGAACTGTATTCATTGCTGGCGGTGTTGGGGCTTTTCAGCCACGTACCATCAACCTTGAGGGGATTGATATCTTTGTAGACAAACAGCTCTTCTATCACGTTAAAAATCCCGAGCAATTTGCGAGGAAAAGAATTGTGATTTGCGGAGGTGGAGATGCAGCTTTAGACTGGGCAATTCATTTTTCTGAAATTGCAGCCAGCGTTACCTTAATTCATCGTCGTGATGACTTCAAGGCTGCGCCAAAATCAATTGCCAGAATGCGCGAACTTTGTAATAGCAACCAGATGCAACTGCTGATCGGACAAGTGACTGCTTATGAATCGAAAGATGACTTACTTTCTGAGATCACCTTCACAAATATTGATGGCGAATCCAAACAAATTCCTTTAGACGATCTTCTAGTGTTCTATGGACTCTCTCCTAAGTTAGGCCCAATCGCCGAATGGGGTCTGAATATCGATCGCAAACAAATCTGCGTCGATACCGAGAAATTTCAAACCAGTATTCCTGGGATTTACGCTGTTGGCGATATCAATGTCTACCCCGGTAAGAAAAAATTGATTCTGTCTGGATTCCATGAGGCAGCTCTTGCCGCCTTTGCTGCCGCAGCATACCTAAACCCCGAAAAACAGATTCAACTCCAGTACACAACCACCTCCCCCAAGCTTCACAAGGCCTTGGGGGTGAAGTCGCCCACATTCGAGTAAGCTATCCTTAATTCGTTAATACATAACCACTTTTAGCCAATCTATATGCATCAATATCACGATCTAATGAAAGAAGTCCTCGCCAAGGGGGTTCAAAAGTCCGACAGGACCGGCACTGGCACAGTCTCCGTATTTGGACACCAGATGCGCTTTAACTTGGCGGATGGCTTTCCTATGGTGACCACCAAGAAGCTTCACTTGAAGTCAATCATCTATGAATTACTCTGGTTCCTCAAGGGCAGCACAAACAATAACTGGCTGAAAGAGCGCGGCGTATCGATTTGGAATGAATGGGCAGCGCCCGATGGTGATTTAGGCCCCATCTATGGCTATCAGTGGCGTTCATGGCCTGCGCCGAATGGTCAGCATATCGATCAAATCTCAGAAGTAGTGGAGACCATTAAAAAGAATCCGGACTCACGTCGCATTATTGTTTCTGCATGGAACGTAGCCGATATTCCTCGCATGGCTTTAGCGCCTTGTCACGCCTTCTTTCAGTTTTATGTGGCCGATGGCAAGTTGTCATGCCAACTTTATCAACGTAGTGCGGATATCTTCTTGGGCGTGCCCTTTAATATTGCCAGCTATGCATTGCTAACGCACATGATGGCGCAACAATGCAATCTGGAAGTAGGCGATTTTGTTTGGACCGGTGGTGACTGTCATTTATATAGCAACCATCTAGAGCAAGTGGAACTTCAGTTATCGAGGGACTTCTTCCCTTTGCCTAAGCTTAATATTTTGCGCAAGCCTGATTCAATCTTTGATTATGAGTTTGAAGACTTCGAAATCGTCGGCTATGAATCTCATCCCCACATTAAAGCTCCTGTAGCCATTTAAGAATCGTACTTATGACTCAACCCGCTATTTCTATGATTGTTGCGCGCTCACGCAATCACGTCATTGGCCGCGACAATCAAATGCCTTGGAAGATCTCGGCTGATTTGCAGTTCTTTAAGCGCGTCACCATGGGGCACCCTGTGATCATGGGTCGTAAGACTTGGGAATCGATTGGGCGCCCACTTCCTGGACGTCGCAATATCATCGTAAGCCGCAATGCAGCCTATGAAGCTAATGGTGGCGAATTAGTCAGATCACTCGATGAAGCCTTGAATAGGCTAAGTGAGTTCCCACGTGTTTTTGTCATTGGCGGTGAGCAACTCTTCACGCAGGCCTTTCCGAAAGCAGATCGACTCTATATTACCGAGATCGATATGGATGTTGAGGGTGGCGATACCTTTTTTGAAATTCCCAATGAGGCGGACTGGAAAGAACTAGAGCGCACCCCAGGATCTGAGGGTGATATTACCTTTAGCTTCATTACGCTAGAGCGCAAATAAAAAGGGCTCCTAGGAGCCCTTTTTCACAGTAAAGCATTGCTGCTTTTACTGGACCACAATCTTTGCATCTTTTGCAATCTGGCCTAAGAATTCGTACTGCTTTCTTTGTGTCATGCCAGCACGAATAGCCGCCTTAGCTTGCTCGAATGCTGGTGGTTTGCTGGATTTCTTATCTTCTAACTTGATCAAATACCAACCTTGTTGCATCTGAATTGGCGCTGGTGAAACCTGGCCTTTAGAAAGAGTTATTAATACAGAAGCTAATTGTGGCGCTACTTGACCAGGCTGAATCCAGCCTACAGCCCCACCCTGCACCTTGTTCGGCGCTAAAGAAACGCTCTTAGCAACCTTATCAAATGGCTCGCCTTTTTTGATGCGCGCCAATGCTGCTTGCGCATCAGCTTCGCTAGCTAATGCAATATCACTAACTTTATATTCTGTAATCATGCCCTGAGGACCCAAAGATGCAATCTCTTTGTTGTATTCAGCTTGAACATTCGCATCAGTAATTGGATTTTTAGCCATATACGTTGACAGCTCTAGATCTGCCAAATAATTTTGACGAATCATCATTAGCTGTGTATTGGCTTTTTCTGAGTTTGCTAAACCATCTTTTTCTGCTTGCTGTGAAAGCAGTAGTACTTCAATATATTTTTCGATCACCACTTTGCGTAACTCTGGAGAATCTTTTTGCCCTTGTGAAAGCGCTACTTTAATTCCCTGCTCGACCATATCATTGGTAATGATGGTTCCATTCACAGAAGCTGCAGCATTAATAGGTAAACCGCTCTGTTGAGCATAAGCACCGCCAACAAGTGCACCGGTCAACAAGCCTGCGGCGATAAAACGAACAACCATTGGATTTAATACTGAGATAAAAGGTTTCATAGGGAAGATATCTTTCTAAAATTTAGCCTCAATACTACCAGTAGGCATCGGGTCAAGAGCAATAAGGCGCAGTAAAATAGCTTTATGTGTGTTCAATATCTCACTACTGTAAATGTTGATTGGGTAAAAACCCACTTTGACCTCGAATTACCGATATCAACGGCCCATGATGTATTCCCAACCTATCCGGGATCCATCATCCTCAAAAGCCATCATACTGATCGTACCGCAATCGGTTTGGCACGCTTTGGCTTATTACCATCCTGGGCTAAAGAAGAAACCTTCGGCAGAAAAACTTATAACGCGAGAGTTGAAACGGTAGCTGAAAAACCCTCTTACAAGTTTGCCTGGACAAAGCGACATTACGCCTTAGCCTTGGCGGATGCTTTTTATGAGCCTTGTTATGAGTCTGGAAAAGCAGTCCGAACTACTATTAAACAAGTCAATCAGGAACCGATGGCTATTGCTTCTATCTGGGATACCTGGACTGAACCAGAAACCGGTGAACTGATCGTTTCATTTTCCATGCTCACTATCGATGCCAGTAAGCACCCAGTGATGCAACGAATGCACAAAGCCGAAGATGAGAAACGTACCGTGGTTCCTTTACGACCTGAACTTTTTAAAGCATGGCTCAATGCCACACCAGATGAAGCGCAAGCGCTATTGCAAATAGGCTCTATTCCTGAGCTAACGCTAGCCTAGAAAGTGATCACGGGTTTTGTGGCTTGATAAGGATCGGCTGATTGCGTTTCGATTGCCTCAGCCTCCTCTTCACCCTGTGGTTGATTATAGAATTTCGCATCCAAAGCGCGCTCTTTTGCAATACGAGCATCTTCTGCTCTTGGATCAACTGGACCAAATGGTCCTTCTACTGGCGACATGGGCTGCTGGTTAAATTCCTGAATCTGCCCGGGAGTATATGGGGAATAAGTGGTCGACCCAGGAGGCAAGGGAGGAGTTTGGGAACAAGCGAAAACACTCATCAACAACAGGAGTGGGCTCAGCTTCGAAAAGAATGTATTCATGAGACTCATTGTATGGCAGCAGCCATTACTTCATCTAAGCGAATTACTTCGGCAACTCTGGAGGATCTTTCTGACCGCTGGGATGCGACACATCAGCAATAGAAAAATAACTGCCGCATAAATCGAGACTGTTCCCAAATCATTTTTACCCGCCTTGTGCCACCAATAGTGAACTATTGCAGTGCATGCGATCAAGTACACAAGCTTGTGCAATAAAGTCCAACGTCTACCAAGCTGACGAACTGCCCAATGATTTGATGTCACCGCCAATGGGACAAGCAATACCAAAGTCAGAAAGCCCATCGTAATGAAGGGGCGCTTTACAACATCACTCCACATGGACTGAATATTTAAATTCTGATCCAACCAGAACCAAATCGAAAAGTGCATGCAGGCATAGAAGAAGCAAAAGAGTCCTAACATGCGACGCAACCGAATCCAAGCAGACAAGCCCGTAATTAAGCGTAAGGGGGTCATCGCCAACGTAATACATAAAAAGACTAACGCCCAAGTACCAGTAGAGCGGGTAATGAATTCGATTGGATTGGCACCCAAACCTTCGTGATCGCCAAGCCAAACTAAGCGAGCTAAGGGCAGCAAAGAAAGCAAGAAGACCGATGTCTTAATCAAATTCATAAGCCATATTAAACGACCCCATTGATTCAGAATCAATGGGGTCGTTTAATTAATTGCAATACGATTAAAACTTAAGCTAAAACTAAGCCAAACTCAGACCTTCCTTGCTCAGCGGGAAGTTTCGAACCGGTCTACCAATCGCAGCAGAAATGGCATTCGCAACGGCGGGGCCAACTACGCAGATCGTTGGCTCACCCACTCCACCCCAAAAATCAAAACTCGGCACTAAAACTGTTTCAATTCTTGGTGTGGCCGATAACTTCAATATTGGGTAGGTATCCAGATTCTGCTGTTTGATGCGGCCTTTTTCTACCGAGATCTCTGGTAAGAAGATTGCGCCCAATGCCATCGCCACAGAACCTTCAATTTGCTCTCGAGTTAAGTAGGGGTTAACGACATGCCCAGAATTTAAGGCAAATACCAAGCGCGTAACCTTCACTACATTATTCTGTACAGTCACTTCAGCAACGCAAGCAGAGTAGCTGGCATAGCCCATAAACTGAGCAACGCCACGATAGGTTCCTGCTGGTAAAGGCTTATCCCAATCCGCCTTCTTCGCAGCAGCATTGAGCACTCCCAAATGCTTTGGATGACTTTGCATAAGCGCCTGCCTAAATTTCACAGGATCCTTACCTGCCGCCTTAGCGCACTCATCCATAAAACATTCCATGAAGATGCCGTTTTGGTTGGTGTTTACGCCACGCCATGGGCCAACTGGCACATGGGTATTCTTCATTACATACTCTGTTAAGAGTGTCGGGAAAGTATAGCCAAGCTGCGCATCAGGACCCTTCTCATAGAAGCCCTGGAGCTGACGCTCATCTTTTCCATTTTTGATGGCCTGTGGCGCCAATGTGGCATTAATCGATTGACCGGCAACTTTAATATGCATGCCTGTCAAATTGCCAAAACTATCTAGCCCAGCAGTCATTTTTGCCATCGCTATCGGATGGTAGTAATCATGAGTCATATCCTCTTCTCGACTCCAAATTACTTTGACCGGCACCCCTGGAAACTTTTGCGCCACTTTGGCGGCAAAGGTTGTGAAGTCTTGAGTAGATCCACGACGACCCAAGCCACAACCAGAATCTAATTTATATACTTCGCAATTCGCGAGTGGTAATCCAGTAGCTTCAGATAAAGCTGCATGCGAACCTTCGCCATTTTGAGTTGGTACCCATGCTTCTGCACGGTCACCCGTGATTTTGACGGTGGCATTCATAGGCTCCATCGTGACGTGTGCACGATAAGGCGTGTAATAGATGGCTTCAACTTTCTTAGCAGCGCTATTGATGGCGGCAGGTGCATCACCTTCCTTGCGCTGCCAAAAGTCACCCTCTTCATCCAAACCATCGCGCAACATCTTATTAATGCCATCTTGTGAGACGTTGGCAGCCTTACCCTCGTCCCAAACAATGGGCATTGCATTGAGTGCTGTATTCGCATGCCACCAGGTATCAGCTACCACCGCTACAGTACTGTCATCAATCTTGACTACACCCTTCACACCGCGCATTTCTTTAATTTTGGCTTCGTCATAACTCACTAATTTGCCGCCAAAGACAGGGCAAGCTTTTACAGAAGCGCAGAGCATGCCTGGAAGCTGTAAATCAACACCATATACTTTTGATCCATTAACCTTATTGGCAGTATCTAAACGCGCATAAGGTTGCCCAGCAACCTTCCAATCCCTAGGGTCCCTCAAGGTGATCGACTTGGGATCAGGCGGAGTTAAGGTAGATGCCAGCTCAGCTACTTTGCCGTAGGTCGTTTTTCGACCTGTTGCTTTATGTGTGATCACACCCTTATCTACAGTCAACTCTGCAACGGGCACATTCCATTGATTGGCAGCTGCCTGCATCAACATGATGCGAGCTGCTGCTGCGCCACGGCGCACATAATCTTCAGAGATTCGAATGCCACGGCTACCACCAGTACCGTGCTCACCCCACACGCGCTTGCGCGCCAAACTTTGTCCTGGCGTAGCTGACTGAGTTTTAACCTTTTTCCAATTGCACTCGAGCTCCTCAGTAACCAATTGAGCCAGCCCCGTACGAGTGCCCTGCCCCATCTCTGATCGAGCAATTCTGATGTAGACAGTATCGTCTGGCTTAATGCTGACCCAAGCATTGACTTCAGCATCACCTGCTTGAGTTGGCGTATTCGGGTCATATTTCGCGCTAGCCTGAGCGAATGCGGCATCGGGTAAAGCGCCTATCCCCAGCATAAGCCCACCACCCAGCATAGTGCCCTTGATGATGAAATCACGACGAGAAGAATTTTCTAAATCAGGAGTTTGTTTTTGTGTTGTCATGTTCTTCTCCTTAACCACGTGTCGCAAGAGTGGCGTTGTACTGCGCTAAAACATCCGCCAACTTCTTTTGACCGGAGGCAACATAAATTCCATCCCGAATTTTTTGGTACGTTCCACAACGACATAAATTACCCATTGCATTATCGATGTCTGTATCCGTAGGCTTTGGATTCCTCTTTAAAAGAGCGGCTGCTGCCATGATTTGGCCTGATTGGCAATAACCGCACTGAGGCACATCGAGTGCAACCCATGCTTGCTGTACTGGATGCGTATTGTTTTTAGAGAGTGCTTCAATGGTGGTAATTTTGGCTTTACCAACGGCAGATACTGGAATTGAACAAGAACGTACTGGCTCACCATTGAGGTAGACGGTACAGGCTCCGCATTGCGCAACTCCACAGCCATACTTCGTACCAGTGAGTCCTACCACTTCCCGAATAGCCCACAATAAGGGCATATTTGGCTCTACATCAATACTCTGCACCTGACCATTAATGTCTAATTGCATGTTATCTCCTATGGTTTTGTTTTCAAAAGACTATAAATCATTCTGAACTTTTTGCGCTCGCACATAAATGTCTCGGTCTAGGGCAAAACCCTATCGAATTAGGCTGTAATTTGCTATCCTGAAAGCTCAATTAAGGATAAATATGACTGAAGAGAACCAAACCCAGAATGACGAAGATTTTGACTATGGGTGCGAGTGTGCAATGACCTTGCTCAACGAGCCAACCGAAGACCGTCTGAACGACTTAATTGATGAACTAGATGAAGATGGCATGATCTCCACCGAAGTAGTCTATGGCTTGCTAGCTACCATCCTCATGAGCATGAATGAGGAAGAGCACGAAGGCGACGAACACTAATTAGTGTTGATTTACTTGGGAAGCAAAGGCATCCATTGCCTTTGCCAACTGAATATCTAGTTTAGTTAAAGCGCCGACTGAGTGCGTACTCAATTCCACAGTCACTTTATTCCAAGTATTTGACCAATCTGGATGATGGTCAATTTCTTCCGCATACTGCGCACAGAGCGTCATAAATTCAAAAGCTTTTTTGAAGTCTACAAAAGTAAACCCCCTCGATATCTTTTTGCCACAGGCCTGCAAAGACCACAACGGAATTTCTTTTTTCAAATCGATGCCATCAACCAACACAGAATCTCCTTTAAACAACAACACTTTGCGAGAGCTGCTTTAAGTCTTCTGGATAGAGCCAGCGCCATTCACCTTCTGCCAAATCTGTAGGCATTCGGTATGCCCCAATTTCAGTACGGTGCAATTTGGCGACATGATTTCCAACAGCTGCCATCATACGCTTTACCTGATGGTAGCGCCCCTCAACAATCGTCATCGCTAACGCATGATCAGAAATTTGCTCACATGCTGTAGCAAAGCACGGTTTTGGATCATCATCAAGCACAACGCCACTTATCAAATGATCGATTTGTTTTTGCGTAATCGGCTCTGGTGTTGTGATTTCATAGACCTTACCAATATTTTTCTTTGGGGTCGTCATCTTATGAATAAACTGACCATCATCCGAGATCAAGAGCAATCCGGTGGTGTCATAATCCAGGCGCCCAACGCATTGGAGTCCCCGCTCAACAAAAGGACTAGGTAGCAAGCTATAAACACTGGGATGGTGTGTCGTTTTATGCGAGCACTCGTAATTCGCTGGCTTATTAAAAGCAAGATAAGCTTTCTCGTGATACTCCCAGTCTTTACCCTCTACGTTCAGCATCAGATTGTCGGTGGCAATTCTTTCTTCCGGGTCATCAGCCAACGCGCCGTTCACTTTAACTAGGTCGGCATACACCAAATCACTGCAATAGCGACGGGTACCAAAGCCTTGGCTAAAAAGAATTTTTTCTAGGGAAATAGGTTTTGCCATATGCTGCAGAGCATACTACAGAGCAGGCCCCCATTGAGTTGAGTATTCATATGCTGCAATTCATTATCATTAGATAACCCTCAATTAAATAGTCCCATCACCATGCTATCCACCCCAAAACCACGCTCCCTATTACATACCCGAGAAATTACTTTTCAGGGTTATGCAAGGGAAGATGGTTTATGGGATATCGAGGGTCATCTCAAAGATTTCAAGACAAACCCTTTTCAAACAAGTGCAAAAACCTGGCAGCCGGGCGAAGCCTTTCATGATATGTGGGTACGAGTCACGCTTGATAAAGAGTTTGTCATCAAAGGGATTGAAGCAGTCATGGATGGGCAACCCCATGCAGAATGCACAGCAGCTATTCCGCCGATGGATTCCCTCATTGGAGAGCGGCTAGGTAAGGGCTGGCGAAAAACGATTGATAACCACCTTGGTGGAATTAAAGGCTGCACGCATTTGCGCGAACTTCTCTTCAACCTTGCTACTGCAGCTTATCAATCCATTCCAGGAGCATTCTTTGATCCGAATGGCGATAAGCCGCCACTGTACTTGGGCACCTGTAAATCCTGGGACTTTGATGGTCCTGTAGTGATGCGCGTGTATCCCAAATTTTATCGCTGGAAACCTTAAATCTTACAAAGCGCCTCGATGCAAAGTTGTGCCCGCAAATGATTGCTGAACCGGCATCACTTCTAGGGCATTGATATTCATGTGTGCAGGTAAGGTAGCAGTCCAATAAATTGCTTCCGCAATATCATCCGCACTTAAAGCGTGTACGCCCTCGTAGACCTTTTCTGCTTTCTCATCATCACCCTTAAAGCGAACATTTGAATATTCAGTGCCCGAACTTAAGCCTGGCTCAACACAAGTAACGCGCAAGGGAGTTCCTAACAAGTCAGCACGCAAATTTAAACTAAATTGCTTAACAAATGCTTTGGTAGATCCGTACACATTACTGCCGGGATAGGGATACAAGCCCGCTACCGACCCTACATTGATGACGTGACCACATTTACGCTCCACCATTCCAGGTAAAAAGGCTCTTGTCATGTGCACTAAGCCTTTGATATTGGTGTCAATCATCTGATCCCAATCGGAAACCTTTGCCTGGTAAGCTGGCTCTAGACCCAAAGCAAGGCCTGCGTTATTAACCAAAACAGTCACCTCAGAAAACTCTACTGGCAAAGTACTTGCCAAAGTATCTACATGAGCACTATCACAAACATCCAGAACCAAGGTTAAGAGGTTTTTCTGTTGATCAGCAGGCAAGGAGCTCTTGAGGGCCTCTAAACGATCTGTTCTTCTGCCAACTGCGACTACCTTGTGGCCATGGGCTAAAAAACGTCGGGCAGTTGCCTCCCCAAATCCAGCAGTGGCACCAGTAACTAATACGGTATGTTCCATACTTCCTCTTCAAATCTTTAGTAAATTGTGTTTTGTAATTTAATATTAATGCCTATATGGTATTCCTGCGTGCGCTCACCTTCTTCTTGCTATGCATTCCTACCGCTATAGTGTGCGCCACGGAGCAATCCTCTTCCACGCCTATTTTAGGGCTCATTAATTCATCCCAAGAAAGATCTCAAGATCACATACTGGAGTTCTGGGGCTACCATGCCGCCCAGGGCTCTGAAAATTATGCTGACACGCTTAAATTACGTTATTACAACCCCTTAAATCTTGGTAGCTGGCATGGCACTATGAGGTTGGATACAGCATATACCGCCGTCTATGGACCAACGCTTGCCGCACAATCCACCGGCACCTATTCACCCAATAATGCAATGCTCACAATTTGGGGTGGTCAAGCTGATTGGTTTGCAAATGTGGGGGCCAGGATATTAGCCCCGCTCGGCAACACAGGTCAATGGCTAGCAGGGCCTCAGGTAAGCACCTCCTTTAAACCCGCAGGTGGTGGTCAAAATATTCTTTCGGATATTTCGCCCCTAGCCAGATACATGATGGGTTTTAATCGAAAGGCTCTTACCAGCGCTAGTTTGCCGCCAGTTGATAATCATCTTGAGCTTTATCCAACGGTAGGTCTAAACCTCGGCCCTAGCACCCAGCTTCGCTTCTGGGATGAAAATGGTGCTGTATATAACTCAGCAGGTGGCGGCTGGTTTGTACCAATCGACGCAATGGTGACTCAACGTATTAATAAAAATCTTCTAATCGCCGTTGGTGGTGCTAAACAAGTTGTGCAAACGTATCAACTCTACAACTGGACCGTGTACGGAAAAATTTCACTGAGCTTTTAAAGCGGGTGATAAAAAAGATTAGTTAAGATCAACCAAGGTCCACTAAGGTCTCATTCTCTATTTTTGCGGCGCCAGATTTGACCAAAGCCTTAGGTAGCCACTGCGTAAATTCATCTATGCTCATATTGAGCAGTTTTGCTGCGCTCATTAACGCTGGTGTATTTGAAATCCATTCATTCACTTGCGTAAGATCACGACTGCGCCACTCTAAGAGACGATATTTCAGCAACACTTTAGCGCCGTGGCGGGCATTACGATCTGGATCAGAGGCCAAGTAGTCTAATCTTGATCTTGCGGTGGCAAGAGATTTAGAGACATCCACAAAAGGTGTACCATGCCCAGGAATCACCAAATTGACTGGCAAGGTCTCTATTAGATCCAAGGTTTGCGCTACCTCCTCAAAACCTGTTTCTCCCCAGAGCTCAGGGAAAATCACCCCAAAGCCCTCTTCCCATAAGGCATCTGCTGAAATCAAGATGTGATGATCCGCCTGATACAGCATGACAGAGTGTGGATCGTGCCCTGGTGCCGCCAATATCTTCCAAAGATATCTTCCTAACAATATTTCCTCGCCCGGAACTAATACATCCTGATACTGAAACTGTGGGCACTCTTGACCCAAGTTGTCGTAGCTTAATAGAGTGCTATCCCAGTTTTTAACTGCTATCGCTTCAGCAGTCGGAATGTATACCTCACAATGAAAAGCGTCTACCAAGGCAGCATTGCCGCCACAGTGATCTGAATGCAGATGGGTATTGACCATCTTATTTAATTTCAGTAGGCGATGCTTTTGCAAAGCATTCTGAACTAAACCAATAGTCAAATTTTGATGAGCACAATATCCCGAGTCCACTAAGGAGACGTCATGTTCACCAAAGTGAAAAATATTATTTGCTGAGAGCCAGCCTCTTTCAAAGACTTCAATTCCAGGAGGCAGCAAATGCGTAGTCATAACTGAGTTGCTTTGTACTTACTTTACAGTTACTTGAGTAGTTAGCTCTAACTTATGCACATCAAACTGCTGTGCCTGAATGCGCATCAAGGTGTCTTCATAGACTTTTTTGTCTAACTGTGGCGTTCTAGACAGAATCCAAAGATATTCACGGCGAGGATCACTCACGACAGCCACTTGATACTGAGCATCTAGATCAATCACCCAATAATCGCCCCATACCAAAGGGATAAAGGCCAGCCACGCGGGTGCGAATCGCACTTCAAGCTTGGGAGAGTCTTTTGATCCAATCTGCCTTGCAGTACCCTCGGCCTCTGATACATCGCCCTCAGCCGTCTTGCAGCTATTAAGCACTTTTAGCGTGCCATCAGCCCTAGCCGAATAGACTGCCTTGGTATTGCTAGCGCACTTCTTCTGAAACCAATTAGGATATTTAGCAATCTCATACCAAGCACCCAAATAACGCGGTACATCTAGAGAGGGAATCGTCTTTACCGGTGCATCACTTCCCTGCCCGTAAGCAGAAAAGTGAAACAACAAAATGCAGGTACTAAAAAGTAATGAGTAAATTTTGCTCATTACTAATAGTACTTCTTCAGATCCATGCCCGTATACATACTAGCCACTTGCTCACCATAGCCATTAAACATTTGAGTTTTAACTTTTGGCGCAAACATGCCTTTGGGGTCGCCAATGCGACGCTCAACCGCTTGACTCCAACGCGGGTGATCTACCTGAGGATTGACATTGGAATAGAAGCCATACTCACGTGCATCGAACTGATTCCAGCTGGTCTTAGGCATCTCTTCTGTAAGACGAATTTTGACAATCGACTTGGCGCTCTTGAAGCCGTATTTCCAGGGCACCACTATGCGAACTGGTGCACCATTTTGTTTTGGCAAGACTTCACCATACAAGCCAAAAGTCAGCAGCGTCAATGGATTCATGGCCTCATCCATACGCAAGCCTTCACGATAGGGCCAATCAATAATATTGCTCTTAACTCCCGGCATTTGCTTGCGATCAGCTAAGGAAATAAATTCCACATACTTTGCAGATCCCAGTGGCTCCACTTTATTAATGAGCTTAGAGAGCGAGTAACCATCCCAAGGAATGACCATAGACCAACCCTCAACACAGCGCATCCGATAAATTCGCTCTTCCATTGGAGCCAGTTTCAGAAGCGCATCAATATCAAGTGTCATTGGCTTTTTGACCAAGCCCTCAATTGAGATGGTCCATGGTCTTGTCTGCAAGGTGTCGGCATACGCTGCTGGATCAGCCTTATCAGTACCAAACTCATAAAAGTTGTTATAGCTGGTGACGTACTTCAGAGCAGTCAAATCATCCTTATTCGCATAGGCGGGATTCAGTGTAGCGGCCAACTTTTCTGGGCTAGCAGCAAGCGCCTCCCTAGAGAACCAAGGCGCCAGCGCCATTCCAAAGCCCCCTGCAGCCGCAGTCTTAATAATATTTCGGCGGTTTTCAAATACGTCTTTTGGGGTGATATCACCTGCAAGAATGGTCTTATCAGTAAAACGCATGTTGCGCTCCCATAAATGTAATAAACCTATTTTGCTACCGATGGGAATTTCTTGCTTAAAACTAACTTGCCCGCATTTGGTTCATCAAAGCGAGGCTATTTCTATCCATACCGCCAACCATTTGAGCCAAGTCGGGGTAGTCTCTAACTAAAGACTCGCCGCCATCAAAGCGAAGTAGCCAATCTGGATAGCTTCTTTCGGAAATTTCTTTAATCTCCAATAATTCAATACGATGATGCCGTTTATCATCCTGGATTCTCTTCCATACCTTCATAATGTTTGTGTGCTCACCTTCAATCACCTGAGCAAACTGCTGGTTATCGTATAAGAGAATTCCGGTAACACCATTTTTTTGATTAAACGCGCGCGCCGACTCGAGCAAGCGCATTAAGTCAAGAAAAGACATATCCGAGATAGCTTCGCTCAGATAACTCAATTCAACCAGGTCTTTTGGTTTAGGCATCACTTAGAAATGGAATTGATAAATAAAAAAGGCAAACCCGAAGGTTTGCCTTTAAATACTAAAGCTATTTTAAAATTTAAATACTTATCGCTTATACCTATTATGCATTTGCTGCCTTTAAAGCTGCATTCAAAGTAGCGCTAGGACGCATTACCGCTTCAAACTTCTCAGAATCAGGCATAAAGTAACCACCAATATCTGCTGGTTTACCTTGAACCGTTTTGAGTTCGGCTGCAATCTTTTGCTCATTCTCAATCAAAGATTTTGCCAAGGGAGCAAAGTGCGCTTGCAGTTCCTTATCTTCCGTTTGAGCAGCCAATGCTTCAGCCCAGTACATTGCTAAGTAGAACTGGCTACCGCGGTTATCCAACTCACCAGTACGTGGTGAAGGTGACTTATTGTTATCCAATAACTTACCAGTCGCCTCATCCAAAGTGCGGGCTAAGATCTTTACCTTGTTATTACCTGTCTTATCACCGATATCCTCAAGAGATACAGCCAAAGCCATGAACTCACCAAGTGAATCCCAACGCAAGTGGTTTTCTTCTACCAATTGTTGAACGTGCTTAGGAGCTGATCCACCAGCGCCAGTTTCAAACAAGCCGCCGCCAGCCATTAAAGGCACGATGGACAACATCTTTGCACTAGTACCTAGTTCCATAATTGGGAATAAGTCAGTGAGATAGTCACGCAAAATGTTGCCAGTCACAGAAATCGTGTCCTTGCCACGAATCACGCGCTCTAAGGTGTAACGCATTGCACGAGTCTGAGACATGATTTGAATATCCACACCCTTCAGATCGTAGTCTTTAAGGTAGGTATTGACCTTCTTGATCAATTCAGCTTCGTGTGGGCGGTACTCATCAAGCCAGAATACTGCAGGAGTATTAGAAAGACGCGCGCGATTTACAGCCAACTTGACCCAGTCACGAATTGGCGCATCTTTAACCTGGCACATACGCCAGATATCACCCTCTTCCACATTTTGCTCAAGCAATACGGTGCCATCATCGGCAACGATACGCGCCACACCAGCCTCAGGAATTTCAAAAGTCTTATCGTGCGAGCCGTACTCTTCAGCCTGTTGGGCCATCAATCCGACGTTAGGAACCGTACCCATCGTTGTTGGATCAAAGTTGCCATGTGTCTTACAGAAATTAATCATTTCTTGATAGATGCGGGCAAAGGTACTTTCTGGAATCACTGCCTTCGTATCATGTAAACGACCATCAGCACCCCACATTTTTCCACCAGCGCGAATCATTGCAGGCATAGAAGCATCTACGATCACATCGCTTGGGGAATGAAGGTTGGTAATGCCTTTTGCAGAATCCACCATCGCCAATGCTGGACGATGTTCGTGGCAGGCATGCAAATCTTGAATGATTTCTTCGCGCTTAGATTCTGGCAAAGTTTTAATCTTTTCGTAGAGGCTGCTCATGCCGTTATTAGCATTCACGCCCAACTCTTCAAACAGCTTGGCATGCTTTGCAAAAGCATCTTTGTAGAAAATCTTTACGGCGTGACCAAATACGATTGGGTGAGAAACCTTCATCATGGTTGCCTTGACGTGCAAGGACAGCATCATGCCGGTCTTATAAGCATCTTCGATTTCTTTCTCATAGAAGTCACATAACGCTTTTTTGCTCATGTACATGCTGTCGATGATTTCGCCAGCTAATAAAGAGACTTTTGGTTTAAGGACGATAGTCTTACCGCTCTTTGTGACCAAGTCCATCTTCACATCACAAGCCTTAGTCAAGGTCATGGACTTCTCGCCAGCATAGAAATCGCCGCCATGCATATGAGAAACGTGAGTGCGTGACGCCTGACTCCACTCTCCCATCGAATGTGGATTTTTACGAGCGTAACGTTTGACAGCAGGAGGAGCGCGGCGGTCAGAGTTACCTTCGCGTAATACAGGATTTACTGAGCTTCCCAAGCATTTGGAATAGCGAGTACGAATGGATTTTTCTTCATCCGTTTTTGGATCTTCAGGAAAATCAGGAATCTTGTAGCCTTTGGATTGCAGCTCTTTAATGGCCGCGAGTAACTGAGGAATAGAGGCGCTAATATTTGGCAGCTTAATAATGTTGGTATCAGGCAATAAAGTCATTTTGCCTAGCTCAGCCAAATTGTTAGGAACTTGCTGTTCAGGGGTCAAGCACTCAGGAAACTCAGCCAAGATGCGGGCGGCAACTGAAATATCACTCGTCACGATCTCCACGCCAGCAGGAGCTGCAAAAGTACGAATAATTGGCAGAAATGCGCGAGTAGCCAAAAGTGGCGCCTCATCTGTCAGCGTATAAATAATCTTTGATTTCTCTGAAGCCATGAATGTTTCCTCAATATTGAAAAAATTACAGAGTCAGGTTTTTACCCTGTCGCCCTCAAATCCACATTTTGCAAGTCGCTTTTAGCGCATCTTTTGCCAATGAGGCGAGTTTTCCATTTTAAATCATCGGGCTTGGCAAAAATGCTGGTTTTGCACCTTAAAGCACCTAATTAAGGGAATCCACCGAGACAACTTCGACTTCAAATTCACCGTACACTGCAAGCCATGACCAGCAAACATCCTTTACTCAACAAAAATCTTGTGCTGCTGATCATTTGTCAGGGGCTATTCCTCACCAATAACGTCACTTTTATCGCCATCAATGGGCTTGTGGGGCTCAGCCTTGCGCCAGCCAGCTGGATGGCCACCCTACCCGTCATGGGCTATGTTGTCGGGGGCGCCTTTTCTACCTCCATTGTGGCCAAATCTCAAAACTACTTCGGGCGCAGAGTTTCTTTCCAGCTGGGCTTGCTAGTAGCAATGCTCTCAGCACTTCTATGCGCTTACGCCGCCACTACTAGAAACTTTTGGTTGTTGGTGCTGGGGACCTTTATTGCAGGCTATTACAGCGCCAATGGGCAGCTCTATCGCTTTGCCGCAGCAGAGCTGACAGACCAGAGCCAACGCGATAAAGCGATTTCTTGGGTGTTAGCTGGTGGCATTCTAGGTGCAGTTATTGGACCCAATCTAGCCTCCTGGACTCGAGATCTGTTTGATACTGCCTTTCTAGGGGCCTATCTCACTCTATCCATTGCCGGGTTCATCGGCATCTTCGTGATGCAATTCATTCAGTTTCCGCAAGAGCTAAAGACTCAGCATGCCCTTACTGATGGACGCCCACTGAAAGTCATTCTCCAACAGCCAGTCTTTATGGTTGCCATCATTGGAGCAGCATTGGGATATGGGGTCATGAATCTACTCATGGCCGCCACACCTTTGGCAATGCAAATCTGTGGGCTACCATTTTCGGACACCGCTTTAGTTCTGGAGTGGCATGTGATTGGCATGTTTGCTCCCGGATTTTTTACAGGATCACTCATCCAACGATTTGGGGTATTAAAAGTGATGGGGACTGGGGTGTTTCTGAACTTCATCTGCATTGCAATCGCTCTTACCGGAACTAATCTCCATCAATTCTTTATCGCGTTATTTTTGCTCGGCGTTGGCTGGAACTTTTTATTTACTGGCGCCACCTCTTTAGCGATGACTGCCTATCAACCCAATGAGCGAGACAAGGCACAGGCTGCCATTAATTTCTTTGTCTTCGGAACGATGGCCTTCACTTCCTTTGGATCGGGCGCCCTAGTCACATCGCATGGTTGGAGCATCCTCAATTGGGGATCACTCATCCCTGTTGTAGTAAGCGGTCTTGCGATTTTCTGGCTGGCTCAGCAACGGAGAAAATCGCAAGTGACGGCCTAAGAGGCTTTAGCTAGCGGCAAGTTAAACAAAAGGTTTTGTGGCTTTAACTTCAGCTGCTGCTGGTCGTTCATGGCAATAGCCATATATACCGGCTTGCCAGCCTGCGCTTGAGCTACAGCAGCCTCATCAATAAAGTCTAGGCGGAATAAACAAATTACCTTCTGCAACTCATCTGCCTCAACCAACTCTTTGTTGTAAAGCTTATTGAGTATTTCGGTAGCGGCTGCATCTAGGCCAACATGCCATGACCACTTAGGATCCGTAATTTGCTGCATGGGGGTAATGCGCGCACTAACTCCTAGAAAATGTTTTATCCATTTCTCTAAGACGCGACAAAAATGATTAATAGGCTCATGCCCAAAATTGAGCTGAACTGCTAAATCAAAATCTTCGTTTCGAGTCCAATAGGTATCAGCATTGTCTTCGTGCAGCACATCTAGATCAGCTGAACGCATCGTCATTGACTTGCCTTTAAGCAAATCCATGATGTTGCCCGTATCACTAGCTTGAGCATTGCGCGCAACTACCTCATCGTCCGCACCCATCACGATACCATCCTCGATAACAGTAATCTTCTGAGTTCTAAAAAAGAGCTCGCCTATGCGGGCTTCTAGTGGATGAGCATTGTTACCCAGGATATGTCTAATAAAAATTTGGGCGAGTTGAGCAATAAATAAAGGGGGTACGTCCACTCCCTCACCTTTAAATAAACTCATATAAAAGTTCTCTAGGGAGCTTGCCGCCAATAAACGCTTTCGGTAGCGCAGCCAAACGCGATAGTTCTCCTGAATATCCTCATCAGCCATCGTCGAGATTTCATCATCAACAACATCTGTACGAGGGTTGTCAGTTAAACGTTGATGGAGCGAACGTTCGATAGCGCAGGATTCAGGAACCAGCTTGAGCTCCGGCCTCTGCATATAAGTACGCAAAAAGTCGTCTGTCACCAACAACTGATCATCGGAACCGATTGATAGGGTGCTATATGCAGAATTTGGCCAATAATTAGTCATACGTTTTAGCTAAAGCATCATTACCGAAGAGATTTACAGAGCTCAGAATATACTAGCCATTCAATTTGTGTGAAATAGGAAAACATCATGAGTGAACTCAAAAAAATCGATACTGTTGTGGGCGAAGGCAAAGAAGCTGCCGCAGGCAATCATGTGGATGTGCATTACACCGGCTGGCTTTATGACGAGAAGGCTGCTGACCATAAAGGTCAAAAGTTTGACAGCTCCCTAGATCGTGGCCAACTCTTTAGCTTCCCCTTGGGTGCTGGTCATGTGATCAAAGGCTGGGATGAAGGCGTAGCTGGCATGAAAATTGGTGGCAAACGAACACTCATCATTCCTTCTGAGATGGGCTACGGTCCTCGCGGTGCGGGCGGCGTTATTCCTCCAAATGCCACACTGGTATTTGATGTGGAGCTCCACGGCGTTAACTAAGACTTACGTATTTGACAGCAAAACAAAAGCCACCCTAGGGTGGCTTTTGTGCATACCTTAATCAACTGATGGTCCATGAACTTAGGAGCGCAAATCCTTACCGTTCAGCGTTAAGCGATTAGTCGAACGATTTTGACATAAACCAATCAGACGATTTCTTTCGGCCATCACTTTGTCCGCGTAGCCGCCATCATCCTCGGCATTCGCCGCGCCAACGTAGTACTTCAGACCATTACGCAATGAACCAGCTGTAGCAATGAGGTATTTCAAGATATAGGCGCCAACGCGGATATTGACTTCAGGCTTAGCAGCCTCAGAAGTTCCGCCAAAGATTGCATATTTATCTTTATGAACTGAAGTCATCACTTGCATAAGACCTTCAGCACCGGCGTGACTCTTAGTGTTTGGGTTGAAATTAGATTCCACCGAGATTACTGCCAACAAAAGCACTGGGTCGATGTTGACCTCTTTTGCAATCAAAATCGTGTTTGAAACATACTCTTCAATCTTCGAACGATCAAGACTGTATTTCTTCTCAAAGAAGTCAGCTACGGCACGTTGATTCTGAATCGAACCCATTAAGTTGCTATCTAAAGCCTGGGGGTCCATCTTGGATGTGGGGATGCGGTCAGACAGATGAGAAATGGATTTCACCTGCATTTGCGCTACAGAGGGCATTAACAAAGCCACGGTCTGCTGCTTGGCACTAGTCAAACCAATTGAAGCAGGAATCTTAGACTTGCCATAGATCACAGCGGCGATCTCAGTATCGGCAGCCTGGGTGGCTGATACTTCATTGGACTCTTTATATTGATTGAGCATGCCAAAGCCGTTGCTCCAAACCATGTGACGCGCTTCATCAGGAATAAGGATGCGAGCAAGGTCAAAAGCGCCGGCATTAGTGCCGTTGCCTGAAAGCCAAAACCCAACCACCATGAACACAGTTAAAACGAGTAGGCCATTGATGACCCGATAGACCGGAGCCATGGCGTGCGCTAGCAGCTCTTTAGCAGTCAAAGTGCTTGACTGTGCATTCTGCATATCACTCAAATTGTTAGCTAAACATTTACTCATTCATTGTTTGCAAGACCTCAAAAAACTAGACTAACGTTTTATGCTGCATTGCAATATCTAAAAAACATGGGTCATCCTAAGAAGTTTCTTATATCAAGTCAAGAATAAAGAAGTGGAAATCAATAACTTATTGATCTAGGAATCCGGGAGATCCCGTATACAGATCGCTAGAGACATATATAAGTCAATAAAATCAATAGCTTATATAAGTTAGGGGGCACTAATTTCACTCTATAAAAAATTGGCTTAAATGGGACTTTTTTGTGTTTTTGGCCAAAAATTTAACCCAAAAAATCATACATCTAGTGCTTTCATACCTGTAATTTTCTAGGGGTAGTAGCAAGGCAGCGTTATTGCAAAGCAGTATTTACAAGGCCGTCTTCAAGAAAATATGCACTTTGAATATATAAAAAATGATCAAAAGAGTTCTGATTCTTATTGGCTGTGGAGCTAGCCCAAGATAAAAATATAGGTTCATGGGAGGTGGAGGTCATACACTAAGAGCCCATGAAATTCATCCGTAACCTTCTTGCCCTTGTAGCAGTTTCAGCCTCATTAAATGCACTGGCGGCTTTTGAAGACTGCAGGGATCTATTTCCAGCTCAGCAAATACCGACGAGTCCGCAGGTGGGGCGCGACCTTTGCTTTGATAGCTTTGCCATCTACTACTCTCCTCAGGATAAAAAGCCAATCTATACCATTGAGAAGCTTAATCGGGAGCAGCTTTCCGCCCCGCACCCGCGCAGAAGTAACCAGTTTTACGAAGAAGCCAGACTTCCCTTCTCCGAACGGGCACTACTCTCAGATTACCGTGGAAGCGGCTTTGATAGGGGTCATAACGCCCCAGCAGGCGACATGAGTAACGAACGCTCAATGGCTCAATCTTTCTCATTGGCCAATATGATGCCGCAGGCAAGGCAAAACAATCAGGGAATCTGGGCCAAAAATGTAGAGGAGCCAACGAGGGCTTATGTCAAAAGAGCTGCTAGCGACATTTACGTATTCACGGGTTCGATTGGAAACCGCGGCAGTATTGGTAGAAGTCATGTAACGATTCCCAGCCACTTATATAAGTTGGTATACGACTCCAATAAAAATACTGCTTGGGGATATTGGATTGAAAACACCGATGAAGCAACTATGACTCCGCCAATCTCCTATCAAGAGTTGGTACAAAAGACGGGGATTGACTTTCACTTACCCGTAGATGAAGGCAGCAATACAAACAATACATCGGCGCAGACCCATGACATCAAGGGGCAAAAGACTCTCGTTGGCGGATGGTATCCCATATTTTTTGACGATTACTCCCCAAGCAAGCTCAATGATGTCATTAACAATATCAAGTCGGGCAATATAGCTAGTATTCAGATTCAATATGACCGCAATGACACGCTTGCAAAACAGATTGCCTCGCAAATTGAATCGCAGGCTAAATTAAAGGTAAGCCTAGTTCAAAGCAGTCCGCCAGAATCAGCAACTGTGACTTACGAGCGTAACCGCGTCACACTGATTATTCGCTCAAAGTAATTTAGATTTAGCTTGCAGGCCATGCGCCCGCTGGATTGGTGCCAACAGTCCACGCAAACCATTGTGGTCCAGGGTGTGCATTAGTTCTAGCAATTCACCAAGCTCGCCTTTAGGAAAACCTTCGCGGGCAAACCACGCCAAATAATTCCCCGGCAGATCAGCCAATGCACGCCCTGCGTGCTTACCAAAAGGCATCTTCATTAAAACCAATTTTTCCAAGGACTCAGCGTTCATTTGGGGAAATCTTACAAGCAAAAAAGAATAAGCCTATAGATTCCGCCATTTTTTAGGTCATGGTTATTTTAATTAGTTGAGAATCATTCTCAACTAATGCTATATTGAGAACCATTCTCATTTAGATTGATAACCACCAACCTCAAGGGACCATGAAATTGACCATTAATAGACTTCTTGCATTCAGCCTCTTCTTAGTTGCCACACTTCACTTTTCTTTAGCCCATGCAGGCGAGGGAGTGTTTGGCTGGATTTACACCTTAGATTTACAGCCTAAGGGCAAGCTGGAGTTTGAGCAGCGCCTACAACTCAATCAACAGCAAGCAGCGGGAACTTACGATGCATTAACTGCCAGGACTGAACTGGAATATGGTTTAACTAACGACTTGCAAGTTGCTGGCTATATCAACTCTTACTACACCAATGCAAATCAAAATTACACCAATCCAGAAGCATGCGGAGATACCCCAACCTGTACCGGCGGTTACGGCGTTCCTTCTTCGCATGACCCCTCTACAGCGTATAAGAAAAGTGGTATTGAAGGTGGCTCTCTAGAAGCGATTTATCGCATCACTAATCCAGTGACCTCACCTGTGGGTGTAGGGCTTTATTTAGAACCGACATGGGGAAGAAATAAAGACGAGCTCGAGGCGAGACTTTTACTGCAATCTAATTTTATTGATGATCGATTAATTTTGGCGGGCAACGTTGTAGCCGCAAATGAGCGCTTAAAGTTTATTGAAAACGGTAACGTTCCTGAATCGATGCTCGATTTCCTGGTGGGAGCGAGCTATCGCTTTGCCCCTAAATGGTCAGCCGGCGTAGAGGCCCGTTTTCATAATGATTATTCAGAGCTCAATTTACGCAATCAAGTTCAAAGAGCAACTTTTGTAGGTCCCAATATGCATTACGCAGCAAAAGACTGGTGGGTTACGGGCGCTTGGCGCTATCAACTTGCAGGCGGGACTTGCATGGGTGGCGGTGAGGCCGAATGTTCAGATGCTCGCGTCTGGGATAGCCACTCAGTAAATGAATTCATTGTCAAAGTTGGTTTCCCACTGAATTAAGCGAAAGAAACTATGGAAATTCAGAACCTATTAGTTGCAGCTTTAGCTCATTTGCTGAAGTTTCAAGCTACCCAATGTCAAACAGCCAAGAAAAGAGCGCTAATGATGTTTGACAAACTCTCCAATGTCCAAGGCATCAACCCAGAAATTCAAGCACTTTGTAATGAAGCGAATGAATTGCTCACTGCTTAAGATTTTATTGAATATCTCATGAACTGGAAACCTAACCCACTTGTAATCCTTGGTTTGGCCATGATAAGTGTACCGATCATGGCCCATGCAAAAATTTATGTTTCTGCAGAGCAAGCTCAAAAAATTCTTTTCCCCAATAAAACACTATCAAAGAATCCCATCATCATTACTGATGATCTTCAGGAAAAGATGCGTATCGCATCCAGCATTCGTTACCTCTTTCAGGGCGAGAAAATCTGGAGGACAGCCGATGGCGGCTGGTTTGTGGTTGATGAAGTTATTGGCAAACATGAAATGATTACTTATGCCGTTGCAATTAACCCAAATGGCAGTATCGCTGGGATCGAAGTTTTGGAATACGTTGAGTCTTATGGTTATGAAGTAACAGAAGCGCAATGGCGCAAACAGTTTGTAGGTAAGACCGCAAACGACCCTATCAAGCTCAATCAAGATATTCAGAATATTGGTGGCGCAACACTGTCTTGCAAACACCTCACCGATGGAGTGAAGCGAGTAACAGTTTTATATGACCTAGCCCTGAAGAACTCTAATTCAAAACCCAGCCCCGGAAAGTAACAATGCTTCGTTGCAAACCACTTCTTGGCACCTTTGTAGAGATCTCCATAAATCAAGATGATGGGCAAGAGGCTATTAATAATGCTTTTGCAGCCATTCAAAATATTCATGACCTTATGGGCTTTCATCATCCTCAAAGTGAGCTAAGCCAAATCAATCGAAGTGCCCACATCGAAGCAGTTGAGATTCATCCGTGGACTGCGCAAGTCATCCGAATAGCAAAAGAGGTTCATTTGGAATCCGATGGCCTATTTAATTGTGGAATCGGCCATCGTCTAGTTACTGCAGGATTATTGCCCCGCCATATCAACTTCTCCAATCATGATCTTGGTGGCGTTGAAGATATTCACTTCCTAGCGCCAGACTTGATAAGGTCCTGTCGCCCAGTCTGCCTTGATCTGGGTGGAATCGCCAAGGGGTTTGCAGTAGATATGGCGGTGAGAGTCTTAATATCAGAGGGCATCACATCCGGCTCAGTGAATGCTGGTGGTGACCTACGGGTTTTTGGGAATACCTCCCTCCCAATTCAAGTTCGCCATCCTGAGACACCTGGGGAGTTGATTAATATTGGCTCTTTGAAAGATGGGGCTATTGCCACAAGCAGTCTTTACTTTGCAAAAAGAGATGGCCAGAGGAGTCATATTATCAATCCTCTAGCCCAGAATTTTTCCGAGGTTCATGTGGAGATTGCTGGGTCATTCTCTATTCTTGCAAAAGAGTGTGTTTATGCTGATGCACTCACCAAGGTTCTAGCCTTATCCAATAATGAGCATCACCCTTGCTTTAGTCATTTCTCAGCGCAAGCACTAAGGATAGTCGCATGAGCCGCCTTGGGAAGATGCCTCGCTGGCAAAGAACGTTTGTCATCTGCGGCATGATGGCCTGCTCAATCACTGGCCTGATGTATCTTCTAGGGCATCAATTTCAGATCCAAAGATCTACTTTTGGCACCCATAGCATTCTCGCAGCTCATGGCATTGCTGCAATGCTGGCTACCTTAGCTCTTGGATCGGTAATGCCTTTTCATATCAAGGCGGGCTATAAGTCGAGAAGGCAGTTGTGGAGTGGCTTTAGCCAACTGGGATTTCTATTTGCACTTCTCATTACCGGAGGAATGCTTTATTACGGGCCAGAGGAAATCCGCGATACGGTAATTAATACCCATTGGATTATGGGGCTCATATTCGCTGTCATTTTTTTATTGCATCTCACCGCCATTATGAAGCCAAAAATAACTACTAACTAAATTGTGAGAGCGCTAAAAACAGGTTTATTTTTTACAATAATGACTGTAAAGCAAGTTCATGACCGATAACGTTATGTCACTGGAAAGAGAATAATAAATTTGTTTACCGTCTCTGCGTGTCTTAACCAACTTTTTAGTGCGCAGTACTGTCAGCTGTTGCGATAAGGTCGGTTGATGTATTCCAGTTAACTCCTCCAGATCCCCAACGCACCGCTCCTCAACAGCGATTTCACACAACAACATCAGTCGACTCGGGTTTGAAAGTACTTTTAAGAACTCACAAGCCTTTGTGGCAGAAGACTGCATCTTCTTAAGTTCTGCAATTCGTTTTTTTTCGTTCAACATGAAAATTACAGTGCGTTAAGAGGAATCTTTAAATATGAAATCCCGTTGCTTTCCTTCGGAGGCATATCACCTGCGCGAATGTTAATTTGGATCGAAGGCAAAATAAGTACCGGCATATCTAATGTGGCATCACGCTTACTACGCATCTGAACAAACTCATCCTCAGTAATACCATCATGCATATGAATATTCGATTTCTTCTGTTCAGCTACTGTTGTTTCGTAATTTACTGGACGCCCATTTGGCGGATAGTCGTGGCACATAAATAATCTAGTCTCACCAGGAAAACATAAAATCCTTTGCATCGACTGATAAAGCGTGTGTGCATCACCGCCTGGAAAATCACATCGGGCAGTTCCAACGTCAGGCATAAACATGGTGTCGCCTACAAAAATGGCATCACCTACTTGATAAGCCATACAGGCTGGCGTATGACCGGGAACAAAGAGGGACTTAAAGCTTAGATTTCCAAAGTGAATTTCTTCCCCATCTTTAAGCAAAGCATCAAACTGAGAGCCGTCCGCTTGAAATGCCTCTTCCAAATTAAACACTTTTTTAAATACCCCCTGTACCACCGAGATATGATCACCTATAGCAATCTTGCCGCCTAATTTTGATTTTAGATACGGTGCCGCTGAAACATGATCTGCATGTGCGTGGGTTTCTAAAATCCATTCTGTAGCTAGGTTATTAGCCTTGACGAACTCAATCACTTCATCGGCTGATTTCGTTTTAGTACGCCCTGACTTATGGTCATAATTAAGCACTGAATCAATGATTAAACATGGTGAACTCGGTTTCTCATAAACCACATAAGTTACGGTCCAGGTATCCGGGTCAAAAAAGCCCTTAACAATCGGTTTCATCTATTTATCCAATTTGCTGTAAATGATTTATTTTATGATAAATACTATATAAAAATGTAGACTAATCATAAACCCTGATAGCAAATCACTATAATTCAAGCTATTTTATTGACCTAGATCTAATAAAACATAGAGGTGGAGATAGCATGACTTCAGCAAACTCGAGTTCCAATGTATTTGACGTAGTAATTGCAGGCGGTGGTGCTGCTGGTATAGGCTTAGCTGCTAGCCTGAAATCCAGAGACCACTCTCTAAATATCGCAATCATTGAGCCCTCTGAAGAGCACTATTACCAACCCTCTTGGACGCTAGTGGGCGGCGGTGCATTTAACGTCAAAAATAGTCGTCGTCAAACTAAAGATCTCATTCCATCAGGAGTGCGCTGGATTAAAGAGAAGATTGTGGGCTTCAATCCAGATGCCAATGAAGTTCTGGTTAGTAATGGTGCTGCAGTTAAATATAAGCAACTAGCAATTGCAACAGGCATTAAAACAAACTGGGATGCTATACCCGGGCTAGAAGAAACGCTTGGTAAAAATGGGGTGGCTTCTAACTATAGTTATGAGTACTCTCCGTATACCTGGGAACTTGTGCAAGGCTTGAAGTCTGGGAAAGCCATTTTTACTCAACCCCCCATGCCAATCAAGTGCCCTGGCGCACCTCAGAAGGCAATGTATCTATCCTGCTATGAATGGCAGCAACAAGGTCGCCTAAACAATATTGAGGTTGAGTTAGACAATGCGGGTGGCGCACTCTTTGGTGTAGCCGACTTTGTCCCGCCGCTTATGGAATATGTCAAAAAATATAACGCCAAACTCAATTTCAATACCAATCTCATTTCCGTGGATGGCCCAGCCAAAAAAGCGATTTTTGCAGTCAAAGATGCGGATGGAAATGTTACACAGGTTGAGAAATCATTTGATATGCTACATGTAGTACCCCCACAAGGCCCTCAAGACTGCCTCAAGGGAAGCCCCGTTTCCAATGCTGATGGTTTTGTAGATGTAGACCAATTTACCCTGCAACATACTCGCTACCCGAACATCTTCGGACTTGGCGATTGCTGTTCGTCGCCAAACTCTAAAACTGCTGCTGCAGCCAGAAAACAAATTGTGGTCGTCGCAGAGAACTTACTAGCAGCAAAATATAACAAACCACTGCCAACTAAATATGATGGTTATGGCTCATGCCCACTGACGGTAGAGAACGGAAAAATTGTTTTGGCAGAGTTTGGTTTTGGTGGAAAACTCTTACCCACCTTTCCTTGGCTCATTAATCCACTTAAAGCTACAAGACTCGCTTGGATTCTGAAGAAAGATGTTCTTCCTTGGCTTTACTGGAATGCGATGCTCAAGGGAAGAGAGTGGTTAGCGCGTCCATTTGAAAATTAATTGATGGACTTTTTGCCCTACCTAACCTTAGCAATTGGAGTATTTGTTGGCGTCTTAATGGGCCTGACGGGGGCTGGGGGCGGCATCTTATCAGTACCATTACTGGTGTTTCTTCTGCATCTGCCAATGTCAGAGGCAGGCCCGATAGCATTAACAGCAATTACTGTTTCGGCTTTTGCAGGCGCTGTAATTGGATTCAAGGCCAAAGCACTTCGCTATAAAGCAGCCATGTTAATGGCGATTTTTGGCCTGGTCCTATCCCCGGCTGGTTTATGGCTAGCTCAGAAGGTACCGAATACTCCGCTACTAATATTATTTAGCCTGGTGTTGATGTACGTTTCTATTCGGATGCTTTTACAGGTTGCCAGAAATCTTTCCGGAAAACCCCTTCCACAAATTAAAAGTCCACCCTGCCAACTAGACTCATCAATTGGAAAGCTGATTTGGACAGTGCCATGCGCGCGTGCACTCATGATCTCAGGCGCTACTGCTGGATTTCTATCGGGTCTACTAGGTGTTGGCGGGGGATTTATTCTAGTTCCCGCCTTAAATAAATTCACTGACTTGCCAATGAAATCAATTGTCGCCACTTCACTTGGTGTTCTCGCTATTGTTTCTGCTGGAGGGGCTTTTATCTCCCTTGCATCTGGGACCCTGAATACAGCCATCGCAATTCCTTTTGCCTGCGGTTCACTATTAGGACTTCTGCTAGGAAAAGTATTGGAGCGAAAAATAAGCGGCCCTAGGATTCAGCAAATATTTGCAGTCTTTACGTTAGTCATTGCCGTGAGCTTAATGATCAAGGCAATAAATCATTGAGACTATCTTTTAGTGATGCCTAAAAGGCTACTACCCTCCCTTCTCTTTATACTCAGCTTTAGCCTTTTAGGAGTTCTGCTGATGTCCTTTACCAAGCCAAGCACCTTTCTATCCACTTCCATTAGCACCGTCTCTGGCACGGTAAGCAATCTTAATAATGAGTTGCTGGAATACGTAAACCCAGAAAAGCCTACTCACGACCATTCTTCGCAGTATTACAAACGCTTTTTCATCTCCAAATTTAATTTGGGCGATACAGCAGTCGAAGCAAAGTTTTCATCCCCCATGAAAATTGCTGATGGCGATCAGATCACTGTATCGGGATACACAACGGGCGGCAGCTTTCAGGTTCTTGCCTATAACAACCTAACCCAGCAAGTGGCCAGCAATGAAAATTGGGTTGTATTGTGCTTGGGCGCAGCCTTCTTTCTTGCGGTAGCTATAGGCCTACTGAATAGTGAACTAGTAGCCGAAGGCGCATTGATTCCAAAGCTTTTCTTGGTTGGCTTTACTTTGGTTGCCCTTTATATGGGCTATCGCGCCTTGCTGATTCGAGAGGCTATAAAACTCTTATCCAACTAAAGAAAAAGCCCTTATTGCTAAGGGCTTCTTAATTACCTTCGGCTTAGACAACTACTTAGTGACCACCAGCACCACCCAAGTAAGCCGCCTTCACAGCAGGATCATCCTTGAGCTTTGCAGCAGGTCCATGAGTAGCAATCTTGCCGTTCTCTAAAACATAACCGTAATCAGCGACGTTTAAAGCGGCAGCAGCAAACTGCTCAACCAACAACATAGTGACGCCTTGTGACTTGAGATTAGAAATAATCTTAAATACTTCCTCAACCAAGATTGGAGCGAGACCCATAGATGGCTCATCCAAAAGAATGATCTCTGGGTTGAGCATCACAGCACGAGCCATTGCCAACATTTGCTGTTCACCACCAGACAAAGTACCAGCCAATTGATTGCGACGCTCCTTGAGACGTGGAAACATTTCAAGAGACTTTTCCAAGTCTTGCTTGATGTCACCTTTTGGACGGCTACCAGTAAAGCGTGGAAATGCACCAAGCAACAAGTTGTCAGTTACGGACATCGTTGTAAACACGCGGCGACCTTCAGGGCTGTGAGCCAAACCTAGGCGGGCGATTTTATGAGAGTCGTAACCATCAATTTTTTCGCCACTTAATGTGACTTCACCGGCTGTTGGCTTAATCATGCCCGTAATAGCGCGCATGGTGGTAGTTTTGCCAGCACCGTTTGAGCCAATCAAAGTAATCACTTGCCCTTTAGGAACATCAATATTGATGCCATGGAGGACTTTAACTTTGCCGTAGCCTGCTTCAAGATTCTTAATAGATAACATGGTATTTACCGATTCAATATGTTCTAGTGATTAAGTACCCAAGTAGGCATGAATCACCTTCTCGTCTGCCTGAACTTCAGCTGGTTTACCTTCTGCAATCTTCTGACCGAAGTCCAATACAGAAACGGTATCGCAAACTGACATCACCACATCCATGTGATGTTCAATCAGGATGAAAGTAATACCGCTATCACGGATCTTACGAATAATGCGCAAGAGTTCTTTGATGTCTGGCGCTGTTAAACCAGCAGCTGGCTCGTCCAACAAGAGTAACTCAGGATCTAATGCCAAGGCACGAGCAATCTCTAGCAAACGCTGCTTACCGTATGGCAAGTTACGCGCTTCTTCATTCGCTAAATCATCTAGACCAACGAATTTAAGCAATGCCATTGCACGCGCATGTGCTTCAGCTTCTTCTTTCTTGTAACGCGGCAGATGCAAAGCAATCTCCACCATGTTGGATTTGAAGGTGTGATGCAAGCCAACCAAAATATTTTGGATGGCAGTCATCTCACCGAAGAGCTGAACGTTTTGGAAGGTACGTGCGATACCAGACAAGGCGATATCCGAAGAAGTCTTACCAACAACACTTTCGCCTGCGTACAACACGTTACCGGCTGTGGGCACATAAATACCAGTCAACACGTTCATCATCGTGCTCTTACCTGAGCCGTTAGGACCGATCAGGCCATGAATAGTGCCGCGCTTGATGCTGAGGTCAACATTGTTCAATGCCTTTAAGCCACCGAACTGCATCAATACAGAATCCACCTTCAGAAGCTCGGCACCCGTATTTTGATTGGCAACAGTACTGATGAAGCTAATAGAATCATCCACTTCTTCGTGATCACCGCCGCGAGTAGTTTTCGCCTTGCCAACCATCGCTTGGTAGAAGCTTTTCGCAAAACCAACGATACCGCTTTGCAAGTAATACACCACTAGCAAAATCATGAAGCCGAAAATACTCAAACGCCAGTCAGAAATGCTATTCAACCAGAATGAAAATGCTGCTAAGCCCACTACGCCGATGATAGGAAGAGCTACACGCTTAGGAGTAGTGATCTTCTTAGATAAAGCCATGCCAGCACCCACAACCACCACGATTGCAATAACCGAAGCAACGATGCGGAATAGATTGATGTCGTCCAAGAGTTTTGGCAACAATACAATGATGGCAGCACCAATCAATGCGCCCAAGCGAGACTTACGTCCGCCCATAATGATGCCGAGCAAGAAGAGAACAGCCAATTCATTGTTATAAGTATTTGGTGAAATATATTGCTCTGAATAAGCGTATAAGCAACCAGCCAAACCAGCAAAGCCGGCGCTAATCACAAATGCGATCACCTTAAAGCGATAAACAGATACACCCATACAGTCACAAGCAATTGGGCTGTCACGCAATGCTTCGAATGCGCGGCCAATTTGAGACTTTACAAAACGGTCGACTACGATCAGTGAAATGATCAAAACTGCAGAAACCAACCAGAAGTACTCTGCCTTCGTCATTGGGACACCCATTAACTCTGGCTTTGGAATCTTGATGCCCAAAGGCCCTTCGGTCAACCAAGTCATCTCATTAATCAGAATCTGTGCAATCGTACCGAACGCCAAGGTCACCATCGCCAAATAAGGTCCAATTACTTTCAATGCTGGCAAAGCTAAGATTCCGCCAAAGATTGCAGTAACAATAATGGCAGCTGGAATATTGACCCAGATTGGCATACCAAGGTGGAAATACAAAACGCCAGCGGTATACGATCCAATTCCGAATAAGGCTGCATGCCCTAAAGAAACCTGGCCAACATAACCAACAACAATATCCAAACCATATAACAAAATGGTGTAGATCAGAATCGTTTCAACTAAGTGAATGTAGTAAGGGTTGTGAATAAAGAGGGGCAAACAAATCAGGCCCGCAATCGCAATCAATATAGGTAATAGAGACTTCAATTTCATCATTAGACTTTCTTAATCGCAGATTTGCCGAAGAGACCAGATGGTTTGTACGCCAACACAAGCAATAGCAAAATCAAGCCGGGCACATCTTTGTAACCAGTAGAGATATAAAAACCGGTTGCTGTTTCTACGATACCGAGAATCAAGCCACCAACAATAATGCCAAGGCCGCTAGATAAGCCGCCAATAATCGCTACAGCGAAAGCCTTCAAGCCTAGTGCGCCACCCATGGTTGCGCCAGTCAGGGTTAATGGTGCAATCAATACGCCCGCGAACGCTGCAGTTAAAGAAGAAAGTGCATAAGAGAAGGTAATTACTACACTGGTATTAATACCCATCAAGCCAGCTGCATCACGGTCGTTTGCTGTCGCAACAACCGCTTTACCGTAAATAGTTTTGCGGTTAAAGAACTCCACCAACAACATCATCACCAATGCACCAACAACTACCAAGATTTCCATTGGCAAAATATTTGCACCCAAGAAACTCATTGGCTCCATTGGTAACGGCGATGGAAATGGCAATGCATCACGACCCCAAATATTTTCAGCCACGTTCTTAAAGATAATCCCGAGAGCGATGGTAGACATAATCCAACCAAACTCCGATTTAATCTTGATTGCAGGACGGACACCGATGAGCTCAACGAAGCTACCTTGCAACATACCAAACAAGCAAACCACTGGAATCATCACCCAGTAATTCATGCCAAAGGTATCTACGCAAGTTAAACCTACAAGAGCACCTAACATCAGCGCTTCACCTTGACCGAAGTTCAAGGTGCCAGATGTGGCAAATGTAAGCTGAAAGCCGAAAGCGATGACCGCGTAGATCATCCCCACCGCTATGCCGCTCGAGAGGATTTGTGCAAACATGTCCATGTTATTGGCCTAAATATTCTTAAAACTGTTTTATTAACGAATCCGACATTGTAAGCAAAACGCCGCTTGTGGGCGGCGTTTTGCTTTATCTAATGCTGCAGTGCAAAATAATTATTTAGATTGCCTGCCCTAGAGCTTAAATTACTTCTTTTTCGCTGTTGCGTCCTCAGCATTCAAGAATTCAACGCGGCCATTTTCAACAACACCCATCACCACGTCTTTTGCCTTGATAGCCTCATGGTCAGTCGCAGTAAATGGCTTGTTATAAGTCATTACAACGCCGTCAACTGGAGTCTTCAGATCTTGCAATGCCGCCAAAATCTTTGGTCCCTCTGTGCTGTTTGCCTGCTTGATAGCTGCAGCCAATAGGTATACAGAATCGTAACCTTGAGCTGCTGATACTGGAGAAGCAATGATGCCGTTCTTTGGCTTGAACTCTTTTAGGTATGTATCTACGAATACCTTACGCTTTGGAGTAGTTGCAGGCTGCTGAATGAAAGTCTCAGGCATGGTTGCACCGTTACCGTTCTTACCGGCTGTATCAATGAAGCTAGCCATAGACAATGTCCAGCTACCAATGATTGGCTTTTTCCAACCCAACTTTGCCATACCGTTAGCAATTTGTGCCAACTCAGGTCCAATTGCGTATGTCAACACAACGTCGGCTCCAGCATTCTTTGCTTTGAGTAACTGTGAAGTCATGTCAACGTCACCGATGTTGAACTTTTCAGTTGCAACTGGAGTTACGCCGTAACCTTTCAATGCCTTCTCTAAGTCCTCACGGCCTAACTGGCCATAGTTTGTTGAGTCAGCCAAAATAGCCACCTTCTTCAAGCCACGCTTCTCAACGGCTTCTTTTGCAATCATAGGAGCCTGAATGACATCAGGAGCGGCATTGCGGAAAACATAGTTTTCAGCAGCATTAGGGAACTGATGAGTAATCAATGTGCCTGTTGCTACGTTGTTCATTACTGGGATCTTTGCTTCTTGATAAAAGCGCTGTGATGCCAATGCAACACCAGTGTTGATGTAACCCAAAGTAGCTACTACTTTTTCGTTGTTAATCAATTCTTGTGCAATTTGTACGCCACGTTCGTTTTTCGCTTCATCGTCACGCTCAACCAAAACGATTTTGTTGCCGTTGATACCACCAGCAGCATTAATTTCTTTTGTAGCAAGGCGAACACCGTCACGCATACTGACACCCATTGAGGATGAACCACCAGTAAATGGACCTGCAACACCAAGTTTGATATCGGCAGCATAAGCGCCGGTTGTAAGCATTGCAGCAGCGGCTACTGCAAAAATGTGATGACGAATGTTCATAAAGTCTCCATGACTAAAAATTGCTAATGAATAAATACTTTTTTATAGGTAAAACCGAAACGAACAGTTATCTTACTGTTAATACAAAGGCAAAAAAAGGGCCTTGTATTAGGGTTTTACATTAGCCCAAGAGGCTCAAGAAAATTGCCGCTTCAGGCTACGTTCAATGTTTGGCCAAAAAAGGTTGATGATCAGCCCAACGATCACCAAGCCCGCTGCCAAGATCTTCCATAAGGGTAATGGCTCCCCCAAGAAATAAGCTGCCGCCCCCATGCCAAAAATAGGTACCAGCAAAGGCGCAGGCGCCACCACTGCCGCCGGATGCTTAGAGAGCAGCCACGCCCAGGCGGAATAGCCAAAGATGGTGTTTCCCCAAGACTGCCAAAGAACACCAGCCCATGCCCCTACTGGGGCTGAGGTTAAAGAAGTACTCATATGACCCCACCCGCCCTCAAAAAGGAAAGAAATTGCAAATAAGGGAGGAATCGCAAAAGCGCTCGCCCAAACCACATAGGCCAGCATATTGATAGAGCCCGCCCTACGGCTAACCGTATTGGCAACCCCCCAGGAAAAGCCAGTAAATACCACTAAGGCAAGACCCAAGAAGGTGGTTGTGACATCAGTGTGCAGCGCAATAATTCCCAAACCAGTCATAGCAACTAATACCGCCAGCATTTGGTAAGTGCGCAAACGCTCCTTAGCAAAAAACATCGCAAAGCCGATAGTAAAAAATACCTGGGTCTGAATCACCAGAGAAGCGAGGCCCGGGGAGATGCGGCCATCGATCGCAAAGTACAGAACTCCGAACTGCCCCACGCCCACAGCCAAGCCATAAATACAAAGATTGACCCAAGATGTTTTGGGTCTTGGCACAAAAAAGACCAAAGGAAGAAATGCAAAGGTATATCTCAGTGCGGCAAATAAAAATGGTGGAAAAGCTGCGAGTGACAATTTAATCACGACAAAGTTCGTCCCCCACACTGCCACAATGGCTAACGCCAGCAATAGATGACTAGCGGGTAATGAATAGCTTTTCTGTGAAGTCTTAGGCACGCGTCAGCAATTCCGACACGCGCTCAGCGATCATCATTGTAGGAGCGGCAGTATTGCCCGAGGTAATCGTAGGCATCGCCGAAGCATCGACTACACGAAGATGTTGAATGCCTCTAACGCGCAATTCAGAATCAAGTACTGCCATCGGATCGTTATTACGCCCCATCTTGCATGTACCTACCGGATGGAAGATGGTTGTACCAATATCCCCCGCCGCTTTAACCAACTCATCATCCGTTTGATATTGCACGCCTGGTTTGTATTCTTCCGGAGCGTAAGGGCCCAGGGCGGCCTGCTCAACAATCTTACGAGTTAAGCGCAAAGACTCCGCTGCCACCTTACGATCCTCATCGGTCGACAAATAATTCGGACTAATCACTGGTGGTGCCTCAGGATCAGTCGAGTTGATGTGAACACTACCCCGCGAGGTAGGGCGTACATTGCAAACACTTGCCGTAAAGGCATTAAATGAATGTAAATCTTCACCAAACTTTTCTAACGACAAAGGTTGTACGTGATACTCAACGTTAGCACTCTTTTGTTCTGGCGAGCTATAGGCAAATGCGCCTAACTGCGATGGTGCCATCGACATTGGGCCAGATCGTTTAAAGAGGTACTCTAAACCGATCATCATCTTTCCAGAAAGAGTATTGGCTTTGGTATTCAAAGTCTTAATGCCATTCACTTTATAAACCATGCGCAGTTGTAAGTGATCTTGCAAGTTCTCGCCAACACCCGGGAGATCAGCGATAACGGGGATGCCTAATTGATTTAAATGTGCAGCAGCGCCAACACCGGACCGCTCTAGAATTTGTACGCTACCAATTGCGCCCGCACTCAGCAATACCTCACCACCCTGCTCGATGGCACATAAGGCTTCGCGGGATTGACCGTCCTTGATGTATTCGACTCCAAGACAATTTTTGGTAGCAGGATCAATTTTGAGTTTGCTCACAACAGCTTGAGTTAATACCGTAAGATTGGGTCGCTTTGCAGCATCCCTTAAAAAAGCTTTAGATGTATTTAAGCGCCAACCAGCGCGCTGACTGACATCGAAGTAACCCACGCCAAAGTTATCGCCACAGTTAAAGTCCTCTGAAGCCGGAATGCCCGCCTCAACTGCGGCCTCTTTAAATCGATCCATGATGGGCCAACGTAAGCGCTGCTTTGAAACAGTCCACTCACCACCCTTACCATGCCATTCATTTGCAGCGCTGTGGTAATCCTCAAATGACTTGTAACGCTTAAGGGCATTTTCCCAAGACCAAGAATCATCACCAGTTGCCTGCACCCAAGACTCATAGTCACCCGCTTGACCACGCATATAAATCATGCCGTTAATGGATGAGCATCCGCCTAAAACACGGCCACGCGGATATAACAATGAACGACCATTCAAGCCTTTTTCGGCAGCTGTTTTAAAACGCCAATCTGCCCTTGGGTTATCAATGCAATATAAGTATCCAACTGGAATATGGATCCAGATGTAGTTGTCATTCTTACCAGCCTCAATCAGCAAGACTTTCTTCTTGGGGTTTTCAGTTAAGCGCTTGGCCAGCATGCAGCCAGCACTACCCGCTCCGATGATGATGTAATCGTAGAGATTATTTCGATTGATGTCAGTCATAGCTATTTTTCAAAGCAAGTCTTTTATTAGCACCCATTATTCCTCAAACACAGAAAATGGGTTCATACTTATTCTTACAAAGGGTTTTCTGCTTAGATAACTACAATATATGGGACTTCACGGAAACATCAATCCAGCAAACTTAAGCTATCTTCCGTCCTCTCATTGCCGCCCGCCCAAATGTCCTCGTTAAAAATTCTCATTGTTTTTCATCAAACATTAGATCAACAGTTAATTTTCCCCCATTTTACGGATGCGGAAATAGCCCAATGGTTTGTGTTTTATGGGGTGAATATTGAAAAAACGAATAAGAAAATGATAGGCAAAGATGGCGTTGAAAATACAGATTTAGCAAACGCCCCCGGAGTCACATTAGAGTATCAACTAGATATCTATAATCCAGAACTGCAACAACAAGGATATATGGAGACATCGTGCTTTCTCCATATACTCTCCAATAATCTATTTCCAGATTCAGATCTCATAGGTGTCACGCAATACGATATGCGGTGGACTGAAAAATCTGCGAGCTTGCTCAGAAAAATAGCTAGGGGTGAATCTCAAGAGGGGCTCGTTAATAAAATAAAGCGGCTTGTCAGAAGTGCAATCAACCCAGCCTTTGTTGCTCCACAAATTGCTTATGCGCAAGTTGGAGGAAAGATCATGGATAGCGCAGGGCAACTAAGCCCCATGACTGCATCTTATGCATTTAACTGGCCCTATCTCATTGAGAGCTATAACAACTTCTTCGGTACTGATTGGTCAATGAATGATCTTCGCAACCAACCCCTGACTCTATGGCAAACCTATCTGCTACCAAGAGCAGTTTTTATCAAGCTAGCAAGTTGGCTCAAAACATTCGTCGAAGAGGTCACGCCCTGGGCAAACAAAGCTCCCTATGAAACGCATTGGGGTGTCCTTGGCGGTTATACAGAGAGAGCCGAGGCCCTATTCATTGCATTACAAGTGAAAAGTGGGGCTCTAATAGTCCACCCACTCATGCTCGAACATGATGAAAATATCCCAAAGACTTTGGATGTGAGCAAGGAGCATTATGCTGAAGGTGCAAATTAATCAGCCTCAAATACAAGCGAAATATGACCCCCTTCTCTATACCCATCTAAAATACAGTTATGCACATTAATGAGAAGAATCGCACTCCCAAGCTAGTTGACCCTGAAGATGGGCCCAGCAAGTCAGAACTAAAGCGCCAAATGACTGATCGCCAAAAATTGGCAGAAGTATTGGCCGCCCTCAGTAGCGATGCCTTGAAGACCATCCCTCTTGATGAAGCTATCAAGGCCGCTGTTGCTGAGACTAACAAAATTAAGAGTTTTGAAGCGATTCGTCGTCATAAGCAATATCTTGGCAAACTCATGCGCTTCTTGGATGATGAAGAATTGGATGCGATTCAGAAGCGTTTAGATGCGATTCAAGGGGTGAGCAAGGCCGAGACCGCCAAGCTTCATTTCTTAGAAAGCTATCGCGATAGACTGATTGCGAATGATGAAACCTTCACTAAGATGATTGAACAATATCCCGATATGGATATTCAGAATATGCGCACCTTAATTCGGAATGCACGTCGAGAGAAAGAACAAAACAAGCCACCCAAGGCTTACCGCGAAATTTTTCGCGTTCTCAAAGATATGGGTCTTTAAAGTTTAATCTTGCGAGCAGGCACCTCTACCCAGCGATAGAGATAGGTTGCTGTCACCCAGCTAGCAACAACAGCAACCAGCATCAAGGCAAGCGCCATGACACCGTCATGAAAGCCGCTCATTCCCCAAGCGATATACAGCGTATTTGCCAGCAAGACAAACGAAAAATGAATTAAGAAAGCACAGTACGATCTTCTGCTCCCCCAGAGAATGACATTGACCAGCTTGTGTTTTCTGGACTGATGCTGAGGACGCTTCTGATCTTGTTTCTGATCTTTGTAAGCTGAGTCTCCCCAAAGAATGAGAGCAATGGCAACTAAATAGGCCAATATGTTTCTGAGCCAAATTTGGTGAAAGCTTGAAACAACAATGACAACTCCAATTCCTACAAACATAATTTTGGCAAATCGATTTACTTGAGGATCAGGATAGTTCTTGCAAAGCTGCGCCAGTACCCCAAGTCCATAAGCTCCTACAAAGTAAATGAAGTAGTTTTCATAAACGCCAGAGCGATTAAAAAATAGTAAGGATGCTACGCAGAGCACCAACAACATCCATATCAGGGAACGAAAACCAGGAAACATCCCCAACATGATTGCCAAAATGGCATAGAGCTGCCAATCAATCGCCACATACCAAACACCAGCAGAAATCGAATCTAAACCTAAGATACCTTGCAGAAAAAATAAATGGGCCAAGAACTGCCCTAGGGTTTCTGATTCACCAACAAATTCATCTCGAACCCAAAAGCGCGCAATCCAAGCACAAGCAATTGTGAGAATGAGCGCCAATACATAGGGTGCAAATAAACGCAAGTAACGATTAAAGATTGTTTTCAACACATTGCGGGCGTTCTTCAAATCAGTGGAACGGGTCAATGATTGGGCTGCCAAATAGCCACCCATGACTAAAAAGATTTGCACTGCGTAACGGCCATACTCAAATAACCAAGTCATCACCCCAGGAAGTAGCAGCCTGGCATCTTCTGCAATTTGCCCATAATTTGAGAAATGATGCAGGATGATGATTAAGGCTGCGAAGGTCTTTAAAAAATCGACTAGAAGAAAATGGTTTTTGGACTGCAATGAGAATATTGAATAAAGGGTTGATTGGGGACCAATTGAATTATTTGAACTACTTCAGTGAAGCAGCATAGGCAGCCAAGGCATCAATATCATCATCGCTGAGGCCGCGTGCTGCACTGCCCATTGTGCCATCCATATCAATACGGGCTCCAGAACGAATATTCTTTAGCTGAGCTATGAGATATTCCTTGGATTGCCCGGCCAAACGTGCAATGTGTTTCTGCCCTTGAAGCTGTGGACCATGACAGGAGTTGCAATACTGGGTACTAGAGATTTGTTGGCCTTTAGCAATTTGATCCGCGTTACCTGATTTTGCAGGCGGCGCAGGCAAGCTAGCAAAGTAAGCAGCGATGTCTCGCATATCTTGATCACTGAGTGGTGCCGCAAGAGCCTCCATTGCCCCACCCTTACGCTGCTGCCCTCTAAACTGAATCAACTGATAAGTAATGGATAGCGGTGGCTGCGCTGCAAGATTAGGGATATCTGGTGATATGGAGATGCCATCCTCACCATGACAAGCAAAACAAGTTTGCGCTTTTGCCTTTCCAGCTAGCGCATCAGGAGGCGCAGCATAAATAACCGGTGATAAACAAAGGGTAGTAAAAAAGGCCACCCCGAGGATGGCCTTAGTGCTAATTACGAATTTCATTTACCGTAAGATACGCGGAAGATTGCGCCGGTCTCATCATCGGATACCAACATAGAACCGTCTTTGAGCATTTGCACATCTACTGGACGACCCCAGAACTTATCACCCTCAAGCCAGCCTGTAACAAACGGTTCAGATTTAACAACTTTATTCTGAGAATCTAAGACCACGCGAACAACTTGATAGCCTACGCGCTGGGTCTTATTCCAAGAGCCATGTTCAGCAATAAAGATATTGCCTTTGTAGTCTGCCGGGAATTGTTTGCCGTTATAAAAACGCATACCCAATGCTGCTACGTGAGCGCCTAAGTTGTACACAGGCTTATCAAACTCCTCGCATGAACGACCCTTACCAAACTCAGGATCCAAAAAGTCACCTTGATGGCAGAACGGATAGCCAAAGTTCATCCCTTTAGGGCGTACCAAACGATTCAAAGTATCACCTGGCTTATCTTCAGCAGCCCAATCACGCCCATTGTTTGTAAACCACAACTCTTTACTTCCAGGTTGGAAATCCATGCCCACGCTATTACGTACGCCAGATGCTACCGTTTCCAAAATATTGGTTTTTAGATTCAATCTTACGATCGTGGCATGAGTTACTGGTTGCACAACAATATTTGCAGGTGTACCAATTTGGAAATACAAATATTGGCCATCAGGACTGAGTCTCATAAACTTCCAGCCATGTGGCTCATCTTTAGGAAGCGCATCGAACACCACCACTGGTGCTGGTGGGCTATCTAAATTCTGCTCAATATTGTCATAACGAATAATGCGTGAAAGTTCAGCTACATAAAGTGAGCCGTTCACAAACGCAACGCCATTAGGACGATGCAAGCCTTTAGCAATTGTCTTTACTTCGCGCTTGCCATCTTTCGTTACTACCGCATAAACATTGCCAGTAAAGCGTGTACCTACATAAACCGTACCACTTGGAGACTCTGTCATTGAGCGACCATTAGGCATACCAGAGGCCCAGAGCTCAACCTTAAAACCAGCAGGTACTTTGAGTTTGCTAACAGGAATTTCATCCGCAGGCATAGCAGAGATGCCCGGAGGATTAGGTGCCAATGCAGGATTCATGCCATCGGCTGTTCTGCCTTGGGCCCAGGTTGGCGGGATCCCGCTAGCTGGAGCAGCGGCAGGAGCTTGTGCGCCAGCAACACTAACAACTACCATGCCGGCAGCAAACATTAGCGCGTGAAGAGCGCTGTTCTTCATGTTGTATTTCATTCTGAATCTCCCATAATTTTGTTTATTTTTATCAATAAAGCAATGCTATAGCATTTTTGTGAATCTAATTTAAACCATTCAATCTACTGCAGCGCAACAAATGGACTCCTTAAAACTGAAGTCGCGCGCCCACGGTGATTGCCTGAGGCATACCAGCCTGGTAAGCTGACGCTTGCGAGGCAATATTGAAAGTAACGTATTGGCGATTAAATAAGTTCACCACCGAAGCAAAGACTGAAGCCTGCGGCGTAAGTTCATAGTTCGCCTTGAGACCCACAAGCGCATAAGCTGGCACCGGCAAGGATCCCGTAGACATCCATGAATTACCGACATACCGAACCGTCGTAGTCAAACTTGCTCGCGGAACCGGGTAGTAGGTAACCCCAGCATTCGCCATATTTTGCGGAACCCCACCCACTTGAGTATTAATCGGGTCACTAGTCGCACTCCACGTTAAGACCGTTTTCGTATAGGTATAACCGCCGTCAACGGCCCATTGAGCATTCACATCATGGTGGTATTGCAATTCAATACCGCGGCTTAATAGATTTTGTTGGTTCGTATAGTAACTAACATTGGTATAGCCGCTACCACCTACATTACTCACGCAACCAGTTATACCTGAAGCGCTACACAAGCCATTGGCAAATGCCGCATTAGCACTGGTTATTTTGTAACTCGTGATTGCATTCGTAATGTAGTTATTAAATGCCGTGAGCTGAGCAAAGCCACTCTTCCAGCGATAGTCTGTACCAAGCTCATAGCCCGTCATAGTCTCAGGCGTGAGATTGGGATTAGCCAGGGAATATCCACTGACGGAGTTGCCATAACTACGCAAAGTGTTGTTCATACTTGGCGCATGAAACGCCTGGTATGCGGCACCCCTAAAGTCCAATCGCTCCGTAGCTTTATAGAGCAGACCCAAAGAGGGGCTGAGCTGAGTTTTGCCTTTATTGGGTACCGCCTGATACGTGGCAGACGAACCCGCATTGGCGTTGTAGTAAGTTGGCGTTTGACTATTCCAAGAATCCACCCGAGCACTCAAAGTAGTCTCCAGCGGAATAGCGGTCGCGTTTGACTTCAATTGCCCTAGCAAACCATAAAAATTTTGCTGACCCTGCGCGTAGTTCACCGAACTCACTGCGCCTGTAGCCGCCAAATTATTGGTTTGATTCGATGCGGAGATATTTCTGGCATCTATCCCAAGAATATATTGATCAATTCCTGCTGCCTTTAGATCATGCGTGTATTGCGCTGATGCACCTACAGTCGAATAAGGATCAGTGTAGTTTGCATTGATATAAGGCTTATAGGGCGCCGTACTTAAATTGTTTGCCGTCTGTTTATAGAAGTTGGTGGCCTGGTAGTACACATTAACCTGAGCTTTTTTATCAACATCCAAATTGGTGGTTGATCCAGCAGCCACATCGGCTGTCTGTATTAAGTTAGGAGCAATGGCATAGTTATTACTAAGATCAGCCATCGTTCCATAGCCTAACCTCAAAAACCCATTGGTATCTTGCGTGGGCTTAAAGTAACTTTGGAGGCGGACATTAGAATTCTTGACGGCATCAGTACCCATGCCATTTTTAATATTGCTTGGCGAGCCTGGGGATATCGTCGCGTAGTTCTGAAAGCCTTCACTAGAGAAGTAATCAGCTGAAAAACGCATCTGCATCGCATCTGAAACAATTAAATCTTTTGAGGCTGCGACATTGCCCGTAGCAAATGATCCATAACTAGCAGAAACGTCTTGTCCACTATTTTTAGGCGTCTTAGTGTTGATGTTAATCACGCCGCCCATACCATAGTTTCCCCACAAGCTGGAGACTCCCCCGCGCACAAACTCAACCGACTCAATCGATGACATAGGAACCAAATTCCACTGCACCGTTCCATAGAAGGCATCATTCGCTGGAAGGCCATCAATTAAAACCAGGGTGCGGCCATAGCCCAAGCCACGCACGTTAATACTTTGTCCTGTTGGATCTTTTTGGTAATAAGGGACGTCGTTTAAGAAAACCCCAGGTACATTCTTGAGGACCTGATCAATGGTTTGATCGGGTGAAGACTCTAGAACTTCTTTTGTCAGAATCGTTGTATTTAAGGACATCTGATCCAGCGGCGTACCAGAGCGAGTTGCAGTTACTACAACATCGCTGAGTTTTTGATCGTAATCTGGCGGGGGCGCAATTTGGGCATACACTGTGCTGGATGCAGCAAGCAAAATCAGCGTCGACACGCAAAATTTGAGGTATGTCCTCTGACGCATATCTAATGCCTATCTGCGCCTAATTTGATAACTACTTAGATTTAGTCTTACCCATTAAAGAAGCTAGCAAAGGATTGGCATTTGCTAGTTCTTTTTTGGATTTAGCCTTCTCAGCAACGCCGAGCTTAGGAGACTTGGCAGCATTTTTCATTCCCTGCGCCGTTTTCAGTGCGAGATTCTTATAGAGATCCGTTTTTTTCATGGTCATGATGCAGCTCTCTACACTAGTGAACGAATTTTAATTACTTAGTCAATGAACGAGCTGCTAAGCCCATGAAGAGCAATGACCAACCTTGCAGCAACAGCTCAATAGCGATCAACATACCAGGTAGCCAAAGGCTAGACTCAGGATAACCATTCATGATCAGCACACCCATCAAGATAGAGATTGCTGAAGACAATACCAACCAGAACCATTCACGGAAGTGACGATGCTGAAATGCAGAGATTAGTCGCAAAGCGCCAGTTACAAAAAAGATGGCAGCAAGCCACAATGTAATTGCCTCAAGCGCTGGAATTGGAAAAGCCCAAGTAAAGATTGCAGCTGCAATATAAAGGGCAGCTAAAACGAGTTGTACTCCAACACTCTTCCAGCCTTGTGATTTCAAAGCATGAGTACCTTGCAAAATACCGCCAGCAAACAAGAAGATCCCTAAAATATTTACCGAGATAAACGAAAACAATGTCTGACCTGCGATACCAATCATGCCAAGGACGATAAATAAAATTCCGAGGCCAATTAAAGCCCCAGGCACTTTGGCTGCAGCGCCTAATACTTTGGTACGGAGCTCTTGAATCTGAGCATTTGATAGTTCGGTCATAAAGGCTTTCTTTTTAAATAAATGCTGTTAGCAAATCTAAATAATGAATATAAGTCACAAGTCATTATCAATGGAATCAATAAATTGACGCACTGTCTTATTAAAGGCTTCCGGCTGCTCAATATTGGATAAGTGAGCTGCTTCCTCAAGTATCACCATCTTAGAGCGATCTATCAAGCGATGCAAAACAATGCCTTGTTCTACGGTACAAGCAGGATCATCACGTCCCGACAATACTAGGGTGGGGACTTTAATCTTCAATAACATTGTACTTTGTGCCATATCACGCACTGCACTCCCACAACCAATATAGCCATCGACATTGGTACTTAGGATCATTTGACGTACTTTTTCGATTTCTTGAGGAGCTCGCTCGATAAAGGGCGCAGTAAACCAGCGCTTAATCGTGCCATCGACTAATCCAGCAATTCCTTGTGATCGGGCAATTTCAAAACGCTCCTCCCACAAACTGCGTGGCGGCATTTCTGAAGCAGTATTACAAAGTGATAATGAAAGAATTCGTTCAGGGAAGCGGGCCCCTAATTGCTGACCAATCATGCCGCCAATAGACAGACCCATAAAGTGAGCCTTCTGAATTCCCAGAGCATCCAATAGTCCAATTGCATCATCCGCTAATTGGGCGATGGTGTATGGGCCAACACTAAGACCAGAGCCACCATGTCCTCTTTTGTCATAGCGCAATATGCGATAGCGGTCAGCTAATGCAGGCACATTACCATCCCACATACTGCCATTGGCCATCAAACTATTAGCCACCAATAAAACAGGCCCATCTTTTGGGCCATCAAAACGATAGGCGATATCGACGCCGTTTACCTTAACAATTTTCTGATCCTGCATTTGAGTCATTTATCTCCACCCCATCTCAAGTTCTATTTATCTATTTCTGAGAGCATGTTAGATTATCCAACGAAACTATAAAAATACTAAGGAGACAAGATGTTTACATCACCCATGCGGAATTCCTACGCCCAAAGGCTCAATAAGCTTGTCATCGCGTTAGCTATTGCCTTTGGCGTGAGTCTTGCTTGCGCACAAAGCTACCCAAACCGTACAGTCAAAATGATTGTTCCCTTGACTACCGGGTCTGGAGCAGACATTGCGGGTCGTGTTGTAGCAAAAAGCCTTACCGAAACATGGAAACAACCGGTCATTATTGAAAATCGGCCCGGTGCTGGTGGCCTGATTGGCACCGGAGTAGTTGTGAACTCAGATCCTGATGGCTATACCTTATTAGTGCAATCTGCTTCATACGCTGCTAATCCTGCGATTTACAAGAAGCTGCCTTATGACCCTCTTAAAAGCTTAGTTGATGTAGCCATTTTGGGACAAACACCCTATGTCATGATTACTGCGGCAGATAGCCCCTATCAAACCATTCGCGACCTTGTCATTGCTGCTAAATCTAAGCCGAATGAAATTACATTCGCCTCTGCTGGCGTTGGGAGCTCGACACATCTAGCAGCAGAATATTTCAATCAAATGATGGGCATCAAACTCATTCACGTTCCCTACAAAGGATCACCCGAAGCGATACAGGACACTATGTCCGGACGCACCGCTTTTTATATGGCTCCTTTAGACACCGCCATTGGTCAACTCAAAGGTGGCAAACTCCGCGCCCTGGGAGTTACTAGTAAAACTCGCAATCCTGCCGTTCCAGAAATTCCCAGCGTTGCTGAGCAAGGCTATGCTAATTTTGAAATTGGCTTGTGGTTTGGAGTTTGGGCGCCTGCAGCCACCCCGCCAGCGATTGTAAAAAAGATCAATCAAGATATTAATCAAGCAATGCAAGATCCAGAAGTCAAAACTGCTTATGAGACCAAAGGCATTAAGGCGACTCCGATGAGTCCTGCAGAATTTACCAAGTTCGTCCGCGAAGAAATGGGCAAGTATCAGAAGATCGCCAAAGAAGCAGCAATTGAACCCCAGTAATTCAGCGCCTCTTTGCCAGGCTCCATGCATTGACGTACGCTCACCCCTGACTCAATTTCCAGTAGGGGCAGTGGATTGTCATGCCCATGTGTGTGGTCCCCCAACCCAATTTCCCTATGCGCAAGAACGTATCTATACACCGCCGGATGCAACGCTAGAAAACTATCAAACGCTATTAAAGATGCTTGGGGTGGATCGTGCGGTTTTAGTGCAGCCTAGCGTTTACGGCACAGACAATAGAGCAATGCTTGCGGCACTGAAATCCAACCCTCAACAATTTAGAGGTGTTGCGGTTATCTCTAACGACCCCAATGAAGTAAGTGATCAAGCACTTGCTGACTTGCATGCAGACGGAGTAAGAGGACTACGTTGCAATATTGTCGATATCGCCGATAAATCTGCTGGCCTACCCATTGCGCAATTGCGAAACCTAGCAATCCGCATTCAACCATTTGGATGGCACTTAGAGTTGTTGATGCATGTTAATGAGTATCCCAATCTTGCTAAAACTTTCGAAGATTTTCCAGTGGATTTAGTTTTTGGTCACTTTGGTTATGCCCATGCAAAGCATGGCGTTAACGATAAGGGATTTCAGGGGCTTCTCGATTTAATGAAAAACGAACGCGCATGGGTCAAGATGACTGGGCCATATCGCATCTGTGATGGCAATCCTCCTTATGTTGATATGCGCCCGTTCTCCGATGCTGTAATTAATGCAAATCCCAGTCGACTCATATGGGGAAGTGACTGGCCCCACGTCATGGTGAAAAAGCAAATGCCGCACGATGCTGACTTATGCGACCTCCTTGGGGAGTGGGTGCATGATGAAAACCTCAGAAATTCGATCCTGGTCAATAACCCCTGTATCCTATATGACTTCCCGGCTTTCAATAAGCCAAATGGCCTCAACCCTTAGAAATACAGGTCGCCACTTTTGAAATTAGTCAGAAAGATTACAAACGAATATGGACAACACCCTCACCGTTATCTTAGGCATTGTTGCCATACTTCTACCTTTGGTTGTAGGGCGTCTTTTCTGGAAGCGCTTTGACCATTACTTTGGCCGCAACGATGAGGCCTACGTGGATACCCTAGAGTACTTCTTAAAAAAAATCGGCTCCACTGTCTTAGTTGCTTTTGTCATCCTTTGGATTGGGATGAGCCTGGTATTTAACGGCAGCGCCTCATAAAAATGGGCGTCCAATTGAAAGAAGTTCTAGTTAAAGCGCAACTGAACTTTGCGATCCTAGCTTCTATCCTGATCATTGCTGTCTTGGGGAAATTTACCAACCCAGAACTCACCAATAGTATTTTTGTGACGGCTGATCAATTGGTATCCGAACTCTATCTAGTGTTTGTTGCCATCACCTTGGGCGCCTTTATTCCCTATTTCAGACTTGTGGCTTTTGGATCAATCGCCGCCTTTATTGGCGCAGCCATCTTGATTCACCTGGGAATCTTTACCTACCTCACAACTGAATATTTATTTGCCGTACTGATTGTGGTTCTTGGCTTTGCATCGATTGCTAATCTTTATAGGCACTATCGGGAATACGGGCTTTAAAGCCAAAGCACTTAGCCATTATCTTGATTAAGCCGCCTGGCTTCTTAACCACTGCGCCAATTCAATTTCTGATTTTTTATCCGATGCAATATCAATGATCCAATCACCCAAAGCAAAGCCTGGGAAATTAATTTCAACTTTATTAGCATCGAGGATAAAAAATAAAGTCGCAGCTGCCGTTCTCTTATTGGCATCATTAAAACAATGGGCTTTAGCAAGAAATGCCGCATAGCATGCTGCCAAATCAAAAACATCCGAAATAAACCCATACTGCAAACGATTATGGATCCTCCCTAGAGTCGCCTCCAAAGATTTATCTTTTGCCAAGCCTTGCAATTCTTTATCGCCGATCACTGCATCGTGGATCAATATGACATTGTCAACATCAATTACAACAAATTGAGCCACTTATTATTTATCCTTCAGATAATCAATAACATGATCTATCTTTGCTAGCTTAGTCTTAATGAATGTAGTCACTTGATCCTTGGAGGCAAGTTCTAATTGAACATCAACAACTGCACTTTTAGGCACAAAATAACCGATAGCTTCATTCCGATTCAGAATAGCGACAGGTTGATTGCCCGCACGAGCGATCACCTTATTAGGCTCCCTTAACTCGGTAAGGGATGCGGTGAGAGATGTTAAGAGGTTTTCCATAATAACTCCATTTAATACATATTTAAATACATGTTTAATTATATGTTAATTATGGGTATATGCCAATATATACCCATAAAAGGTTACGTCTAGCGCTTTTAACGCCCTAAAGTGGGGTTGGGGCCAGCAATCACCACCATGACCAATTGGCATCATGTCTATGGCGAACCTCAAAAATCGGATCTGCCAAACCCTTAAGCCATAGCCTCATTACCCTGTTGTTTCTTGTGCGGCGCCGATGCTCAAATGCCCTCCGATACCAACGAGGTGCCGCACTTGCCATGGTGACCTGTGCATCTGAGTGAAAAACTGCGATTGCTTTACGTCCAGCAGGTGATTTCGGGCTATGGTGAACGGTACGCACCCCCTTAAAAAAGGTATCCCAATCTTTTAACACCCAAATATATTCATGCTCTTGATTTTTACGTCTAAATGTTCTCGACATAACAAACTCCTCTTACTTTTATTTACTAGTTACATCATGTCGATCTCCTTCGAAAAAATTAAACAATAAAAAACGCAGTCATATTTAGTGACTGCGTTTATTTTAAAGAGCGGAAAAACCATACTCAAATAATGGTACCTAGATGAATCACTTCTCTAGTGCCCCATAAATTACTGCGTTAAGTTGCTCACGATGCACCTTACGAATTTCTCCTGGCGCAACACCCATCATCACAACAACCATCTGCTCTTTTGGATCAGCCCAGAAGATAGTTCCGTAAGCGCCATTCCAGGTGAAATCTCCAACGTTACCGTTGATAGCTGATAGACCTCTATCAGTACGCACTGCTACGCCCAGACCAAATCCATAACCCATACGTCCTGGCTCGGTACCGCTCACATTATTCTTAATATCTTTATTGAGATGGTTTGATGTCATGAACGCAACAGTCTGCGGGCCGAGTACGCGCTTACCCTCTAAGCTGCCGCCATTCAGCAACATTTGTCCAAAACGAATGTAATCACCCGCAGTGGAATAAGCGCAGGAACCACCGCAATCAAACTTCACTTTCTGCGTATGAATATCCACCTTCTGTGGCTTGCCAGTCAATGGATCCAGTGGGAGCGGCTGCGCTAAACGCGGACGGTCTTTCTCGGCAAGATCAAAGGTGGTGTTCGGCATACCAACCTTATTCCAAATTCGCTCTTGCATGATCGCGCCCAATGATTTGCTGGCAATTTTTTCTTCAATAATGCCAAGCACATCTAAACCAAAACCATAATCCCAAGCAGTGCCAGGCTCATACAACAATGGATTACTCGCTAACTTATCAATAAATTCTGCTGCTGTGTATTGCACTGCTGCTGGCGCAGAACCAGCTGGATATGTCTTATGCACTGGCGTAGCGCCACGGCCGCCATAGGTTAAGCCATTGGTATGGCGCATGAGATCTTGCACAGTAATCGGATTTTTAGCTGGAATTAAATTCAGTTTTCCATCACTATCAACTTGGCCAACTTTCATATCCTTAAATTGCGGTAGCCAATTAGAGATCGGCGCATTTAAGGGAAGTTTGCCTTCCTCGTAAAAAGTTAAGGCACTCACTGAGGACATCACTTTGGTCATCGATGCCAAATTGAAAATAGCATCCGTAGTCATCGGCTTATTGTTTGCTTTATCTAAATACCCATAAGGTTTAAAAATAGTCAGCTTGCCATTTTTAGAGACCGCTAGAACAGCACCAGCCATATTATTGGCGGCAATTTGATCGGCAAAGAACGCATCGATTCTCTTGAGACCTTCTTGGCTAAATCCTTGCCCTGGGGTGGCGCTTAAAGGCAATGGTGCTTTTGAGGTATCCACTGCAAACAGGGTTGTACTGGCTAATAAACCAGCAATAAGGCTGATCGCCCTTAATTTCTTCATCTTTTGTCTCCGCTATTGTTTATTTAATGCAATTCTTGGGGCTTTTTATCCCTCTGAGCCTATTGAAGCAGACTTTTTAAATAACGATCAAATTCAGCATCTTTATATGAATATAGATATATAGGATCAACTTTTAATTATTTGTAGAAATATCTGTCAAATATGACAATAGCCTCCTTATGTATAAATACGATGCCATTGACCAAACCCTTGTAGATCAACGGGTTGCCCAATTCCGCGACCAGGTTGCGAGGCGCCTAGACGGCACTCTTGCCGAAGAAGAATTCCGTCCGCTACGACTCCAAAATGGTTTGTATCACCAACGGCACGCTTACATGCTGCGCGTTGCCATTCCTTACGGTTTATTTAGCGCAAAGCAATTACGCACGCTGGCACTCATCTCTGAAAAGTATGACCGTGGATATGGTCATTTCACTACACGTCAAAATATTCAATACAACTGGGTAACGTTAGAAGACACTCCAGATATTTTGGCTGAGCTTGCTAAAGTAGAAATGCATGCAATCCAAACTTCTGGAAACTGCATTCGCAACATTACAAGTGATGCCTTTGCTGGGGTTGCTGCGGATGAGTATGTCGATACTCGTCCCATTTGTGAACTCTTGCGCCAATGGTCGACTCTGCATCCTGAGTTTGCACACTTACCGCGCAAATTTAAGTTTGCAGTCAATGGTGCCAAAGAAGATCGCACTGTATTGCTTTGCCACGATGTTGGTATCGAGCTCAATAAAAATGCCGCTGGAGAATTAACTGCTGACATCTACGCTGGCGGCGGCATGGGTCGCACCCCAATTCTTGGCTCGCTGATTAAACAAGGGCTCCCTTGGAATGTACTGCCAAGCTATCTCACCGCCCTACTGCGTGTTTATAACCGCTTCGGCAGAAGAGACAACCTCTACAAAGCCCGTATCAAGATCTTAGTCAAAGCCTTAGGCCCAGAAGAATTTGCTCGTCAAGTTGAGGGTGAATGGGCTCACATCAGAAATAGCGATGACAACTTCACTCAAGCGGAATGGGAGCGCGTTGCTCGGCATTTCACAAAGCCGGCATACAAAACATTGTCTGCGTTGAGTAACGAAGAAATTATTCATACTGCTACCCAATCTGAGCAAGCAGCATTTGCTCGTTGGCTAGAGCGTAATGTCAAACCACACCAAGTGCCAGGTTATGCCAGCGTTATTCTGTCACTCAAACCACATGGCACAGTAGCACCTGGTGATGCTACTACTGCGCAGATGAATGCCATTGCCGATCTTGCCGATCAATATAGTTTTGGAGAGTTACGTGTGACTCATGAGCAAAACTTAGTATTAGCCGATGTTGAGCACGCCAAGTTATTTGAACTCTGGCAAGAAGCCAAGAAGCAGAAAGTTGCCTTGCCAAACATTGGCCTGTTGACTGACATCATTGCTTGTCCTGGCGGCGACTTCTGCTCCCTCGCCAACGCTAAATCTCTTCCGATTGCTAAAGCGATTCAAGAGCGCTTTGATGATTTAGATTACCTATTTGATTTAGGCGATATCAGCCTAAACATCTCCGGCTGCATTAACTCCTGCGGTCATCACCACGTTGGCAATATTGGTGTGCTGGGTGTGGATAAAGACGGAGAAGAGTGGTATCAGATCACATTAGGTGGCGAGCAAGGCAATGACACCTCTATCGGCAAAGTGATTGGCCCTTCTTTCTACGCCGATGAAATTCCAGATGTCATCACCAATGTAATCAACACTTATGTAGGTGAGCGCAGTGGCGATGAGCCATTCATTGAGACTTATCGTCGCGTTGGGGTAGCACCCTTTAAAGAAGCGGCCTATAGAGATAAAGGTGAGAACGCTAAGAAAAAAGAGAGAGCGATTGAAGGGGGTGTTGCATGAGTCAACTCAATATCACCTCCCATCAAGAGATTTTGCATTTCCCTAAAGGCGGTAAACCGACCCTCGCCCCAAATGAATGGCAAGCATGGAGCGGCAGCCAAGATGAAGGTGGTTTACCTGACTTGGAGTATGGTACCCACAAAGTATTGGTGCCGTTTACTTGGTGGCGCAGTCAGATCAATTCGCATCAACATGAAGCAGACATCATTGCTAAAACCAAAAATGGTCAGATTGGTGTTTGGTTTGCTACTGATGATGACATTCTGAAACATGCCGATGTGATTGATGCAGGCAAACAGGTCTGGCCTTTAGTGGCAGCACACTTTCCTATCTTTAGAGATGGTCGCAGCTTTAGTACTGCCGCCTTATTGCGTAACCGTTTTGCTTGGCAAGGTGAGATCCGCGCCATTGGTGATGTGTTAATTGATCAGCTCCTACAGGGCGCTCGTGTTGGCTTTGATAGCTTTGGCTTACGTCCTGATCAAAAACTGGATGTCGCCTTAAAACAGTTTGATTTGTATACAGTCACCACCCAAAATAGCTGGCGTGATCAGCGTTCAACATTAAGCGCCTAGGAAATAGATTCCGTGACTATGAGAACAACACCTACCAATAACAACAATCCGCTTGGAAAAGTGTATTTAGTGGGTGCCGGACCGGGTGCCGTGGATCTGATTACAGTTCGTGGTGCCAAACTATTGGAACAAGCGGACATTGTTTTCTATGACGCCTTGGTTGATCCTGAGATGCTGGCGCTATGTCCACAAGCCGAGAAGATCGAGGTTGGTAAGCGTTGTGGCAAGCTGTCTTCAGCACAGCAATTTATTAATAAGCGCTTAGTAGACGCCGCACAAAAGCATCAAGTGATTGTGCGCCTCAAAGGTGGCGACCCGATGCTCTTTGGTCGTGCCGATGAAGAAATCCAGGCTCTCAAAGCTGCTGGGATTGAAGTTCAGGTTGTGCCGGGAATTACTGCCGCCCTGGCTGGCGCAGCAAGCATTCAGCAGTCACTGACATTGCGCGGAGTATCCCGTAGTGTGGCGTTTATTACCTTAGCTCAGGGCACTGAGAATGTCGCTCCAGGGCAGCCGATTTCAAATCCTTCAGCTGACACTCTGGTGTATTACATGGGCCGCAAAGATGCGGTCCGTATTGCAAAACAACTGATTGAACAAAGTCCCAATCAACATGGTGATACGCCGGTACAAATCTTAGAAGCCGTTAGCACGCCACGTGAGCGTTTATGGACGAGCACCTTAAAAGAGTTGGCTGCTGGCAAAGCAGATCAATGGTTTGATAGCGCCTCACCTGCACTTATTATGATTGGTGAGGCCTTAAGAAATTCTGGCAGAGTAACAACGGTAGATATTTTTCAAGGGCAAATAGGGAAGCCCCTGCGTAATTTAGCCTAGCTATTTATTATCTTAAATTCATTATTCCACTTGCTCAATAGACTTATCTAATTCAGAGAGAGTGTTGAACATCTCCCGTGAATCCTCAAATGAAATGGTGTCCAATCCCTCAAATGACTCTCCTAGATCACTTTTTTGAGCAGCTCTTTTAGCGCGATCAAAAAAACTACTTACCGTATCCGTATGGATGATTATTTTTGCTATCTTCGAATTCATTTTTAATACTCAGTGGGCCCTCGCTGCAAAATCAATAATAGCCTGCAAGACCGCCAAATCCTCACCAACAGCAGGCGTCGCGCTTAGTTGAACGTCGGGGAATTTACCCCGGCACTCTTCCAACAGAACTGGGAAGTCATTTCGTAAGTGTCCGCCCTGTCCAAAGAAAACTGGCACGATAGTCAATTCAGTAGCGCCTTTAGCGCTCAGGCTAGCAACCGCCTCTTCTAGTGAGGGCTGCATCATTTCCAAGAAAGCCAACTCTACAGGTGTGCTGGGATGCTGCTCTTGCCATAGGGTAGCCAGGCGATCAAAAGGCTCACGCCAGCGGCTATCACGGGCACCGTGCCCAAATAAGATAATGGCTTTCATGGATGGCTATACACTCTCATTAATATGCTTTAACCGATAGCTTAACCTTATTTTGAAGATCAGATAGCCTATGACTAACTTACTCAGCCAAACTTGGTTCATCGCGCTCATGAGCGTCACGCTGATTGGCGCAGTTCTTTCAGCCGTTCACCATGCTGAAGTGATTGCCCATAAAACCGGTGAACCATTTGGCACCTTGATACTGTCTATTAGCGTCACCATTATTGAAGTGTCACTCATCATTTCGATGATGCTCACTGGTCATGAAGGATCTGAGTTCATTGCCAGAGATGCAGTATTTGCGACGGTGATGATTGTGATTAATGGTGTGATTGGTCTCTGTATCTTTATGGGTGGCTTAACCCATCATGAAATGAGCTTTCGTAATGAGGGAACTAATTCAGCATTAGCAGTATTAACTGCATTGGCTACTTTTATTTTGGTCATGCCAATTGTGACTATCAGCACACCTGGTCCTGACTTCACAAAGAGCCAGTTAGCCTTTGCAGGAATCGCTTCATTTGCGCTCTACATTGCATTTTTATTCTTCCAAACAGTTAGTCATCGCGACTACTACTTGCCGAAGAGGGAGGATAAGAAAACAGATAGTAATGTTCATGCTCAAAAGCCTAGCGGGCTGAAGACGGCAGTTAGTGGCGCTCTATTATTGCTATCCCTGATTACTGTAGTGGGTCTTGCAGAGCTTCTTAGTCCGGCCATTGAGCGCGGTGTTGCAGCTGCAGGCGCACCCAAAACTATTGTAGGTATTGCGATTGCACTGTTGGTATTAATGCCAGAGGGCTTTGCGGCTGTGAGAGCGGCTAAGGCCAATCGTTTGCAAAGCAGCTTGAACTTGGCTCTGGGTTCTGCTTTAGCCAGCATTGGCTTGACCATTCCAACAGTAGCGGCGATTGCGATTTTCTTCAATCTTCCGCTCAGCCTAGGTATTAGTGATCTCAATATGACATTGATGTATCTGTCATTCTTTATTGGCGCATTGACCCTGGCGATTGGTAGAACTACCCTCTTGCAAGGCGTTGTTCATATCATCATCTTCTTAGAGTATCTCTTTTTAAGCTTAGTTCCGTAGAGAAGTAACGGATCGTGAAAAATCAAAGTTGCTAGAATGAATAAGCGACTTTGATACCCGCCTCAATGGTATTATTGGCGGGCTCATATGCGGTTAATCGATAGTTATTCCCATTCACGGTAATGACATTAGTCACAGCATTCGAATTTTGAATATTCCAGTAAGTCACATAAGGTCCCACTGACCATTCTGAGAATTGATACATGGATGACAAACGCAAGCCATAGCCGCGGAATTGCTGATTAGTGACATCCGGAAGATAAGGGGCTGCTTGAGATAAATGCGAGACTTGGGTACCTTGAATGAGGTAGTCATACTCAAATGCTGTTTCTAATTTATGAGTGTCATTCACCTTCATGCGATGTGTCACACCAATCGGTAAATACACATAATTACTAGAGCGGTTGTAAGAATTGGCGCCTGATGATGTTGGGCCACCTTGGTTGTCAAAGAGGTAGCGATAGCCAATACCAGTAAAGGGGGCTAGAACGAAGCCACCTAGCTCTGAAAAGCTAAAGTCGTAGCCAACTAAACCACGTAAGTCGTAGTAGGAATACGGGATATTGCTTTGGGTACCGCTACCTGTGTACTTAGCAGATCCATAGGCATAGCGTGCATCGGCTTTTACAAACCAGTCATTACCGAACGCATAGGTACCTGCGTAATCAACTCCAAGCAATGGAGCATCAATTTTTACATCCAAGCTGGGCTCTTTGTATTGGTAGCCAGAGATGGTTAGGCCAAGAGCATTGCCAGTTTGGGTGGCAATTGTGACAGATGAGTCTTGGGCACAAGAAATGCCCGAGATTAAGCATAGAAGCAGTGCTAGGACTTTGGACTTACGCATAAGGATCAACCACTTAGTCAAGATATAAAGGCTTAGTTTAAATAGAAAACTTGAATTAAACTGATTTAAATTCTATAAATAATTATCCATACAAAACGCATTAATGAGATTCACAAGACTCAATAAAACAATAATCTTATTTATTGCTATTAGCATATTTATTCACCTATGCTTGCTTGGGATATTGTGGACGGAGGGATTTTTTGGATTTCCTAATACCAACCCCTTTCGAATCAAAGTTGCACTCAATGGTGCCCCTAATCAAAAGGGTAGTACTCAAATAACGGGTGATAAATTCAGCTCTGAGAAAACCAGCGATTTAAATAATGTCAAAGAATTAACCCGCACAAATCCTGGAGTCACTCAGAATGTAGAGCCGCCGCCTCAACAATCAAATGGCTGGGGTGCAACTAAGGGCCCGATACAGAACTATGCCAACTCTATATCAGAGCGCTCAGCCATTCAAAGTAGATTGAATACAGAAAGACAGCAAAGATTAAACGCCATATACGGTAATGTTTCCCAACTGATGGGGCGACTGAACCAAGAAGCAATAACCGTAGGTTGCACACTCTGGATAAATCAGAGTGCCAATAAAGGATATCTAAAATGCTCCCCAGAAAATTTCACGGAGCAAATTAAGTTTTATTTATCACCGGCAAATATTGAATGGGTCAACCAATCTGATTTGCAATCACCTGCTATGTGCATCCCGATTCAAATCAGGGATGCACACGCAGCGTGCTAATACTTACTGCAGAGTACCGTCAACTACTCTTGGCTTGCCATCAAAAGGTGTCGTTGGCCAAGGCAATCCAAGTGTCTTAACATTAGTGTTCCAATCAGCAATGCCTGGAAGATCAACGCTCTCCGCCTTAGCAAGGTCTGCAGTAACTGAAGAGCAACTAGCCAAGCTTGGCAAAGAAGCAAAATATACGCCTCGCTTTAACCATTTAGCGAAATACTGGGTAGAGGTTGCAGCGCCTGCAGCATCAAGTACAGTAACGCTGCCAGTGCCATCGGTTGCGAAGGGAATGGATACTGAATTTACCCAGTTTGTGTCCTTTGAGCATGGCGCTTCTTTTTGAGCGGCATCGATACAGTTACCAGGCAACCAGATATTTCCTGGTTGTGGTGATTGCACAGTAATTGTTTTACCAATGTAGCCAGGCAAGTTACCTTGTGCATTAGGAACTGTGAAGGATAGATTGATTGGTGGGTTTGGCTGAACAGCTTTTCCAGCACTTGATCCGGAGCGATAGACTAAATAATTGTAGGCATCATACTGATTGCCGGACTGCCATGTATAGAAAGTTGAATTAGCCTGTGAGGTCACGCGCTCGGTACAGTAGCCACCATTCGTAACATTAATAGAGCCATTCCAAGCGTCACATCGCATAGTTGTAACATCGTTTGCATCAAATAATTGGTAATAGTGTCCATTATTGATGTTGTTTGCATCAACCCAACTCACTACTTTTGTAACGCCGCCACCTGTAACGGTCGGCGCACCCAAAGTGGCATCCCAAGCAACATCAGTCTTTGAAACTGGCGGCCAAGTGTTCTGTCTAGTTTCCACTAAATTGCCACCACTAACAGATGGGCACGTACCCACACAAACCAAACTAGCTGGAATAGTGCTGTCATTAGGAGCCAGGGTTACAGAAGACTGTTTAACCAGATTGATATCAGCCAAGGCAATCGCCACCTGTCTATTTAATGAAGAACTCCAATTAGCAATATTAAAGTTGTAATTGACGTTGACTCCATTCACCCAGCCACCCATACCAGTTACACCCAACGAAAAGAGTTGCGCCAATGAACGAGTAGGATTGCTGGAGAAATTTGTCACAGAGCAAGTGCCGGTAGAGCAGTCCTCATACCCTGTAAAAACAAAGTTTTGGTTCGTGTTATCCCAATAAGCCTTGAGGGCGGTACCATTTCCATTGGTGAGATTTTTATTGCCCAATGTGTTGATCAAGTTATAAGACTGGTAATTATTTCCCCACAGACCTAAATTGAGGGGGATGCCATCAATTGCTGCTAAACCATTGGATGTAGATGTGGTCACTCTTTGTAAGCGACCTGGCGATTTTTTAAGGGTGAACGCCTGAGTTGGGTCGTCAGCTCTCAGCAATACAGCACCAGCTACCTGGTCAGCTGAACTTGCCTCATTCCAGAAATTAACACCCCAGCTAGTTACATCCCCAACTGTTTGGCTTGATAAATTGGATTTCAAATAAAAGCCGGGGTTGTCATATCTCACCCTTTCGCCGGTGGATTGGCTATAGAGATAGTTTTCCCAAGTAGAGAATCTGACTCCTGGAGCCTTGGTTGAGGGATTTAAACAATATTCTTGGTTATTCTTGCGATCTTTTAAATCATAGATACCAGGGGCAAATGCGAAGGATGCACTTGAATTTCCATCAGTCCATTGAGTATCACGACTAAATGCCGCACCATAACCCGCCGTTCCCTGGCTGCCAGTAAATATAGATTTACCAGACTTGTAACCAGTGTCATATTTGTTATACACGGATATACCATCAGAGCTTACGCGCACGTAGCCGACCCCGTCATTACAAGAACCAGAAGCACCGACTGTAGAAGAGCAGAAATCCATATCCCACTTGCCATAAGGAGGCGATACGTTGACGCCACTATAAATCGTAGCTTTCGCTTGCGCTTCCTTAGGAGTAAGCACACCATTATTCTCATCGGTAAACTTAACTAATACATCTACCAATAGCTCACCAGCACTGCCTTGAGTAACAGTTACCAATGCTTTATTAATTTTTGCCGGAACCTGAGAGCTCCCGCCAGAGCCAGAACTTGTGCTGGCCGAGCTTCCATTGTCGTTACATTTATTTTCGTCAATGTAGGCTAAGTATTGCCCAATGCCTACGTTTTGCTCAGGAGCCATTCCCTTGATAAAGCAGGCAAAGAAACTGGCCATCTGAAATGTATCTTGCGTTTGATCCTTAGGATTCTGAGATTGGGGGTCACTATAGTAAGGCGACGTAGATGGTGGCAACGCGTTTGCAGAGCCAGCAATGCCTGCTAGAGCTAACAACAAAACACTTAAAGAACGTTTTGTAGTGCGTGAGAAATTTTTCATAATAGTTTTATCAAAGAATGATTATTAAAGCGTTAATAGATGCTGTCGCAGAATTAATTCTGAGGAGGAATACCAGAAACTGAGCTTGGTAATGCGCAATTAGAAGCAGTTGCACAGGTGCCAGTGGATGCTGGAGTTGAAGAGGCGGTTCCACCGCCCCCGCCACCACCACATGCAACCAGAAGGGCTGAAAGGGTTACAGAAATACTGATTAACTTGAGATATTTGATTTTCATGGGCTCATTCGCTTCTAGAAAGTTACTTAATTACAATAATTAGCAGTAATACTAACCGAATTTAGTGTCAATTTACTGAGGGAATACACTTAAAAGGTGCAAAAAAAATCCCCATATAAATCAATGAGATGAGGATTTTTTGGGCTTACTCTAACCAACAAAAGAGCGGCAACGGTGATGCCTAATTATTAATCATCTTTTTTAGCAGCTTTTTTGATATCTAAAATCATTGGCCCTACATATAAAGCCTGGCAACTTAAACCTGAATCAACTCCAGGGCCGTTGGCAACGTTATTTGTCCAATAAAAAGCCCAAGCAAGCATTTTAGAAAGATCCAGTTTCATATCAATATTAAATTTACTAGTCTGCTTAAGGACCAATGGTGTTCTTAAGGTATTAGTGATCTTAATTTGGGTAGTTGTCGCACCACCCAGGGACCAATCGTATCCAGCAAGATTGTCGCTGCCATCCATCAGCTGCATGCGAACAGTTGAGACATAAGGCGAGTCACTCTCGAGCAATGTTCCAGTAACGTCACTTGAATACATACCATCACGTCGGGAGCCGCTATCAACGTACCACATCTTTGCATTTACAGTGTATCCAACGGGAACAAAAGGTAACGCGTCCACTCTAAACCAAACTGCATTTTGAGTTACTGGATTTGATCCATTGTCCAAGGCATTGGGATTTAAAGAATTTTTTTGATAAAAATGCATTGGATGGCCATTCATCGTTCCCTGGCCGTTGTAGAGCGGGTTGGAATAAGTAAAAGTATTTCCACTAGCTGATGCTGCCGTTCCGCAAACTCTTGCGCCGGTATAACTATGGCCATAGTTATCGGTTAATGAAGCTTTGCCATTAATCTTAAATTTATTATCTGTCACCATCTCAATTGCGGCAATAGTAAAGCCACCTGAGGGTATTAAAGATGTCAGTGCTTTGTCTTTAAAAATATCTAGGGGCTGCGCGACAATATCAACATAATCTGATTCGGTAGATATTGTTTTGCTATATACGTTGAGCCTCGCGCCCGTCGCATCAATAAAAGTGATGGACTTGATACCAGCATTAAGAGATTTGGGACCGCCAAAACAAGAATAGAAGGTCCAAGGGGATGCGGGGTTTGAGTTAACCGCGCCCGTTGTCATCTGAGCCACTTTTCCGGAGGTACAGAGCGGTAATGACCCATCAGTCACAACGGTTTGAGCGCCAGCATTAACACTCAAAAGACCAAAAATAATAAGGGGAATTAATTTAAAGTTCATGATCACTCTTTACTCAGTCGAAGTGCCAGGATCACCGCTGACAGTCATACATCCACCATTACAGGTGACGTCGGTAACTACTGCAGGAGCAGGAGTACCCGCAGAGGATGGAGTAGTTGTAGTGGTTGTTGAGGCAGTCGAACTACCTCCACCTCCACCGCCACAGGCCAGCAAAGCACTAAAAACAGCAAGTGCAGCCAGCAATTTAAATTTTGAGATTAGCATTGACTTCCTACTATTGAATATCTAATTCCAAATATTATCATTACTTTTAGAATTTATCAGTGGGAGGGTACGGTATAGGTGCGTTTTAGCTGAAAACTAACGTTGACCTACTGTAACTCCATCCCTTAGCACCTCATAGTGCAAATGGGGTCCAGTCGATCTTCCGGTTGACCCTACCTTAGCAATTGCTTGAGATTGCCTTACGAAATCACCCTGCTTTACCAAGATCTCTTGAGCATGGGCGTATCTTGTTACCACCGAATTTTTATGCTGAACGTCTACTACATAGCCATACTCTTGATCCCAGGCAGCGCGGATAACTACACCTTCGGCAGTAGCTAGAATTGGTGTGCCATAAGCGGCTGGGAAGTCTGTGCCTTCATGCCAAGCAGTTTGCTGGGTAATCGGGTCGATGCGATAGCCCAGACCACTGGAAGCTTGAGGCATGAGTGGCAATGGTGAGGCTGTAGGAATCGAGCTCGATACATCCCAACTTTGTGTCAGGGACTTTTGTACTTCTTGTACACGATTGCTCAGTGCGATGGAGTCTTGTACGGTGCGATCTAAACGAGCGCCGTATTGCTCACCTTGATTACCTAAGTTAATCACCGCATTGGCTGGGCTCAGTGGGCCGCCTTGGGCATTGCCGAGATTAACTACATTGTTACCGTAGTTAATTGAGTTGCTTGAATTACTAGCTAAATTCACACCATTGGTTTTTGCTAACTGCATACGCAAGTCGTCTAGCTGAGCCAGGTTACGCTGGGCTTCATCCAATCTAGCTTGGAGCTCCATAAGCTTGGTCTCGTAGTCATCCTCTGAGTTTGCAATGAAACGTTTCTCCAAGAGATCTTTTTTCTCCATCGCATGCAGAATGTCTTTGGTTTCATTGGTAACGTCGTTAATAGCAACGTTTGCGCCTACAAGCAAGGCCAAGCTGAGTGCTCCACCGAAAACCAAATGGCGAGCCGTAAGAGAAATCTCTCTTACCTTGCTGTGCGGTCCAGTCATGATTAATATTTGCATTTTTATTACCTTACCCCTGAATTCATTTCCAAGATTGGTTGCATCACTGCCATTACGATTCCTAAAACCATTAAGCCCATAGCCAATATTAATAAAGGTTCGAGCAAACTGGTAAATATTTTGGTTTTTTGCTCAGATTCAAGCTCAGCGTTCTCTGCCCCGTACTTCAGCATCTCGTCTAACTTGCCAGATGCCTCACCTGAACGAATCAAGTGGATCAAGATTGGTGAGAACACCCCTTGGCTACCCAAGGCTCTGGATAAGCTGGTGCCCTCGCGTAACCTAACCTCAGTAGAGTCGATAGCCGCACGCAGTACCGAGTTACCTAAGGTGCTACGAGCACTGTGTAGGGCAGTTAGGATGGGCACATTGGCAGAAACCAACATTGCCATCGTGTTTGCAAAGCGCGCCGTCTCAAAACCCAAAAGTAGCGGACCTAATAAGGGTGCATTCAGCAAGGCACGATCCACCTTTAAACGAATATCTTCTTTAGCGAGTGCACGACGTCCATAAAAAATAGCGGCGGCCACTAATATCACTAACAACCAACCCCAGTTCACAATGAACTCGGATAAACCCAAGATGAAGCGAGTGGAAAATGGTAGCGCCTGCTTTGTACTCTGAAACACGCGCGCAATTTGCGGAACAACATACGTCATCAAGAACAACACGATCATGAATGCCACACCCGTCAGCATGGCCGGGTATGCCAGGGCACCCATTGCCTTGTTTTTGAGGGCTTGACGCTTCTCCAAGAACTCAGCTAACTGTGTAAGTACTTGCCCCATCTTGCCAGACTGCTCTGCTGCGCCTACCACCCCTTGATACAAAGGATCGAATGAAAGTGGTTGGCCTGCAATGGCCTTAGATAAAGGTAATCCGGCACGAAGCTCAGCAACCACTGCCTGTAGAACTGTTTTGACATGGGCTTGACTTGCTTCTTCCGCTAATACGGAGAGTGCTTCATCGATCTGCACTCCCGATCGCACCAAGATCGCCACTTGTTTGGTGATGATCGCGAGATCTGCACGACTGAGGGGTTTGTTTTCTGAGAACCATTTATTCCAAAAACGCTGTTTGCCCCACTCCGTTTCGAGATCAATCGTGACTGGCACCAATTGCTTAGCCATCAAGACCTGGCGTACTGCACGTACGCTTTCGCCTTCAACGCTACCGCGCTCGCTCTTACCTGCGTAAGTTAGGGCTTCAAAGCGATAGCGTGGCATGGATCATTAATTTGATTGAGTTAGTCGATTTGCTTAGTCGATTTCTACTGTGCCGGTAACACGCAGAATTTCTTCTGGAGTCGTTTTGCCTTCAGCTACCCAGCGCTTGCCATCATCAGCTAAGGTACGCATGCCAGCTACTAAAGCTTGCTTACGAATATCACTCTCAGCCGCATGCTGATGAATCAGCTCACGAATCTTCTCATTCGTAGTCATGAGTTCATAAATACCGGCACGACCGCTATAGCCAGACTCACCACAAGTTGAACAACCTTTGCCGCCACAAGCTGAACAACTCATTCGAATGAGACGCTGACCCAGCACACCTAATAAAGTAGATGAGAGCAAGAATGGCTCAATACCCATATCAATCAAGCGAGTAACTGCTGACGGCGCATCATTCGTATGCAAGGTTGCCAATACTAAGTGGCCCGTCAGAGAAGCTTGCACGGCTATCTGGGCAGTCTCTAAGTCACGAATCTCACCAATCATCACAATGTCTGGGTCTTGACGCAAGATCGCACGCAAGGCCCTGGCAAAGTTCATATCAATACGGGAGTTGACTTGGGTTTGCCCAATACCATCGAGGTTGTACTCGATTGGGTCTTCCACCGTCATGATGTTATTAATCTTGTTACGCAAGCGCAGTAATGCACCATATAAGGTGGTGGTCTTACCGCTACCTGTTGGGCCAGTTACCAGAACAATACCGTGCGGACGATGGATGAGCTGATCAAACTGATTGAAGGTGTCTTCGGCCATACCTAATGCACGTAGGTCGAGGCGATCGTAATTCTTCTCCAATAGACGCAGCACCACACGCTCACCATGCGATGTAGGTAATGTAGATACACGCACATCAATCGCACGACCACCCACTCGCAAGGAAATGCGGCCATCTTGTGGCATACGCTTCTCAGCAATATCAAGTGATGCCATGATCTTGATTCGAGAAACTAGTGCAGCATGGAGATCGCGACGCATATCCACGATATCGCGCAAATTACCATCTACCCGAAAGCGCACAACGGACTTACGCTCAAACGCTTCAAGGTGAATATCTGATGCTCCATCACGACTAGCCTGCTTAAGCAAACTATTGATCATCCGAATGACTGGAGCATCATCATTCATCTCCAGTAAGTCTTCAGAGACTGGCATTTCTTGCAAGAGGCGAGATAGGTCTACAGCCTCCTCTACTTCATCCACCACTTGGGATGCATTGAGATCACCTTCGGAGTACGCAGCATTCAGCGCTTCTAATACTTCTTCGCTTGTTTGCTCAACGCGACGAATGGGGCCCACTAAACGACAGATTTCTTGTAAGACAGAAAGATCTGTCTCAGAACTATGAATTAAGGTTGGAACACTCTCTTCACCACCCTCATTCACCGCGCCCTTAATCAGCAGGATCTGATTTGCTTTGGCATAGCTAAAGGGAACGCGAGGAAGATGCTGCATGGCTTTTGTGTAAGTTCTTCTTACTGGATAGTCTTATTGAACGTCTTACTGAATTGTGATGGGCACTGGCGCAGCAGAAGCCGGTGCATTCGATGGACGAACTGGAATCGGCTTAGTCAATCCAGAAGACGGCAGATTGTTTGGTGTCTGATTCACTGGTTTACCTGGTGGAATCAATGGCGGCTCAATATCTGACATCTTCGTCAAATCCTCTTTAGGCAAGAGCATTGGCGCTTGCTTAAATGCGGTTTCAGTTTGCTGAACTAAGTTCAAACGATTCGTAGTAATGTCGGCAGCCTGATCTTTATCACGCAAGATGTAAGGACGCATAAACACGAGCAAATTGGTTTTGGTCCTCGTCTTTGAATCAGACCTAAATAGCGCTCCAATAATTGGAATGTCTTTCAAGAATGGCACGCCATTTGAGCCGTCGTTATACTTATCCTCAATCAAACCACCGAGCACAATGATCTGGCCGTCATCGACCAATACATTGGATTCAATGTTACGTTTATTCAAAATAATGCCGGAAGCAAAGTTTTGGTTGTAGATAGAAGACACCTCTTGATAAATCTGCATCTTCACAATGCCATTATCAGAAACCTGTGGGCGCACACGCAATGTGAGACCTACGTCTTGACGAGTATAGGTTTGGAATGGCGTAACGGTACTAGTTGAACCGGTCTGCGCATACGAACCAGTAATGATTGGTACGTTCTGACCCACCACAATACGAGCTTCCTCGTTATCCAAAGTAATGAGGTTTGGCGTTGACAGAATATTCGTACCTTGCGTTGTTGCCAAAGCAGTAATTAAGGCTGACATGCCATAAGTACCATTAAATTTGGTCAGCAAGCCCAAGTTCAAACCCGGTGCAGGCGGAACCACAATGCCTGTTGCGCCACTTGGATTGAGAATATTGTTCACGTTTGAACCGAGACCAATAATGTTAGAACCCGTCTGACCTGCGGCATTAGTAAAGTTAGTGCCACCAAAGCCGACGTTCTGATTGCCTGAACCAACTAAGCCCTGCCACTGAATGCCCAACTCCTCCGCATTGGTTGAACTTACTTCAGCAATCAATGATTCGATGTAGACCTGCGTACGACGACGATCTAATTGCTCAATCACATGACGCAAGTTGCGATACAAAGGCTCGCTGGCAGTAATGATGATGGAGTTGGTTGCCGGCTCGGCCTGAATAATGCCGCCAGTAGTTGGGTTGCTTGTGCTGGTTAGGGCTGAGGTAGCAGCAGCTGATCCAGTAGCCCCCGGAGCAGTATTAGCCTGCTGGTTAGCTGACTGATTGAGATTGGCAGCGGGATTGACTGCGCCTGGCTGCCCTGGAGTGCCGCCTACTTGCGCAGAAAGAGAAGCATCCGCTGCAACGATCGCACGCAGAGTAACCGCAAGCTTAGTTGCTTCCGCATTCTTGAGTGGAACTACCCAAATGTTTCCATTATTAGCAGTAGGCACATCTAAGCGAGCTACCAATACCCGAATTTGGCGAATACGCTCTGCACTAGCGCCGCGTACCAAAATAGAGTTACTACGTGGCTCAGCCAAAATCATGGTTTTGAGTGAAGGATCTGCACCACCAGTAGAGGCTGTATCCAATACCTTACTGAGGATGGTGGCCATATCTGAGGCAATGGCGTAATTGAGTTTGATGCTTTGCACATCACTGGATGTTGGCGCATCAATCGATTCGATCAACTGCCCAATACGCTGAATGTTGCTAGCGTAGTCAGTAATCACAATCGTGTTGTTACCGGGATACGCATTAATCGTGTTGTTTGGTGATACGAGTGGACGTAACACTGGTAATAGATTGTTTGCAGATTCAAAATTGAGCTTGAACACACGCGTAATGATCTGATCACCTTCTTGCTTGCTCTTACCAGTGGTTACTGAGTTACTAATCAGCTTAGCATCAGCCTCAGGTACCACGCGGTAGACGCCATTCACATCTACCAGCGCAAAGCCTGATGTCCGCAGGGCCGTAGAGAAGGCGTCGATTGCCTTAGCTTTAGTAAGCGGTCGATTGCTAATGAGATTGATAGTGCCTTTGACCTTAGGGTCAACCAAAATCGTTTGGCCAGTTGCCTTGGCTAAAACACTTGCAACAGATTCAATATCAGCATTAGAGAAGGACAAAGTTACAGCGCCCTCATCAGGCACAGTGCTGTTAGAAGAAGGTGCGCGATTTGCTTGCGCGTAAGCCAAAGGCATGACGACACTCTCACCGACAAAGCAAATAACAACCAAGAGCGCTAAGCGCTTCTTAAAGTTGAGTTGCAGTTTCTTCTGCATTTGACTGAATACTTTTTGCATACTGTTTTCTTTATTACCGCTGTTCTTCACTTGTAAATTCATCTAAAAACTTAAAACTTCAGGCGATACGTATCACCTTCTTTTTTACCCAATAGTGACAACAACCCAATTAAGGATTCTTGTGACTCCGGTGAGGCACTTGCTTCACCGGAAAATTGCATTCCTTTGCTACCAACCTTATTGCTTAATTCTCCCTGCCCTTTTAGTAAGAGCGGACCACTCGTGGTCGATAGAGTCCAGTTCATCCCCGTATCGGCAATATTGGCTGAAATCTCATATCCACCTAATGGCTTCACGGGACTAATCGGGCTAGTTAAGTTACTTATGATAATTCGAATAACTCCTGAAGATGGGGTATTTCCAGCCCCGAAAACCGGTAAGTTAGCCATTAAGCCCACTAAATTGATATCGGTCCAGCGTGCCCCAAGCTCCCCGCGAGGGCGTAAGGTGCTCCAAGGGTTACCCAATCCCTCCAAAACATTGGCCGGCAGCTTGATTTCATTAGCGGCAATTTGGGTTTTACTCAAACTCCAACTAATCAATTGAGCTTGCTCGAAGGCAGCAAACTGCAGCTCGGTATTGCAGGTCATGGATAAGAGCTTACAGCTAGTAGACCAATGAAAGCGTTCGGTAACGGACATAGGATCGCGGCATCCACCTTCCGTGGCATTGGGCTCAGAAAATGCCAATGCGGCACTCCCTTGCCAAATTGTTCCAATAGGTTGTTGCAACATCACGCGGCAACCTGTTTGGGATGCAAGCGATCCACTTACCCAGCTGATCGGCATTTGGCGAACAATCACTACCAGGCAAGCGAACACCAATGCAGCCCAAAACAATTTAGGCAACTTAGGATGGGTAAAGTCGAGGACGAGTTTCATTTATTTGCTCATTCCAGCTTGACCACCGTACTGCACTAGGACACCACTGATATTCACCATACCTGCACCACTGGTAGAAATGACATTAAGTTGCTCTGGATATAAACGCCAAGTCGTGCGCAACTCATCTAATGCATCAAGCAATACTGAGAACATTGCATCGCTAGCCTGAAACTCTATCCGCGGAGGATTGTCAGCCGTTAGGCGAAGGACGTTTGGCTTTAAGCCGCGCGTAGTCAACACACCCCGAATCTTTTGCAACTCCATATCGTCCAACAGAGTCACCGTCGCAACCGCAGGGCTATAAGAGGGTGCTTGTGAGGCAGAGGAGTTTGAAGATTTAGCCAGCTTAATTAAGCTTTGCAACTGAGACCATTGTGCTGGGCGCATATCTAATTGATTTTGAACGCGCTGACTATATGGAGCGATGGCAAACAAATTAACCAGCAATAACAGTAAAACTATAAATAACAAGGCAAATGCATTGCGTTGCTCAATTACAAAGCGCTGTAGTAGAGATGGCAATTGCTTGATGTCAAACTTTGAGGATGATGAAACTAGCGCTGCACTTGCAGATGTTTTACTGAAGCCCCCCTGCACTTCAGAAAACTTCTGCTGCAGTATTTTAGGTAAAGACTTGAGGTTCTTCAAATCTTGCATTGAGTAATCTTTACTCAATAGCTCCTTTACCTTCTTTAAGAAAGTAAATAATTTTTCAGCGAGCTGATTTAATGGACTTTGCTTCATTGTCCAAGTCCTGAATATGGTTCCAAGCGATAGCGATTGGCACCCAATGCTTTAACCATCAATCCCAATGAGCGTGCTTTTTGCATGACTGCAGCGCTATTCTGATTGACACTACCGGGTCTAAATTCAAAATCGATAGCGTAGCCATCGTAATCAAGCTTTTGCAGGACCTCCGGTCCAAATGCAACTTTGAGTTGCTGTAGCTTGGCGGCCATTGGCGCAAAGTCCGCATCGGAGACGAGTCCTTGGCGTCTTTGGTCTTGGGTCACTTGCTTAGTAAATGCCGTGATTACGGCATTACTAGATGAGCCGCTGATACCCATTGCCTTATCTTGAGTTTTGTCTTGATTCAGCATGGCAATCGAAGATGGCGTTAATGACTGAGCTGCCAAAACTTCGATTTGATTACCCCAGCGCCAGTTATCCACTACCAGCCAACCCAAGTGCAAGAGATATCCAGCAACAATGCTGGCGATTAAATACTTTGACCACTGTGCAGGCTGACGCCAGATTGTTGGGTCTATCCAAGTTGCACTCGCACTAACAGATTTACTTCCATCTACGCGTTTACGCTTTAGGTAATTAGATAGATTTGATAAACCTTTGCCAGCTTCCCGTCTATATGTTTTAGGCAGCAAATTAAGAGAATAATTAGCTGACTTAGATGATGCGTTATCTTTTAAAAACTGTTTTGCGCTAGATGCCAACCAGCCCCAAGAGAACTCGACGGCTGACAAGTCCTGCAATACCTTTGGAAGGTTGATGTTTCCACTATCATGGTCATCCGCCCTCTCAAGCCATGCCACGCCAAGCTGTAAGCCAGTACGCCGAGTCAAAATCAGAGCTTGCTCAACACGTTGATAAGCAATAGATGGTACGTCAGAGACATTCCCAGAATCTGGAATAGTAAGCAATAAACATTCCGGAATTAAACGAACGCGTTGGCTGATTAAGCTCTCTAGTTGTTTAGTGAGCCATGCAAACCATGCGCGATCAATGAGCGCAATGACTCTTTGTAATGCAGGTTTGCCTGGCATCGGCGGTAATGCTTGCACTGCAAGTAATTGCGCTCCAGTGAGCACATACTCTTCAATGAGATTGGGAAGTATTTGTTGCAACTTCTTGGCATTCGCCAAAGGCACTTTTGCTTCAATCAGACGCACATCGATTGTCGGCAACAAGACTAATACTTCATCTGCATAAGGCATCGATTCAGTAGTACCAATGCCTGTTTCTAGAGTTCCATCGTCACCCTCAACTAAGCACCATTCAAATCGCTCTGCGCAATTAAGCTCCGACCACTCTCGAGCAGAATCCCCTGGGGATCCAGAACCAGAAAATGGCTTTAGGGGGCAACGTACTATTAATAGGCTCAAATGCTTCGTTCTTAGCTTCGTTCTTAGATTGATTCTTTATTTGCTGATTTTCAGTCAGAGATCACTTTGCCAGTCTTACTCCAGATCACTTGCGTGAAATTACCACTGGGTAAAGGGTTCTGGGATCTCTGAATTAGTGCCGAGCTAACAAATATACCTCTTCCCATACGTATTTCTGAGCGTGCGAGCCAAAATTGGGAACGTACATCGACTAAGGAGGCATCTAGGGTAATGCCCTGACTGGCGCCCATCTTATTTAATAGGGTGGTAATTTCATCGGCGCTTTTGAGGGGGGTTGCCGCCCTTTGCTGCACAAAAGCCCCCGCTGCCGACCTTGAAAGCCCCGGTATTGCTGCCATTAATACCTCTGCGGAGGCAGTATTTACGTTAACTGTCGTTAAAATTGGCAAAATAGCTACAAAAGGTCTTATCTGCTCCAAAATGGCCGGACTATAGGATGGCAGCTTTAGTAGGCCTTCTAAGTCATAAATCGGCATATCCATCTGCAGAACACCCTGGGCAGTCTGCTGGGCCAAGTTTTTATCTAAACCCAAAGCGTCTAAAAGACGTCCATATTCCTGCACTCCAGGGGGATTTACGGTTTTAAAGCTTTTATCCCAAAGGTTGGCTAAATTGAACTGACTTTGAGCATCGATGAGTTGTCCCTGCAAAGTCACTGCCGCTATCTCGTCTGGCACATCCGTATTTTTTAAAAAATCCGCCACCTTGCCGTCAGCCAGTGGTAGCGCCCAAGCTTCTCCCAAATGGTCAATCTGACTGTTGCGTTGATCTTCCACCAAGACCAAACGCGCAAAATCAATTGCGGCACGCTGCAACCACTGCGCTTGAACTTGATCACGTGCATTCTCAAGAGTTCGAATCTGAATTTGTTGACGCCACATCAAACCCGCTAAAAGAACGGCAGCAACCCCCACCACAATCAATGCAGTGACTGTTGCTGAGCCACGCTCACGATATGGTGAGTTATTAAAAATGGATTGCATGGGATGCGCTCTTGAAGATGTCACAGCGCACCTCCCATCAAACATGATCGCGTAATAGGCAAGGCAACATCTTTAATCCACCACTGCATGACGACCCCTTGTTGCTCAGGCAGCAAATTACTTATATTGGGAGCAGTACTAGCAGGAGGATTGGTGGTAGCAGCATTAGCAGTAGATGCACTGGTAGCAGAGGCACCAGGGCTACCTGTACCGGAGGCGCTAATGCCACTGGTACCGGCACCACTAAGCACCGAAGTCTGCACCTGAAATGCTTGACGTACTACTGTGGGTACTTCCAGACTTAACAGTAAATCACTTGATGCCAAATCAGGATCACGAGAGATACCAAACCACAATGCGCCAGCATCAGATCTTTGCAATAAAGGCTTGCTGGTCCAGCGTTGTAATCCAGAAGGGCCCATGCCATAGCCAGCAATCAACCAAGCGTCAACGTTATCGGCACGATAGCGACGTAAGAACCAGATATTTTTAGCGCCAGAAGCTACAGCAGAAACTGCGCCACCATTTGCATTAGCACCCGCTTGAGAATTTGCCAAACTACTAAGCTCATCGCGCACTAAAACCGATTGGCAATCTTTTTCAAACTGGCGTACAAGTTGTGAGTAATCTGCATCTTGATTAGCGCGCCGATCAATGACTTCACGCCCCCGAATCATGGCATCCATACCGCGCCATGCCATTAAGCCTACTAAAGCCATGATGACGAGCGCAACAATCACTTCAAGAAGTGCGAAGCCTTGATCTTGTCCATTCGGCTTTAGATGAGTCATGTTACGCAATGAAGCAAGCTAGCAAGGTTCGAATTTGACGTAATTTTCACTTGGCTCTCAAACCCAATTTTCCAGTCTCAATTCTGGTACGCGCGAAAACTCTTTTTGATTATTTGTTACCAGCGGTAAATCCAAGGCTAATGCCTGCGCTGCAATCATGGTATCTAGAGCACCAATGGATTGACCAAGCTTTTCTAATTTCGCTCGTAATGTGCCATACGCCCAAACACAGCCCGCATCAAATGGAAGAATAGATAAGGGCGCCAGAAATAAATTGAGCGCTTCCCTATTTCGCACAGAACCCGTCTTCTGTACCCCAAATGCGAGTTCGGCGGCCACAATGCTAGAGATAGCAATTTCTCCAGTGCCAAATCCTTTGAAGCGCTCCAAAACTGCGGGGGGTTTTTGGTTAATGATGTAAATACAAATGTTCGTATCAAGCAGAATCAAGGGGCAATCTCCGGCCGGTCTTGTTGCTCTGGCTGCTCGCGAGTTAACTCCAAACCTGGCTCAAAACCGGCTAAAGAAGCAGAAATAGCCGTAAACAAGCTATTTTTTGGCAAAAGTAATACTCCGCCACCAAAATGCTGAACGGTAACCTCTGATTCAGTAAAGCGATATTCCTTGGGAAGTCTTACTGCCTGGCTGCGGCCAGTTTTAAAGATTTGGGCTGTATCCATGATGCACTCCTTTTGATATGTATCAATGATATCTACTTTAATAGATCTAGCCATGCTTTGCAAGCTTATTTTTACTGCTGGATGCCGCCTTACATCACCCCACCAGACGGATTGGAGACTACGGTGGTCAACCAAGCTAGACGAGGTCCGCTGGCTACATCTGTGCTACTCGGGCTAGATAAGTAGACAGTGACTTCAATTCTTCGAAAGGCTGGATTGGGGGTGCTAAGCACTTTACGTTGACAAACAAAAACATACGTCGCTTGAGGACAGCTAAACGTAGATGTTCCTAGTTCTGGCCAAGTGCGACTCATACGTAAATCCATGAGGGTATTGTCAGCACTCCATAAAGCCATTGTTCTTTGTGAGACTGCAAGTTGCGTATCCGCACCATTGGCTATTGCTCGCAAGCCTGCCAGCATGGCAATACTTAAAACTGCTAAACCCACTAACACTTCGATAAGTGCAAAGCCATTGCGATGGCGCAGAGCTTGCTGATTGTTCTGAAAAGATTTACTCATCACTTCGTCCAACTAAAACGGCCATTGCGATTGCGGATCAATACTGCCTGCCTAATGTCTTGAGCACCACTACCGGTAACTTGCTTAATGGGAATTTGCAGAACTTGCGCTACTTGCTCGCCACCTAAAGTAAGCTGTAGAGGAGCAATCTCTACAGGCTTATACCAAGATTGAGGGCGGTAGACATCCGGCATCAGACCCGAAGGATTATTGACTGGACTTACGGCACCGCTACTTCCATTGCCAGAAAGTGAAATGGATTGTCCACCTGATGCGCTAGAGCCCATAGACCCTGCAGATCCCTGAGAACCATAGGCGCCATTGCTATTGGGAACAAAAAATCGCCAGCCTACTGAATCAATCTGCGCAATCATCGGAGTGCCAGACATGGCACTCTCGTCTTGGGCAAGATTGAGTGATGAAACGAGTTGATCAAGATTGTCTTTCCAATAACGCTCATCGTGATTTGGAATAGCTAGAACAGCTACGCCTAGCATGACTGCCATGATGGCAATGGCGACGAGTAACTCGATTAAGGTAAAGCCAGCATCTGCAGCTCTTCGCATTTTTGAGGAAGAGCTTGCCAACATACTCTTCACCTCTACATTCAACCGAATTAGCTTAGGTGCAACTAAAGACTTACTGCCAATTGCCAATGTCGGCATCGTTTCCGGTTCCGCCTGGCTTACCATCTGAGCCATAGCTAAAGACATCGATTTCGCCATGAGTGCCTGGGTTGGCATATTGATATGGATTACCCCATGGATCTTTTGGAATGGAATCTAAATAACCGCCTACTTTCCAGTTCTGCGGAACAGGCTCTGAAGTAGGTTTTTCTACCAAGGCTCTGATACCTTGCTCAGTTGTTGGGTAGCGACCAATATCAAGACGATAGAGCTTAAATGCCTGCACGAGAGTACCTACATCATGTTTAGCAGCTGTCGCACGCGCCTCATCAGGACGCCCCATGATCTTAGGAACAATCAAGGTCGCCAGGATACCAATAATGGCGATCACCACCATAATCTCAATTAAGGTAAATCCAGCATCCCTAACCTTTTTTGCACTAGACTTGGTGAAACGGGTAGACCTACTGGAAGGCATGAAGCGAGCTAAAAAATGAGACATGTGGTGGCGCTTTCAATGATTTAAACTGATTCAAATTTTATAGGTATTTTGTCACTTTGAGCGAATTTATCAAACGATTGCAGGATAGGCTTAAAAGCTCTAAACATGCTCTCAAGCTAAAGTCTGAGGCCGCCTCAAGAATAGGCAATCCTAGCCCTGCTCAAAGTGCGCCGGTAGCATCCATGCAGCGATTAAGTCCTATTTCACTCACAAATTTTTTGACTTATCTCCTGATGCTTGCATGCGCTATCTCGGCGACCTACTGGCTTATGAGAATCATGCAAATCCCAGGAACCCCGAATCAGCCAAGTAACGGAATTTCTAAAGGCCAGACTTTGTACTCTAATCAGGATGCGGCTGCTGGCTATGCTTTGTTTGGTAGCAAACCACTGGTGACTGAAAATATTTATCTACGTGGCGTTGTGGCAACATCAAAAAATTCCGATGGCACTCTCAATGGCTTTGCTATTTTTGAAATTGATGGAAAACCAACAAATGCCATTAGTGTTGGCGAAACGATTGGCAAAGGCTTAAGCCTACAAAGCATTGGTGACGAACAAGCAACCCTGTTGTACGAGGGACAGAAACTAAACTTTAAACTCAGCAAACCCGCTAAAGATAAGGGCGATAAATCCGCCAACACTAAAGCAGCTAGTACAAACAAAAAGTAATTTGCATGAGGGTATGCTTAGAAAAAAGAGCAAGGTGGCGATACTTAGCGCTATTGCACTAAGCAGCTTACTTTCCTCATTCAATAGCTCTGCAGATGACACCAATGATCTTTCTTCCAAGAAAATTGACCCCATTAAATAGGAAATTTAAGCTATAAAAGTGCATACTAGGCTCTATCGCCCGGAAACCTCAAGGAGGTGATTGGAATAGGATTTAGTGCATTCTTCGACTCCATTTGGAGGATGCTCTCTGTATCTAATGTAATCAACCTGATATATTTTTAACAAGTCACACTTACTTATTTTCTTTAATCTATCTGAAGCTAAATTAAAGTCAGAGTCAATTATATTTTGTGATGGAGTGCCATGATGGTATACCCAATGTGGAGCGGACAATAGCTCATCCCAGTCGTTACCTTTCAATCTCTTATCGCTCCAATTAAAAATTCTTGAGGCTATAACCAACCTTTCAATTAACTCTTGATTTCCAGCTGCACTAACAATTCCATAGCCCAAGTAGGAAAATTTGTCACTGGCTGCGCTAATGTATGGAATTTCATACTGAACATCGGTTAACACTACGGCGCCTTTTGGCAAATGTGCTAATTCAGATGGAAATCCGTCGGCAGGAAAATCCTGATATGCCATTCTATGAGTCCATCCAGAATGGATATACGAAGCCATGATAAGCGCTAGCAAATATACATTTATAGAAATCAAGATGCTTTTAATCCAGATAGTTACTCTGAACTGACTTGATTTTTAGTACCACTCCAGAAGAGAGGATTTTTGATAATCTTCACCTTAAAGGAGTGCTAAATATGGCAAAAGGCCAACGTCTTAAACCCGAGCAAATCGTCACCTTATTGCGTCAAATCGATGT
>NZ_JACVPH010000006.1:0-178131 GCF_018882015.1 Polynucleobacter sp. JS-Fieb-80-E5 | reverse complement strand
ATATGGAGTCTTCTCGGGTACAAGCCTTAGAAAACCCATTTGGTCCCAAAGTATTGGGGATGTGATTGGTAAAGGTGTAAACCATGTGGTCGGTACCGGACGTAAAGCATGTGTCCGGTACGTACCGTCAAGCCTTTGGCCTGCCCAGCACGATTCGAACGTGCGACCTACGCCTTAGAAGCTTTAAAAATGATATAAATCAATAGCTTAGACAATGATATAAGCCCGGCAAGATCAGGTGTTCTGTACGCACCAAGAGTTGTGGGGTTGGCTGGAATTGACTCGTTGGGGTGTGGCATCCACAGATGTAGAGTCGGTTAAACCGATGCTAATTGGTGTCGCGTTACGGGACACTTCAGCTATCAAATGCCTGTCGATTTCTTAGGGTATTAAGGGCATCTTCACCCTCCTTGCCTATTTCTAGTTTTCTTTCCCGAATTCTGTTTGACAGAGTTACTCGTCTCATTTCCTCATCAGTAATACCAAATCTACAAGCCACAACATTAATATTAACTTCCTCAATTACTCTCGACAAATCCAAAAGCTCTATATTTTCCTTGTGATAACCAAACCCAAGGAGACAAATTTTTTCAGCCTGCTCCAGCTCCTTTTTTGCAGATTTAATAGCGGCTGAGTGCTCTTCTATAACCTCATGAATTGTTTGGATTGATTTAAATGCTCTATCCCAATAATTTATTTGGCCAAAGCTATTGGGGTCATATTCACCCAAACTACCATACACATGATGAATGGGTATGGTCCTAACCATATCTAAAAGCTCTTGATCGTTCTCGGGGTTAAATGAGTGCTTTAAGGCATTGAAAAACTTATGCTCCAATAAACGATCGTAATTGAAGGTAATAAAGCTAATTTTATTGTCTCGAAAATAATCACTTGATCTACTTACCCCATCACACATTTTGGCGAAAAGATATTCAAACCAATCATGCTTATTGTCCTTATTGGATTCTCTTGTAATTAAAAACTTAGCCTCGGAATTCAATATAGCCTGAGCTATTCCAGCCTTACCAATAACATCAAAACCTGTCATATGCTGGTTAGAATTTATAAAGGAATCTATGGATGCCTGCCCAGCCTGACTCAAGGACTCTATAAATTTTTCGATATTTTTCTGCTGAACAACATTTATATTCACACCGCTTCTTTGTGGCAACGTCCTGAGGCTTAAATCCGCATCCCGAATTCCCCGCATCAACTGATCAACCACATTCCCCATGAGCTCTTTCCCACTTGGGAACCCATATGGATGGTGTGCACCTGCACCAAGAATGAACACGGTTCTTTTTGAAATCATAAAAGCTATTTTTCCCCATAGATGGACTAGACCAGTTTAGTTATCGATTTGATAACTGTCTAGGGTAAAGTTTAGGTACTTATAGGTAATTTTAATAGGAGAATAGCGATGCTCGGAATGTATAACCAGAAACCAAAAGATCCTATTTACTCATTAGTAATTAATGCAGGCGTACATGAGGTATGGAGGGTCTGGACTGAAAAAGAGCTGCTATCCAAGTGGTGGGCGCCTCCTGAGTCGAGTCCATGCATTATTAATGTCAACCTAACACATGGCGGAGCATTTATCTACGAGTTCATAAACAATGGTAGGCGACACCATGAGGAGTTGATATATGTTCAGCTAATTAAAGATAGGCGAATTGTTATGACCAATGCCTTAAATAAGGACTTAAGACCAACAACACAATCCTATATAACTATAGTCATTGAAATACTTGCCAGAGGCAATACAACACAATTTACATCAAAAATTCTATTTAGGGATATGCGTGTTTTGCGCTGGTTTTCTATAACTCACTGGTATCAGGGTTGGATTAACAATCTGCAATATATGGCACAGCTAGCGGAAAGCATTAGCTCACCTCTTGGCGTGCAACCTATCCCAACTCCGCCTGTCCAGCCTTAATCTTCTGCCTAGCCCGCTCAGCTTTGACAGCTTGCTGACCTTGCTTCACCCGATCCTTCATTGATTTAAGTCTAGCTTGCTCTGGGCTTAAGGGCTTAATTGGGGCTATTTCATCGAATCGCATAGTTAACCAATCTGTAGGGGTTGATGTGGCACGTTTTTGGCGCCGAAGATGGCTTGTAAGAGTTTGTACGCCTGAGCTTGGTTTTGGGCGTAGAGAATGGTTTCTACCCATAAGCCCGCTGCATTGACTGTTGCCTTATATTGTTTCATATAGATATTTAGCTTTTCTTAACCGACAAGAAGAATGAAAACGGCGTCTAGTTTCTAGACGCCTAATACTTAAATCAATACCTTCAAAATCACATCTCGCTTTTGCTCTAGTGTGTAGCCTACAGTCCCGTACATATTAAATTCGCTGCCGCCACTACTATGCCCTGTAATACTTTCCGCTAGACGTGTAGGTATGTCATTACAAGCCTTTAGTCTATCAATGATTGCGTGTCTGAACATATGGCTTTTGAAGTCAAACTCTTTCAAGGTTTTCTTAATGATTTGAGAGCAACTTGAATTACCGTTATCCCTTGCATAATGCGGAACAAACCAATCGCTATTTTGCTTCTTAGCAATCTTGTATAGCTCTTTAGCAGCGTCAAGCGAAACGCCACAAAGTGGCACAGCCCTAATGCTGGACTTGGTCTTTCTATCACTTAAGATATTTCTTCTTATCCATAGGTGCGGAATATCGTGATCTAAGACACAGTCTTCCAACCTAGCAAATAACGGCTCAGACAATCTAAAGCCAGTATTGAGCTGAATTAAAGCAATCAGTTTGTGTGGCGAAGGGCTTTTTAATAAATGCCCTTTTACCTGGTTTATCAACAGAGTGGTAATGATTGGCATTGAACGTTTTGTTTCGCCCTCCCCTCTAATTTTTAATGCTCTAAATGGGCTTAGCCTATCTATATCTAAATGCTTAAAAGCTACATTTAGCATGGCATTAAGGGTGTTGTTATGTTTACGAATACTCACAGGACTTAATCCTCTATTTAATTGGTAATCCCTGTATTCAGTAATGTGCCAATGCTTGAGCTCATCTAAAGTTAAATCGCCAAAGAATTCCTTAAAGCTGCGAAAGTGATAGTTTGCATGTTTAACAAAAGTGGGGCGATGAGAAGATTTAGCTTCGTGGATATAAATCTCAAAGGCATCTGTAATTGTGGGCAGCTTCCCATTTTTCTGTTTAGCCAAATGCTCACTGATAACTTTTGCAATGAATTCCTCTGCAAAACTCATTCCATTCACATTGATTAAGCGTTCGACTTTGTCAAAGACAATTGGGTGGGGTTTAATAACAACGGCTCGCATAGTTTTCCTTATTAAAGTAAAGTTGGATTGCTCGGCGATGGGTGCCACGCTTGGCGCGACACCCTCTTCCAACTTACTTACGAAATCCTGCTTTTAATGAACCGCTAGCATTTTCAATCTGGGCATCTAAATCCCCCGCTTCCACAGCAACCTTAACTGTTTCTAGTGCCTCAATTAAGTCCTCAGCACTATCGACTTGAATGCTGGGTTTGCCTTTGGCCAATTCAATTGTGCAAGCTCCATATCTAATGGAAACGCAGACTTTTCCTTCTTCAGTCTGAAACCACCACGGCTTAATGCGCTTTGGGACTTCCACTTGCTTACGAATCCCTGTCTCCTTATCTTTGACGCTGCGAAATTTCATTAGCACAAAAGGCGTGCCTGAGATCTGCCCTTTCGCTAGCTGGATCTGCTCCCATAATCGGCTTGAAAGTTTATTCCTTCGAATCACAATCGCTGGTTGGTGAACCGGCTTCTTGAGAGCCACTAGTTTTAATGCGGTCAATGCACTCATATTTCCTCCTATAAATGAAAGAGCCATTTCAATTTATTTTCGGAATAAGGAATTGGACAACCTCTTTTTTATTTTGGCTAATTTTGAGCCAGAAATTAATGGGTTTTCTTAACAAAAGCTAAATACTTTTGCGAGTTGCTGTGTTTCAAAGTACGGTCGCAAATAGATAAAAAAGTTACTGGTAGTGAGTTACTAGTTACTCGAGTAGCAAATGAGTAGCTCTGACTAGCAACACGACTTAGTGACTATCTCTTTGAGATCTGCAACTGAACTCAAAGCAACATCTTTTTGGATCTACTCCTCTAGCAACCAAGCCACGAAAGCAACAGCTCGCAACGAGAACTCAATCAATTTGAAAAAGGAGAACGATATGAGAGAAATTGCGGTTAGAGGATTTATGAATGAGAAATTTAATACCACCTTCGGTAAAGGCTTATTTAGAAGGGCGATGTTTAATGGCTCAGTAGAGCTAGGTAACCCAAATCAAAAATACCTAGTAGATTACTTTGAATACAGCAACTGGGAAAATACTGCCAAAACAGATGAGCAGATGGCAACTGTTCGAAAACTCAGTGATGCTGGCATTGCAGGGCAAGCTGGAGTTTTAATGTCTTGGATCCAACATTACGATCCACTCACTAAGACAAAGCTAGGTGTTGGTGGATTTAGCATCTACTCCCCCGAAACTAGGGAGCTGCATGTAGAGATTGAGGATTTAGCAAACAACACCAAGGATTCCTGGACGCTAGATGTACATCTTTGTAAAAGCACCGGCGCCAATAAGCCAGTGTTTATAGCAACCAATGTGGATTTGAACTAAATCACGCTATAAATCCATACAAGATTCACCTCAAATCAGCCCTATACGCAAAGATCTATCAGCTTCGCAATACTGAGTAGCTGGCATTACTAAAAACAGCGCATAGGGCGAATTTGAGCTACTAGCAGTAATTCGTGGGATTTTCGCCACGATCCGCACTAAATACAAGCATTGATTCGTCAATAAAAACGATTAAGAAAATATACATTTTCTTAATCGAATTATTTTTGTTTTACTAAGTCATTGATTCTTGGAAGATCTTTTGACTGCAACCCGAACTTGAGCCTCGGTTGTCCTTTTGGAAATAAGAAAACACACTCTATATGTAATTTTATTTATCAAAGGAAAACCCATAAATGGCACAAGCAAAAACCCTTACCCAAGCAGAGCTCGATCAAATACTGCGTTATGTCTCCACTAAGAAATATCCGCAGCGTGACAGAGCTATCATTCTCACCAGTTTTTGGTCGGGACTTCGCGTCGCAGAAATTGCATCGCTTAAGATGGGCGATGTTCTCAATATTGATGGCAGTATCAAAAATGAAATCCGTTTGTCTGCAGCTCAAACGAAAGGCGGTCAACCGAGAACCGTATTTCTTCCTAAGAAACTACAAGACGAATTATTGGCCTATGTCGGCACTAGACATGCCAAGATGCCAGAGATCCCTTTTTTCCATACAGCAAACAGACTGGGATTTTCTGCCAACGGCTTATGCGTATGGTTTTATTGGAACTACAAACACTCTGGCATTTCTGGGGCAACGAGCCATTCAGGCAGAAGAACCTTTATTACGAATTTAGCCAATAAAGGTATTTCAGTAAGAGTTTTGGCTAGTTTGGCAGGCCATAAATCCATTGCCGTTACCCAAAAATACATTGACGTAAATGACGATATGAAACGCAATGCAGTAGAGCTCATTTAAGTTTGTCGGTTTAACCGACAAACTAGTGTCTCTTTAAGTGACGCTGGTAATGTCAAATCACCACAAATCAAGCACTTTTCAGCCCAAGCGTTACTTTAAGTAACGGTGTGAAACTGCTTATTGGCTGCTGAGCTTATCTAGAATGAGTTGCGCTAGCGCCTTCTCGTCACCAAAAAAGGCTAACTCCATTGCTTGATACATTTGGGACTGGTTTAGATCGGAATAATTGAGCCTAAACCCAGCCTCGCTAGCTAACTGAGCAATAAACACTCGCTGCACCCGTCCATTGCCATCCCGAAATGGATGCAAGACATTAATCTCAGAAAGATAGTGGGCTAACTTCTGTGCAACTTGCTTGATATCTTGATTTTGGAATAAATGCTCTTTAGCTAAATTATTGAATAAAGTTTTAGCGGCTGAATCAATCATGCGGATATTTGCAAAGCGGCTATTTTCACGACTTATATCTACAGTCCGAATTTTTTCCAGCCCAATCATAGACATCTTGAAAAAGAGCATAGTGAATTGCTTGTAAATGCGCTAAATCAAAATTACCTTGAATTGGCTCTAAATCTAAAGCCACTAAACGCGAAGCAGTCATATCAGACTCAAACGCCTCAAGCTCATTTTGATCCCTAAAGCCCAATTTGTTTTGCAATACCGGAGAACCCGGATAGCAATAGACACTATCCGCGTCGTAGCGCGACATAGCGTTCTTTAGTCTCTGCAATGATTTGATCGATTGTTTTTGATCCACCAATAAAGGCATCAAAATCTTTCATCAACTCATTGCTAGGCTTCATACCCTCTACCCGCAAAGAACCCAAGGCATTGTCAACAATGTCTTTTCGGTTTAAGGTAGTTTGATTATTTTTCATAAGGGCTGTTTTATCTATATTACGGTATTTTAAGGGGTGCTTCCAGAAAATTAAACCCTTCATTAAGACCTGCCAGCAAATAGGGCGTAGGTTGTAGCGTCGGGTAAAACCGACACCAAATGGTCATCCCCTCACCCATCTCTACCCCGCCAATCTCTCCGCACTGAGCATTGGGGTTAGTTTGCTGTAATGACGCTCAATCATCCCTACGCTAGTACCCATCTGCTTTGCAAGAGTATGAATATCGACACCCTCTTCTAATCTAAAGGTGGCATAAGTATGGCGTAGGCTATATAAAACCCTATTCTTGCCGGCTGCATCCTTAAACAAACCCGATTCAACCATTAAGCGTTCGAACACGCTATCTAGGCTATGGGGTGCATCACCCGCAGGAAATATAAAAACTCGGCGATCTAACTTGGCCTCAATAACAGCATCTAGGTTCTGATAAGGCAAAGCCTGCCAAGCAATTAGTCGCTCAAGTGCCTCAACCACAAAATGTCGGGCAATCAGATACCTAGGCCCAGTCTTACCTGACACCCAGATCCGTAAATAGCGTTTTTCACCAATCCAGTGCCACTGCAAAGCTTTCCAGCGGATTGGCATACTCTCTGTGCCCTGCCTTATGCCCGTTCCCAGCAAAAACTCCACATAAACACGGCAAAGTCTGCGCATATGATTACTACGTTGATTGCGGCCAAAACGTTCCCAGTCCCGCATGTATTCCAATAAGTAATCGATCTCTTGGTGGCTAAAGGCTGGCCTAATTTCCGCCCTATCAGCGTTTACCTCTAATAATGGAACAGTTCGGTGCTGGTGAATTAAGCCCTGCACTCTAGCTCGCTCAATTACCCGCTTATAAAGACCAGCATGACGTCTTTGGGTATAGGTCTTGGGGTTCTTACCCATCTGGGATATGCGCCAAGCCGCATAGTCATCTACTAACTCTTGGGTGATGTCATTGATCTGATAATTGCCAAAGAATGGGATCAAGTACTTGGTATAGATATGAATGTAATCCGCATGGGTACGCTTATTGGGATTGGCTTGCACTACTCGAGCAGCCATAGCCAGTTCTTGCGTGGCTAGTTGGCGAAAGGTGCGAGTCTTAATGGCAAGATCACTGGCTAGCTTGACCTTGACTGTTTCATAGATGGCAATGGCTTGGGTGGTGGCTTCAGCAATCTGATTCGATCCAGTACTAGCCGAATACCAAGCACCTGTAGAGAGCTTGAAACGGCATTGCCATTGGTGACTCGTGGGTCTTTTATAGAGGGTGATGGCACCATCAAGAAGTTTGATGGGCTCATCATCAGTGATAACGGTAGAAAATAAGAGTGATAAATTATTCATGACAAGCGTCTCGTTACATGACACTTGTTAGCTTAATTTCAGATTTAGGCTTGGGCGACCTGAATTATTTACTGTCGGTTAAACCGACACCACAGCGTCAGGGCCGCGATAGACTGGTGCTGATCGCAAAGCAGACCTACACCCTACTTAATAGCGGCAGGCTCAATCCGACCCATTGCAGCCCCTCATAAATTACAAAGCTTGCTTACAAACCAATCGTGTAAGTGAGCATGGTTGTTATGCCATTACTGGTATTGAGTGACTGCTGGTTGTAATAAGCACTTAAACTGACTCGTTGATTTTTCTCTACCCAATAATCCGCATTGGCACTGACGAAAGGTCTTGTCTTTTGAATACTGGGCGCAGTCAAACTAAAGGCGCCTAAATAATAAATAGAACCACTGTAGTTGCTGATATTGCTACTAAGATCCTGCTCTACTCCAGCACCTGCGCCTACACTCACTTTTGGCGTGACATAACCCATCACCTTAGCTCCTGCATACGCAGTCGTGGCTGATTGCGTTACTGAGTTATACGTAATCGGAAAAGTCGCTCCTGCTGTTTCGGTGTAGCCGTTGCGAACAACTGAAGTGGTTCTGATACCGGCTAATGGCGAAGCAACCCAACTATTACCCACTGCAAATCCATAAGCACTTTCTAATTGAGCGCCTTGAGTTGTCATGGTTGAGCTACCCTGACCAGCTTCGGTATTAGACAAAGTGGTGCGGGTGATATTGACACCATTACTGCTGTAGGCCGCTGAAGCCTTGACTTGCACTCCTAAGTTAGAACCACTAGGAGCATAGACTGCAAAGAGTCCGGCTAAAGGTTGAGAGTTTTTCACGGTGTAGTTATTAGGCGTGGTGTTACTAATACCTTGGTCTAAAAACACACCAGCCCGAAAGCTAGGAGCAAAGCGATAGCCTACTTGAATATTGCCTGCAGTTTGAGTAGAGGTGGGGCTACTTACATTGGTATAGCGGCCACCCACTCCAACGCACACATTATTGGCGCCATACGCTGTGCAATCACTATTGAGATTCACAACCAAGGCGGTATTTTGAGCATTGAGTAATGAGTTCAGTTGATAGCTATTGGTAGCTATTGCGCTGTAGGTGTTATTCACATCAACCAATCCACCGTTAGCCCAAGCGCCATAGACAAAAGCGTGTCGCGCGGTATTGCCCGCAATATCGCTTTCCCCCACAATCACCTTGCCATCAGCTGAAACACCGTTGGCGTAACTATTTGTGCCCCCTAAAGTACCCAAGTCAGTCATGGTATTGCCGACATATTTAAAAGCGTGATTAGCGGCATTTCCAGCTATCAGGCTATAACCAACAATTACTGAGCCATCAGCAGAGACGCCATTGGCACTACTTAGCACGCCCCCTAAAGTGCCAAGGCTTGTCATCGTAGTGCCGACATATTTAAAAGCATGAGCGGCGGCATCACCGGTGATAAAGCTATATCCCACAATCGTCTTGCCATCAGCTGAGACGCCTTGAGCGAAACTATTGGATCCACCTAATGTGCCAAGGTCTGTCATCGTAGTGCCAACATATTTAAAAGCGTGAGCGAACAAGCCACCAGTGATATCGCTAAACCCCACAATTACTGAGCCATCCGCTGAGACGCCAGCGGCGAAACTAGTAGCTCCCCCTAAAGTGCCAAGGTCTGTCATCGTAGTGCCGACATATTTAAAGGCGCGTTGTTCGCCAGCAATATTTCTAGAAAATCCCACAATTACTGAGCCATCAGCTGAGACGCCTTGAGCGTAACTATCCTGCCCCAAAGTACCTAGATCAGTCATCGTAGTCCCAGAGTACTTAAAAGCGTGTGCGTTGACATTACCGTTGAAAAATCCTGAGCCCACAATCACTAAGCCATCCGCTGAGACGCCATTGGCGCGACTCTCTGTTACCCCTAAGGCATTTAAGGGCGTCATGGTATTGCCAGAGTATTTAAAAGCCGTAGTATATGCATTGCCAGTGAGATAGCTATACCCAACAATCACTGAGCCATCGGCTGAAACTGCATTGGCGGCACTATTGGCACCTCCTAAAGTGCCCAAGCTATTCATAGACTGCGCCATCACAGCTCCCGATGCAGTCACCGACAACACAGCAAAAAAGTTATTCATTAAATAACTGAGTTTGGATTTTTTGGTTTTCATTAGAGTATTGAAAATTAAATAAATTACTTGCTACCGACTAACGTGTCGGTATAAATTTATATTGTTTAAGATTAAATTAAAGAACTAAATTTGAATCAAGCGGTCGGTTTTTAAAGCGATGTAGCCATGAAGCCCATGTGAAATCAGGCTTCTAAAGCTAATACTGAGAACAATTACTAAATTTGAATCAAGCGGTCGGTTTTGAGAGAAAGTGACTATGGCAAGTAAGCAAAAAGTATCCAAGCCCCTATATAAATCAAACTCTCCTGTTGCTAGAACAGGTCAAGGCACCACGCTTAAAAAGCGTCTTTTAAAGGCCAAGGAAGAGGATCTTTTCAGCGGCAGGGAAAAGATTTTGATGGCGGCTCGTGCCTGCTTTGCCAAACAAGGCTTTGCCGGCACGTCCATGAAAGATATTCAATTGGCCGCAGACTGTTCCCGTGGAAACTTGTATCACCACTTCAAAGCCAAAGAAGAAATTGTTCAAATCATTACTGAGCAGAACCTAGGTCGATTCTGTGATCGGATTGAGACTATTCTCAAAGAATCCGATGAACGTGACTTGAGCTTATTAGAGATCATTGAAGAGTTAGCCAGTTTTGCCGAGGAGATTACCAAAGGTCCCGGTAAGGGAATTGCGTTTCATGTATGGTCAATGTCAATGGTTGAGCCTGAAGTACGTAAAACCATGCTGATCTACTTTGAACGGATTCGTAGCGGCTTAGAGCAAAAAATTATTCTCTTAATGAAAAAGGGCAAACTGAAAAAGAATAAAAATACTGAACAGTTATCCGTAGCCCTATTTGGATTGGTCATACCAGGCTTTACTGTACAAAGCGTATTTATGGATGAAAAAGCTATTGATTCTGCCAAGTATGTGCGAGCACTCAACTTGCTTATTGGTAACAAATAAGATCAACCTACGCCCTGCTTGGGCACACGATAAACACCACACTGACCGTCGCATTGAGTGACGCTGGATAGTCGGTTTACCCGACAAATTTACTGTTGACCCAGTTGCTCATAGTCTGTAAGGATCCGTCACGCTGGCTCAAGGTCTTCCCAACGCCGGCCAAGCTCAGCAATGATTAGTCCAATATCGAGCCAATCTACCAGCCTACTTTTATATGATGCAATATGAAATTTGGCCTGCCCAGCACGATTCGAACGTGCGACCTACGCCTTAGAAGGGCGTTGCTCTATCCAGCTGAGCTATGGGCAGTTATATGCTGGGTATATCTAGAACAATAAGGGAAAATGGTCGGAGTACAAGGATTCGAACCTTGGACCCCCTGCTCCCAAAGCAGGTGCGCTACCAGGCTGCGCTACACTCCGACGGAACCGATATTCTACACCGAGAGGGCCATGCAAGGCAAATCCTGTAAGATTCGTCACATGGTTGCCTATTTTTCAAGCAAATTTATGAAGCAAATTCATGCTGCGTTTACAGCGGCATTGCTAGTATTTTGCTTGCTTGGCACCCACTGGATAGGCCTCTCACATAGCATTTCTCATGCCGGCTTCCAAAATCAAGTTTTAGAAGTCAATGCTTCCACCAATATTGATAAAAGTTTTAATCACAGCTCGGATGCCTGTCATTTATTTGACGCACTTTCACTTGCAGGATTTGTACCAAGTAATCACATTCAAGCCCCGGTTATTCTTGTCAGCGCTTTAGATCTACAAAATTCAAGCAATCCTTCGTTGCGAAGCTTTACTGGTAGCTCTTACCACTCACGCGCTCCTCCTACTTTCATCCTTTAAAACAAAGCGCTCTATTGCGCACCTCCGTTTTAATTGCTCACCATGTATTGGTGAATCTGGATGAATATGAATTATCGTTTTACACAACTTTCTTGCAATCGCCTCATAGCACTGGCCTGTGTTTTGCTAATGAATCCTGCTTGGTCCCAAAACCAAGCGGAGAGTTTGCCTCAACTTGATGTCACTGGAGTACGTGAAGGTGGCCAAGGATTCCTCTCGCCAAATAAAGTATTAGCTGGTGATGAACTTCAAAATAAGCTTTCCGGAACACTAGGAGCAACGCTTGCCAATGAACTGGGAATATCTGCGACTGGTTATGGGGCGGGATCTTCAAGACCGGTGATTCGCGGCCTAGATGGTGCACGGGTACAAATCTTGCAGAACGGCTTATCGGTTGGTGATGTTTCCAGCATCTCGCCAGACCATGCGGTTGCAAGCCCAATGCAAAATACCCATCAGATTGAAATCTTACGCGGTGCCTCTGCCCTGCTTTATGGATCAGGCTCAAGCGGTGGCCTGGTAAACGTTGTGAATGATCGCATTGTCACCTCAATGCCTGATGCAGTATCTGGCGCACTCAATACCAGCTACGAAACAGTGAATCAAGGTAAGACTGCCAATATTGAATTAGATGCACCTGCGGGACCTTTAGCACTCCACTTTGATTCAGCGATCAGTAATTCGAATAACTATCGCATCCCAGGCTTTGCAGAACAAGGTGGACCAAATGCTAATTGGTCTATCAATCCAGGTCAGCCAGTGAATATCCCCTACAGCGGCAAGTTACCCTTCTCTTTTAGCAATGAAAATAGTATGGGCTTAGGAGCGAGCTATGTTCGCTCCGATGGATACACCGGCATCTCCTTAGAGCGTATGAATCACAACTACGGAATTCCTACTGCAGAAGGTGGCTTTATTCAGCAGTCGCAGAATCGTTACGATTTTGCTCACCAAACTAATGATCCGTTTGAGGGCTTTAGCTCGGTCAAAATTAGTGCTGCCAATACCAATTACCAACACACCGAATTTACTAACAATGGGGTTGCCTCCACACAGTGGAACAACACAGCCACTGAAGCAAGGCTAGAGTTGGCTCATAAAGAATTGCTTGGATCTAAGGGTATATTAGGCGCGCAAATTACTGGCGCAACCTTAAATGCCACGGATTTATCCACGAATAATTACGCTATTGTTCCGCAGACAAAATCCAATGCAACTGCCCTATTTTTGGTTGAGGAAGGCCGTTATGGCCCTTTAAAAACAAGTCTTGGGGCTCGCTATAGCTACACTACTCAAAATCCCAATTCCGGAACACAGTTTCCAAGCGCAAGCAGTCAGGAATTTGTCCCGACATCTTATGGTCCTCCATCACTACAGAGTAGACAATTTAATTTAATGTCCTATTCAGCTGGTGGAATGTTCGATATTGCCAAAGGATACGGCATGGGTCTTGCCTATACAGTCTCTCAAAGAGCGCCATCTGCACAAGAGCTTTACTCCTATGGGCCTCATGATTCAACCGCAACATTCGATATCGGTAATGCAAACCTAAGCACAGAAACATCACATAATTTAGAACTGAGTTTTCAGAAGAGCTTGGGGGTAATCCGCAGTAAAGCTAGTATTTACAGGAACCAATTTAGTAACTACATCTATGGCTACTACACTGGCGCCTATAGCCAAGCCAATGAAAACTTTTCCGTGGTTCAAGCATCTCAAGCAAATGCCTCTATTCAAGGTGCAGAGGCAGAGCTTAGTTATAACTGGAATGAAACCGGCGTGGGGGGCAGATTGTTTGGTGATGTATCACAAGGAACATTTACCGCGGGAGGAAATCTTCCGCTACAACCGGCACCACGTCTAGGCAGTGAATTGGCTTACCAACGTAACGGCTGGTTAACAAGCGCCACCTATATTTACAGCTATCAACAAAATAAATTGGCCAGCTGGGAAATTGGTCCTACGCCCAGTTACAACCTAGTAAATGCCAACCTCTCCTACACTGAGCGTATTGGAAAAGTGAATTGGACTGGATATCTCATACTAAAGAATCTACTTAATGAAGAGATTCGCTACGCTACATCACCCATGGCAGTACGACTATATGCGCCACAACCAGGAAGAAGTCTCATGGTTGGCGTTCGCGCAGCCTTTTAATAAAGGCACACTAAAGATATTTGAGTAGTAAAAATCCAAGTAATCCTGAACCGAGAATTACAAATACAGGATTAATTTTTGTTCTCAGAATGAAATACAGGGAAATTAAGGCTAATCCCAAAGTTATGGGGCTAACGATAGAAGATTTGGCTACAGCATAGACTCCAGATGCCATTAAGCCGATTGAAATGGGCTCTAATGCATTTTGGATGCTTCTACGCCAAGGGCTTTCGCCAAAGCGATTCCAGATGCGGCCAGCATAAAAGCACAAAATACTCGATGGCAAGAAAAATGAGAGCAGAACAACTCCAGCTCCTACTAAGCCAGCAACCTGAAATCCGATCACTAAGACCATCAGCATATTAGGGCCTGGTGCAATTTGTCCGATACTATAAATATGTACAAAACGCAGGTGATCAATACCAAATTGATGAGCCAGTAAGGTTTGCATCTCCGGCAATACAGCGGTCCCGCCCCCTACTGCCAGGAGTGACAGCAAGCCAAAGCTGAGTGCCAATGAAACTAAATGACTCATGAGCTAACCCTTGGGCGATACATATAAATTGCTATCGGAGCCATTATTAAAAGGACGAGAGGAAGACTTAGCTTTACCAGACTCATCAAAATAAAGGTTGGAACAATAATGAGAAGTGACTTGAGATGCTTCCAGTGCTCATCACCAATCCGATAAGTAATTGCCGCCAATAAGCCGCATGCAGCTGCTGCAACTCCAGACAAAATTAAATTCGCCAACGGGTGATCTGTATTCGAGGTGTATGCAACACCAATAATTAGTACAAATAGAGATCCGGGAAGTATTAGGCCGATGGTTGCCACGAAAGCGCCTAGCATGCCACGCAAATGATCTCCGGTTAACACCGCTAAGTTCACTGAATTTAAGCCTGGCATAGTTTGGCTAATTGCAAGATAGCCCATGAATTCATCGGCAGTCAGCCAGCACCTTTTTTCAATTAAAAGAATGCGCTCATAGGCAATAATTCCCCCACCAAAACTTATGGCACCGATGAGCAAAAACTGGAAAAAGAGGTCATATAAACTTACTGACAGCTTTTTATCAGTTAAGTTTGTGGAGCTCATTCAGGCTTTCCATAGATTAATGCCGTTTTTGTACTACCAATTTCTAACCAATCAGCTAATTCAGTTTGAAGCTTTTTAAAAAACTTATCAGCCCTCTTGTGAGCCTTGGCTTGTGAGCGATTTTCATCGTTTACGCGATATGAAAAGGCAAGCTCGCCTACGATAGGGTCGCCAGCAGTCCTCATCCAAATAGCAATTTCACAATGAGCTTGCACACCATCCCCAAAAACCAGATTTCCCAATGGCAGACAGGCTTCAAGTATCTTATTATTAGGACCACCAACAATATGCACAGGCGTTTTTTTATCTATTGAAAGATATGCCATGCCTGGGAAATACTCACAAATCGCACTTATGGATCTGTCAAATAAACTATCAATTGGAACGGCGTCCAAAATTGCATTATTCGAGTAAATTTGACGTTTAGAGCCCAGGGCATCACCACGTAATATTTCCTCTTTGAAGCGAGATCTGGATTTTATCTTCTTTTGTGGGGTTGGATTAAATTTGGAGGCATGCTCCATGTCATGGGTTCGACACTTGAGCGTGACTTCTGCATAGTCATCAACCCACACATTCTGTCGCGACTCTCGAACGCGCAAAATAATATTATTTAAACGGAAATCCTCACCAGGGGTATCGTAAAAATAAATATTTCGTAGCCCAGTATTTGCATTCTCAAGATGAAAGAAATCCACCTTACTTTTCTTGCAAAACTTCACAATTTGTTCGCTAAGAAGCAAAATTCTGCCGTGACGATCAAGGCCCTTGGGCTTGATGAGCAGTTTAAATTCTCTATTGGTGATGGATGGATGCAGCTTCATAAAATAATCCTTTTTTCTTGAGCTTATCACCAACTCATGAAATTAAATCAGTTCATGAGGCTGTACATGGGTAAACAAAGCCCCTAGCGAATTGAGGGGGTTAGGCAGTAGGAATCAAATCAGCAATACTTTTGGCCGCACTCATTGCAATATCAGCATCTTTGGTCTCAACCATTACACGCAATAATGGCTCCGTACCAGATGCGCGTATCAGAACCCTACCAATATTTTGGAGATCAGCCTCAACCTTCGTGATTTGACTGATTAGCTTGTCATCAGCCTTCCAGTCGTAACCAGACTTGAATTTCACATTCAAAAGTACTTGCGGGAAAACTTTGACGGCATCTAATAATTCGGTAAGACTTTTTTTATTTTGACTCATTGCCGCTAACACTTGAAGTGCCGCAATAGTGCCGTCACCTGTGGAGTGTTGGTCTAAGCAAAGCAAGTGACCCGAACCTTCGCCACCAATAATCCAACCATTTTGTTTGAGCAATTCCAAAACATAACGATCGCCTACATTGGCGCGCTCAAAACCGATGCCCAACTCTTTAATAGCATTTTCAACTGCAAGATTAGTCATTAGAGTGCCTACAGCGCCACCAATCTGCTGGCCACGATCCAAACGATCTTTTGCCAGTACATACAAAAGCTCGTCGCCATTAAATAAACGACCAGAAGCATCTACCATTTGCAGGCGATCAGCATCGCCATCAAGAGCAATGCCTAGATCCGCTTTTACTTCTTTAACTTTCGCAATTAAGGCCGCTGGCGCCGTTGCTCCGCAACCATCATTGATGTTGCGACCATCAGGGCTAACGCCGATGGATATTACTTCCGCACCTAATTCATGAAAAACATGGGGGGCTGTGTGATATGCGGCTCCATTGGCGCAATCGACTACGAGTTTCAACCCCTTAAGATTTAGCTCTCCTGGAAATGTTGACTTACAAAATTCAATATAGCGTCCCGCAGCATCATCCAAGCGGAAGGCTTTACCAAGCTCTTTTGAATTTACACAACCCATGGGCTTTTCCAATTCAGCTTCAATGGCAAGCTCAAACTCATCTGACAACTTATCGCCATTTGCAGAGAAAAACTTGATGCCGTTATCTTGGTAGGGATTATGGGAAGCTGAAATCACTAAGCCAGCAGACAAACGCAATGCCTTAGTGAGGTAAGCAACACCGGGGGTTGGAATGGGGCCACAAAGCATGACGTCCACCCCTGCAGCAGCAAACCCGGCCTCCAACGCAGCCTCCAACAAATATCCCGATACGCGAGTGTCTTTACCTATGAGAATTTTGCAGCGTTCACCCGGCTTGGCTTCACGTGTTAATACTTTGCCGGCAGCATAGCCAAGGCGTGTCATAAATTCAGGGACGATAGGAAATTGGCCTACTTCTCCTCGAATGCCATCAGTACCAAAGTATTGTTTTTTCATGGGTTTCATTATAAAACTTAGATGCGTCACTAAGTATTGATAGCCTCCCAAAGCTTTAGAGCATCAACAGTCTCGGGAACATCATGAACCCGGACAATTTGAGCGCCACGATCAGCAGCCATAATTGCTGCGGCAATGCTTGGGGCAACACGTTCGTTAGTGTCTTTACCAGTAATTTTGCCAATCATCGATTTACGGGAAATTCCCGCCAATACAGGAAGACCTAAAGTCGAGAAGTCAGCAAAGTGTGCCAGCATTTTGAGGTTATGTTCCAAGCTCTTGCCAAAACCAAATCCCGGATCAATAGCAATACGGTCACCTCTAATGCCTTTGGAAATGAGGAGTTCCGCCCTATCCTTCAGAAATTTCTTTACTTCTACAATGACATCCTGATACTCGGGGTTAAATTGCATTTTTAAGGGGTCGCGTTGCATGTGCATTAATACAATGCCACAGTCGCGACTTTCCATCACCGCCTCTAAAGCTCCCGCCTGCCTAAGGGCCCAAATATCATTTACACAATCAACTCCAGCATGCAGCGCTTGACGCATTGTTTCTGCTTTATAGGTGTCTATTGATAAAGGCACGCCACAATCTTTTAAGGCCTCAATGACCGGAAGCACTCTATCCAACTCTTCTTGCAGTTCAACTGGTTCAGCACCAGGTCGAGTTGATTCCCCGCCAATGTCAATAAGATCAACGCCGTTGTCAATCATCAACTCCGCTTGCGCAATAGCATCCTTAGCACTTCTAAATTTACCGCCATCAGAAAATGAATCCGGGGTTGCATTCAGAATGCCCATCACAATCGGGCGCTTGCGTTCGGTGAAGTCAAAAAGAAAACGCCCACAACGCCAAGTTGTGGGCATATCTTGAAGGCTTTGATAATGCATCAAAGACTGCAGCTAAGCAAAGTAATTAAGCAGTAGCTGGAGCGCTGCCAGTAGCAGGGCCAGGGGTACCAGCAGAATTACCAAACTGAGTGGCTGGAGGTGGCTTAGGCGCACGTGGTGGGCGACCTTCCATGATGTCATTTATTTGCTCTGCATCAATGGTTTCCCATTCAAGCAAAGCCGCAACCATCGCCTCAACTTTATCTCGGTTTTGTTCCAAGATCGATCTAGCTAAAGCATATTGGCTATCAATCAACGTACGTATTTCAGCGTCAACCTTTTGTTGAGTCAGTTCAGAAACTGTTTTGGTGCTGTTGCGACCAAAAATACTTTCCGATTCAGTATCAACATAAACCATAGTGCCCAAGCTATCACTCATACCATAACGAGTCACCATGTCACGAGCCATTTTCGTAGCGCGCTCAAAGTCATTGGATGCCCCAGTACTTGAAGAGTGCAAGAACAACTCTTCAGCAGCACGACCACCAAACAAAATAGCCAACTCTTCCATCATGCGATCTTTATACAAGTTCACACGATCAAATTCAGGTAGCTGCCAAGTCACGCCCAACGCCATACCTCGCGGCATGATGGTGACTTTATGAACAGGGTCAGCCTTAGGTAAAACCTTAGCTACAACAGCATGGCCAGACTCGTGATAAGCGGTATTGCGACGCTCTTCTTCGCGCATAACAGCAGACTTGCGCTCAGGACCCATATAGATCTTGTCTTTAGCGTCCTCAAAGTCTTTCATGTCTACTGCACGTTTATTACGACGTGCTGCAAATAATGCAGATTCATTTACCAAGTTCGCTAAATCTGCTCCTGAGAAACCCGGAGTACCGCGAGCCAAAACAGCAGCATTAACGTCGGGGTCAATTGGAACCTTGCGCATATGCACTTGCAAAATTTGCTCACGGCCACGGATGTCTGGCAAACCTACATGCACTTGTCGATCAAAACGTCCTGGACGTAATAAAGCTTTATCAAGCACATCAGAGCGGTTAGTGGCAGCCACTACGATCACGCCACTATTACTTTCGAAACCATCCATCTCAACCAGCATTTGGTTTAGTGTTTGTTCGCGTTCATCATTGCCGCCGCCCATGCCAGCACCGCGATGACGACCAACAGCATCAATCTCATCAATAAAGATGATGCAAGGAGAATTTTTCTTGGCGTTTTCAAACATGTCACGAACACGTGATGCACCAACACCAACAAACATCTCAACAAAGTCAGAGCCGGAGATTGAGAAGAAAGGAACCTTCGCCTCGCCTGCAATGGCGCGAGCCAAAAGAGTCTTACCAGTGCCCGGAGGACCTACGAGCAATACGCCGTGCGGAATACGACCACCAAGCTTTTGAAACTTTTGCGGATCTTTTAAGAAATCAACAATCTCAAAGACTTCCTCTTTGGCTTCATCGCAACCTGCAACATCGGCAAAGGTAACAGTATTACTGTTCTCATCAATCAAGCGCGCTTTAGATTTGCCAAAGGAGAATGCACCACCCTTACCGCCACCTTGCATTTGGCGCATCATGAAAAACCAAAAGCCAATAATTAATAAGGTAGGGCCAAGATAGTACAAAGCAGAAACCAACATATTTGGCTCGTCATCAGCTTTACCGGTAACTTGAACTCCATATTTCATGAGGTCACCAACCATCCAGATATCACCTGGAGAGATGATGGAGTATTTAGTGCCGTCAGCAGGCGTCACTTGCAATGTGCGACCTTGCACATCTACACGCTTTACTTTGCCGGCTTTAGCGTCATCCATGAATTGGGAATACGTCACCTGAGTTTGGTCCTTAGGCTTATCAAACTGTTTAAAAACAGTGAAAAGCACCAAGCCCACAATGAGCCACACACCGATTTTTTGGAACATATTGCTGTTCAAAATGAGTCCTTTTCTGGATTGAACCAGGAGTTAAAGCGATTTGCTTCCTAAGTATTTGATTCTACTACCACCCTTTTTCAATAGCTAATGGCATATATATTTGATAAAACCCTATAAAAACGGGGGTATTAGCCAGTATTTAGAGCCTATTTCGGAGGTTTTAGGTTTCTACCTAAAAGGAAGATCTCAGAAGACTTTGCTCTTGATGCTTTAGGTTTACGGGAGGCAACCGTTTTGAAGACCTTTTTAAAGGATTCCACTATCTGGCTATAGCCACTACCGTTAAAACATTTGATTAAAAGCGCACCCTCAGGCTTCAGATGAGCGGTAGCGAAGTCTAGGGCTATCTCTGCTAAAAAAGCCATTCTGGCAGCATCAGCAACACCAACCCCAGAAAGGTTTGGCGCCATGTCTGATAAAACCAAATCGACCTTGCCTTCAGCACTCTTCGGTAAAAGCGCCTCCAAAGCAGCAAGCCCCTCTTCTTCCCTAAAATCGCCCTGAATAAAGCTCACATCAGCAATGTCTTCCATTGGCAAAATGTCGATGGCAATAATCTGACCATCTGGTTTGCCGGACTCAATTTTGGGATTGCTTTTACCAAGCTCAGTGAGGCGATTGCGGACGTACTGAGACCAACTCCCGGGAGCGCTCCCTAAGTCCACAATAGTCATACCTGCCTTGATAAGGTGATCTTGCTCGTCAATTTCACTGAGCTTATAAACCGCTCTAGCGCGATAGCCCTCTTTTTGAGCCATCTTCACATAGGGATCGGACAGATGATCCTGTAACCAACTTTTATTAAATTTATTCTTTGCCACAACTTACCCACTTTCGCCCTCCATTTTCCTAGTTTCTGACCTCTAAAGCAAAAGGAATCGATCAAAATGTAGGCAAATTCAAGCTAAAAGGGCAATTTAGACCCTCAATGCTCTATCATCAACACCATGACTGCACTCACTATTACCCCTGCACAACGTAAATCCCTCAAAGCTGACGCTCACGACCTAAGTCCTGTTGTCATGATTGGTGGCGATGGCTTAACACCTGCTGTAATCAAAGAAGCTAAATTAGCCATTAATCATCATGGTTTAATTAAGATCCGCGTTTTTGGTGATGAGCGCGAAGCTCGTATAGCAATGTATGAAGAGCTTTGTGACAAGCTTAATGCCGCTCCAGTTCAACATATCGGCAAGTTGCTCGTGTTGTGGAAACCAAAAGATATAGTGGATGAGGCCTTTAGCAATCTAGGGAGGTCAAGTAAGCAAACAAAAAAATCTTTGCAGGCTCCCCGTACGAAACGCCAGCCAAATCGCGCTCCGGCAAAAGCTGGTGTCCGCACGAGTACCTCTGAAAGATCGGATCGTCGCTCTGCTTCAAATGCAGCACCATTTGCACGTGCTGCAGCAGTGAAGTCGGCAACACCTAAGAAACGTGTTTTGCGCTCTGAAGCGGCGGAATCAAAAATTGGCTGGTCTTCTCCCGGCTACAGAAAAGCAGTTGCTGCGCCAGCACCGATTAAGAAGCGTAAAGTCAGAATGAGTAGCACAAAGAAAAAATCACTTGGCTCTTAATTTAAGCAAGTGAAATTGAGAAACGCCGCTAGTCGGCGTTTTTTGTTGCCTGCCAAACCAAGGTAAGACCGAGCGCCGCTTGAATCATAAATATTGCACTAGAAACACCATGCAGGCGTGCAAATAATGTGGCATTAGTAGACTCGCGAACCGACAAGCCTGAATAGAGCGCTTGACCTCTCAATGAATCCATCCAAGGAATAATGATGAATGCTGCGGCAACAGTGCAAGCAAGCATTCCTAGTAAGATCCAGCGGGCGATGCGGTAATGGTCTCGACCCTGCCTTACTAGGTGACTTGCCGTCACCATTAGAAAAGCGCTTAAGGCGACGCCGATATAGGCGGTGGTTGTAAAGAGATTTGCTGCAACCATGCCAGCAACCTGTCTGTCGCCCAAATTAGAGAACAAAACAGGCACCACTAGAAATCCAATGGTGATGAAGCTACCCACCCAGAGACCCGAAATCAGGCTAAAAATTCTTTGGGTGCGGATGTGGGGCATTAGACGTAACGCACAGCCAAGATTTCAACTTCGCGATTGCCGCCAGGGGCTTGCACAGCCACAATGTCACCCTCTTCTTTGCCGATTAATGCACGAGCAATCGGTGAACTGATGGAGATTTTCTTAACGGCAATATCAGCCTCATCATCTCCAACGATTTGATAGGTTAGCTTAGTACCATCTTCTAAGTCCTCAAGATCAACAGTAGCACCAAAGACTATGCGGCCAGCAACATCCAAGGTAGCAGGGTCAATAATTTGAGCTGCCGATAATTTGCCCTCTAACTCTTGAATGCGGCCTTCAATGAAACCCTGTTTTTCTTTAGCAGCATCGTATTCAGCATTCTCAGAAAGATCGCCTTGAGCGCGAGCTTCGGAGATAGCATTAATAACAGAAGGACGCTCAACGTGTTTAAGACGGTGCAGCTCCTCTTTGAGAAGTTCTGCACCGCGCTTAGTAATCGGAATTGTGCTCATGAAACTAACCTAACTTAAATTCTTGCGCAAAATCGCGCGTATAAAAGTCAATTTTAGATTAAATGAGCTCGCGATGTAAGTTTTGCAAGGAATAAACCTCGAGGGAGTCGAGTCGGCCATTTTCAGAGGCTAACAAACCATCCATCACTGCTCGTGCTGCACTAATAGTCGTGTAATAAGTAACGCCATTAGCCTGAGCGCTGGTTCGAATCGATCTAGAGTCTGCAATCGCCGTCCGGGTCTCATCCACAGTAGTAAATACCAATGAAATCTCACCATTCTTGATGAAATCCACAATATGGGGACGTCCATCCTTTACTTTATTAACTACCTTTACAGGTAAGCCAGCCGCTTCAATTGCTGCTGCAGTACCTTTAGTAGCAACCATCGGGAAGCCCAGTTGATGTAACAACTTAGCAACTTCAATTGCTTTTGGCTTGTCACTATCTTTGACAGTCAAAAGAACGGTTCCGCTCTTAGGCAATTTGATGCCAGCACCCAACTGTGACTTAAATAAAGCCTCACCAAAGGTCTTGCCAACACCCATCACTTCGCCAGTAGAACGCATTTCTGGTCCGAGAATTGGATCAATACCTGGGAATTTATTAAACGGAAATACCGCTTCCTTGACTGAGAAGTATGGCGGTTTCACTTCAGTCTTAATACCCTGCTGCTCTAGAGTCTGACCAACCATACAACGTGCAGCAATCTTCGCCAACTGCAAACCAGTGGCTTTTGATACAAACGGTACGGTGCGTGAAGCGCGTGGATTTACCTCCAAGACATAGATGACATCTTTGCCATCTACATTCTGAATCGCAAACTGAACGTTCATTAAACCAACAACATTCAGTCCTTTAGCCATCGCTGCAGTTTGGCGTTTAATCTCTGCCACCGTTGCATCAGATAAAGAGTATGGAGGCAATGAGCAGGCTGAATCGCCAGAGTGAACACCGGCTTGCTCGATATGCTCCATAACGCCACCAATAAATACGGCTGTACCATCGCTAATGCAATCAACGTCACATTCAATAGCATCATTCAAGAAGCGATCTAGAAGCACAGGAGAGTCATGAGATACCTTAACGGCTTCACGCATGTAACGCTCAAGGTCACGACCATCATGAACGATTTCCATTGCACGACCACCCAAGACATAGGAAGGACGAACCACTAATGGATAACCAATTTCTTCGGCGAGCTTTAGAGCCTCTTCTTCAGCACGCGCTGTACGGTTAGGCGGCTGACGCAGTCCGAGATCCTGTAGTAGCTTCTGGAAGCGTTCGCGGTCTTCTGCTGCATCAATCATGTCTGGTGAAGTGCCAATAATTGGCACCCCATTGCGTTCAAGATCTAAAGCCAATTTCAAAGGTGTTTGACCACCGTATTGAACGATGACGCCCTTTGGTTTTTCTTTAGCAACAATCTCCAATACATCTTCTAGAGTTAGTGGCTCAAAGTACAAGCGATCCGATGAATCGTAGTCAGTCGAAACGGTTTCAGGGTTGCAGTTAACCATGATGGTTTCATAACCATCATCACGCATTGCTAAAGCAGCATGCACGCAGCAATAGTCAAACTCAATACCTTGACCAATTCGGTTAGGGCCTCCGCCCAAAACCATGATCTTCTCTTTATTGGTCGGCTGTGACTCGCATTCACCGTGCTCTGCTTCATAGGTTGAATACAAATAAGCAGTGTTAGTAGAGAATTCAGCCGCACAAGTATCCACACGCTTGTAGACCGGAACAACTTTCAATCGATGGCGTGCAGCACGAACGGATGCAGCATCAACTTTTAATAATTTTGCCAAGCGGCGATCGGAGAAGCCTTTTTGTTTTACAAAACGCAACTCTGGGGCTGTCAGACTATCGATCTTGCGCTGCTTAAGTTCAGTCTCAATAGTAATTAGCTCTTCAATTTGCTCTAAGAACCAAGGATCAACTTTAGTTTCACTATAGATCTCATCAAGACCCATACCCATCCGGAATGCATCTGCCAAATACCAAATACGATCTGGACCAGGCTCATTGATTTCATTAATGATGTCATCAAGATCTGTGGATACTTCATCCAAGCCGTCAACACCAACCTCAAGACCGCGAAGCGCTTTCTGGAAAGACTCTTGGAAAGTTCGACCAATGGCCATGACTTCGCCAACTGACTTCATCTGCGTTGTTAGGCGGGAATCAGCCTGAGGGAACTTCTCAAATGCAAAACGTGGAATCTTGGTAACAACGTAATCGATTGAAGGCTCAAATGATGCTGGTGTGGCACCACCAGTAATATCATTCTTGAGTTCATCGAGGGTATAACCTACAGCCAATTTAGCCGCAATTTTTGCAATTGGGAAACCTGTAGCCTTTGATGCTAAAGCCGATGAACGGGATACCCTTGGATTCATCTCAATGACGATCATGCGACCATCTACTGGATTAATCGAGAACTGAACGTTAGACCCACCGGTATCGACGCCAATTTCTCTCAGAACAGCAATCGATGCATTACGCATGATTTGATATTCTTTATCCGTCAACGTTTGCGCAGGCGCTACGGTAATTGAGTCACCGGTATGTACGCCCATTGGATCTAAGTTTTCAATTGAACAAACAATGATGCAGTTGTCATTGCGATCGCGCACAACTTCCATCTCGAATTCTTTCCAGCCCAAGAGAGACTCTTCGATCAAGAGCTCACGTGTTGGTGATAAATCGAGACCACGTTTACAAATTTCTTCAAATTCTTCACGGTTATAGGCAATACCGCCACCCGATCCGCCCATAGTGAATGATGGACGAATAACTACTGGGAAACCTGAGCTGCCAGTTTGTTTCTGAATTTGCTGCTGAACCTCATGAGCCTCATCCATTGAGTGCGCAATGCCGGACTTTGCAGAGCCTAGGCCAATTTTGGTCATGGCTTCTTTAAACTTTTGGCGATCTTCTGCTTTATCAATGGCTTCTGGTGAAGCGCCAATCAGTTCGCAGCCGTATTTCTCTAAAACACCATGACGGTGAAGATCTAATGCGCAGTTCAGTGCAGTCTGGCCACCCATGGTTGGCAAAATGGCATCAGGCTTTTCAGTAGCAATAATGCGTTCAACTACTTCCCAAGTAATAGGCTCAATATACGTAACATCAGCCATCTCAGGATCAGTCATGATGGTTGCGGGATTGCTATTTACCAAAATAACTTTATAGCCCTCATCACGCAATGCCTTACAAGCTTGCGCTCCAGAGTAGTCAAACTCACAGGCCTGTCCAATCACAATCGGACCAGCTCCAATAATCAGGATGCTCTTAATGTCGCTACGCTTAGGCATTATTTGCCCTCCTTCTTGGCAGCATTCATTAGCTCCACAAAACGATCAAATAAATAGGCAATGTCATGAGGACCTGGTGAGGCCTCAGGATGTCCTTGGAAACACAGTGCTGGCTTGTCATTCCATGCCAAACCTTGTAAAGATCCATCAAATAAAGACACGTGGGTTACGCGAATATTGCTTGGTAATGTATTGGCATCAACAGCAAATCCATGGTTTTGAGAAGTGATGGCAACACGACCTGTATCCAAATCTTTCACAGGGTGATTGGCGCCATGGTGGCCAAATTTCATTTTTAATGTCTTGGCGCCTGCTGCAAGACCCATGATTTGATGGCCTAGACAGATGCCAAAGGTTGGGACGCCTTTTTCAATAATTTCTTTTGCTGCAGCAATAGCGTAGTCGCATGGACCAGGATCGCCAGGCCCATTTGAGAAGAACACGCCATCCGGATTCATGGCCAGCACTTCTGCTGCGCTAGTTTGCGCAGGCACAACTGTTAATTCACAGCCTCGCTCAGTCAGCATGCGCAAGATATTGCGTTTCACACCAAAGTCGTAAGCAACTACCTTTTTAATTGGCTTGCTAGTATCTAATGTTCTATATGCAGGCTTGCCGTTTGGCCCGTGAAGATCCCATTCGGCCTCGCGCCACTGATAGGCTTTTTTAGTAGTAACTACCTTTGCAAGATCTAAGCCTGACATGCCGGGGAAAGCTTTAGCAAGCTCAAGAGCTTTCGCTCCTAAGGATTCATAGCTATCGCCTACTTTACCGGCAACAATTGCGCCGGATTGGGCGCCCTTGTCACGCAGAATTGTGGTGAGTTTGCGTGTATCTATGCCAGCAATTCCTAAAACATCTGCTTTGGTAAGGTAGTCATCCAAGGAACCTTCTGAGCGGAAATTGGATACGCGCTTTGGAAGATCCTTCACTACCAAACCTGCTGCATGAATCTGATCTGATTCCGCATCTTGAGCGTTTACACCAACATTGCCGATGTGCGGATAAGTTAAGGTAATAATTTGGCGTGAGTAGCTGGGATCAGTAATGATCTCTTGATATCCAGTCAATGCGGTATTGAATACAACTTCGCCAGTAGTTTCGCCAGGGGCGCCAATGCTAAAACCGGGAAATAATGTGCCGTCGGCTAGGGCCAACACAGCTGGGGGAAAAGAAGGAAGCAAGGGTGACAAACCATCTCCAGTCCCTGCTCCATCCGACGCTCAAAACCCCAAAAAAGACTAGCCCGGGGATGTTTTTGCGGGTGGTGAGTGTCTTTAAGCGCTAGGGTATTTATTAAGTTTCGAACCTTGCAATCATAACATTTTTGCTCGTAAACCCTTGGATATACAGCCAAATGGGGGTTGGAAGGTAAAAAGCTCCCCTAGCCTAATGGCTGGGAGAGCAATTTATTCAAAAATGGGTGTTTTAAGCCTTGGCGCTTTGCTCAATGATAGTCTTAACTTGAGCTAAAACAGACTGGTCATCCATCGTGCTGATATCGCCAGGATCACGTCCTTCGGCTACAGCCTGAAGTGCGCGACGAACAATCTTGCCTGAACGTGTCTTTGGCAACGCAGTAACTATATAAACCCGGCCAGGTCGTGCAATAGCCCCTAAGGTGGTGTCGACAGTCTTCATGCACTCCGCTTCCAAAGTAGCGGTATTGGAGGCATCTTTAGGAATCACAAAGGCAATCGCGGCTTGCCCCTTTAATTTATCCTCAATACCAACCACGGCAACTTCTGAAACATTCGGATGGCTAGAAATACTTTCTTCGATTTCGCGAGTACCAAGGCGATGTCCAGCTACGTTAATCACGTCATCCGTACGACCCAAGATGAAGAAATAACCATCCTTATCTTTAATGCCCCAGTCAAAGGTGGAGTAAATTAATTTGCCTGGAATCGTTTCCCAATAGGTGCTGACAAAGCGCTTGTCATCGCCCCAAACAGTTTGCATGCAACCTGGAGGCAATGGACCTTCAATGGCAATGACGCCCTTCTGATCTGGGCCCAGCTCTTCGGAAGTGGCATCGTCGAGTAACTTCATGTTGTAACCAAACGATGGCACACCTGGTGAGCCAAATTTATGCGGCATGACTTCAACGCCACGCTGAATTGCCAGCATTGGCCAACCTGTTTCTGTCTGCCAATAGTTATCCACGATCGGCTTATTAATTGCACCATGAATCCAACTGGCTGTCGGTTCATCCAAGGGCTCTCCTGCCAGGAACAGAGCACGCAATTTAGAAAGGTCATATTTGGTTAAGAAAGCAGGGTCTTGTTTCTTCAGAACGCGAACTGCTGTTGGCGCAGAAAACATGACAGACACTTTGTATTTATCTACTAGCTCCCACCAAATGCCTGCATCAGGACGCAAGGGAGTGCCCTCGTACATGATCGTAGCCATACCAGATAGCAATGGCGCATAAATAATGTAGCTGTGGCCAACAACCCAACCAATATCGGATGTGCAGAACATGGTCTCACCAGCATTACCGGTAAAAATATGTTTCATCGACGCGGCGAGAGCGACTGCGTAGCCGCCTGTATCACGCTGAACACCTTTAGGCTTTCCAGTTGTACCGGAGGTGTACAAAATATAAGAAGGATGAGTTGCATCAACCCATACAATAGGCACTACATCATTTAAATGCTTTTGGCGTTCGCTTGCGTAATCTAAATCACGTCCCGCGACGGTGGTGAATTCAGTTAAACCGCGATTCACAATCAAGACCTTTTCAGGCTTGTATTCAGCCAGAGTAATAGCCTCATCCAGTAATGGCTTGTATGGAACCGCCTTGCCACCACGCGCACCTGCTTCTGCAGTAACAATCAGTTTTGGTTTTGCATCATCAATACGGGATGCCAAGCTATGGGATGCAAAGCCACCAAATACAACGGAGTGGATAGCGCCAATACGGGCGCACGCCAACATAGCAAAACAAGCTTCAGCAATCATTGGCATGTAAATGAGTACACGATCACCCTTTTTAACGCCTGCCGCTTTGTAGATTGCTGCCATACGATTCACTTCCTCGTATAACTCTTTAAAGGTATATGCCTTCTCTTGATTGGTTTCTGTAGAAACCGCAACCAAGGCAATTTGATCTGGACGATCTTTTAAGTGACGATCAACTGCGTTGTAGCAAAGATTCGTTGAGCCACCCTCAAACCATTTAGCAAATGGAGGGTTATCGTAATTGAGGACTTTGTCAAAAGGTTTTTCCCAATGTATTAACTGCGCCTGCTCACCCCAAAATCCATCTGGGTCTTTAATTGAACGTTCGTGGTGTGCTTTGTAGGACATGGTCAACCTGATCTCTTAAAAAGTTACTCGAATTACTGGCTCTTACTCACCCCTTTACTAGCGTTGCTGCTGGCTGAGGCAGGTGAACTACCATTTTTCGCAGATTTTGCAAGCCCTGTCGATGCGGATTTATGCTGAGATGCAGCATTTTTTGCAGAAGAATTACCCTTAGAGGTGCCCTTAACTACTGTTTTGGTGTTACTGGGTGCTACACATTTACTTGATTTAGCCCCTTTTGCACCTTTTGCTGGTTTGGGGCATTTAGGTGCAGGTGGAGCTGGCTTTTCTAAGCTGAGGCTAGCATTTTCAGCCATAGCAGTTGAAACATCGCCCGGTCTACGACTGGTTTTAGGAATCAGCACGGTAGAGCCCGCCCGTATACGCATCCCCCTTGGAATGCCGTTGACCTCGCGCAGAGTATCTACATCCACCCCTAAAGTTTTAGCTGCCTGATCAACACTTTCTGTTTTGGATACTTGAACAGCAGTCCACGACGAAAGAGGTTTAGCGTATTGCTTGAGGTTATCTTGAAAGATCTCGGCATGCGCAAACGGCAACAGAATTTGCTGGTTAGCATTACTCAAAATAACCGGCTTATTAAAAGACGGATTCAGGCTATGAAATTCATCAGCTGGTATTTCGGCTAATTTAATAACTAGAGCTACGTCGATATCGCTACCCACATCAACTGCAACAAAATAGGGGTGATTTTCTAACTCAGGTAGCACAATGCCATAAGCCTGTGGATCCAACACAATTTGACGATAAGCCATTAATTTAGGAACGTAATTTCTAGTTTCACGCGGTAAGGTCAAACTCTCATAATCTATAGGCAAGCCTGCAGCGGCATTACGCTTTTGCGCTTTCGTAATGTTGCCAGCACCCCAGTTATAAGCTGCAAGTGCTAATTCCCAACTCCCAAATTGATTATTCAAACGTTGCAAGTAATCTAAAGCCGCATCTGTTGACTGGACAACATCTCGACGCTCATCTCTAAATACGTTTTGTGTAAGACGAAAGTCTTTGCCTGTGGCAGGCATAAATTGCCATAGACCCACAGCCTTTGCATTTGACTTTGCGTTGGTTACAAACGCACTTTCAACAAATGGTAGTAATGCAATCTCGGTAGGCATATTGCGCGCATTTACTTCTTGAACGATGTAAAACAAATAGCGTGAAGAACGCGTCATCGAGCGATTTACATAGTCCGGTCTTGCAGCCAACCAGCGAACCTGTTCAATCTCTAGCGGGGTATTCATGGGCTCCATCTGGAAGCCATCACGAATGCGTATCCACAGGTTGTCAGAAGGCGCATAAACCTTGCTAACGGATTGATTTTTGAAGTTGACCCTTGCGGCTCTGGAAGCTTTTGAATTCGCTTTCGTTGGCGTATCGGAAGACCAATCGCCAGTGCTAGCGCAACCACTTAACAAAGCAGTAATCACTACTACTGCATACATCATCCGCATTAGAAGCGATCTTTCCAGCCACGAATGACTGCCAATACATGTGCAGGCGTTGGCAATAATGTCTGACCTGAAACCTCTTTAGCCATTGCAATGACTTCGGCTTGATCGCAACGCATGAAAGGATTTACCTGGATTTCTTGCCCAATAGTCGTTGGCAGTGTTGGCAAACCTTGCTCTCGCAGAGATTTAGCCTGGTCCGCCCATGAGAGTAGATTAAGGTTGTTGGGCTCTACAGCTAAGGCAAAGCGAATATTCGATAAGGTGTACTCATGAGTGCAATACACCAAAGTATTTTTTGGAAGTGAGGCGAACTTACCTAGCGACTCCGTCATTTGCGTAGGCGTACCCTCGAACAATCTTCCACAACCCGAGGCGAATAAAGTATCCCCACAGAACAGCATTGGCTCAACAACATTTGCTTGCATGTTTGCAAAGTAAGCAATGTGGCTTAAGGTATGCCCAGGAACTTCGAGAACCTTCAAGCTAATACGTGGGGAAGCAATTTCAAATTTATCGTCCTGCATTACGACATTAGTACGACCTGGAATATCGTCACCAACTGGGCCATAAACGGGCAGATCTGTACCCAAACTTTGCAATAAGTTGAGAATGCCACCCGTATGGTCTGCATGGTGGTGAGTAATGAGAATGCCCTTGAGGGTCAAATGATTTGCGCTCAGGTACTCCAAAACTGGTACTGAATCACCTGGATCCACCACTAAAGCAGAGCTGCCATCGTGAATGCACCAGATATAGTTATCATCAAAAGCCGGAATGGGCCAAACCTGCAATAAAGTATTCTTATCCATAGACCGATGATACCAACCCCACCCATACCCTCTCAGACACCTGCACCTCCCTGGAGCTCATGGGAAAAATGGCTCCAATCCCCTCCTGGACGCTACGTTCTAGCTTGGGAGCAACGGTGTTTTGACCAAATTGTTGCTGATGTCTTTGGCTTTCATGCGGTGCAAATAGGTCTACCCCAAATCAACTCGCTAAGCGAAAATCGGATGCCTTTGCATGCCATCCTGATTCACTCTAACGATAGCCGCTCTCATGCAACTAAGTACAACTGGCATTTAATTGAAGGTGACTCTTCAGACCTCCCCTTTGCCAGTGAAAGTCTGGATCTAATTGTTCTACCCCATGTTTTGGAATTTGCTGCAGATCCCCATCAAATATTGCGCGAAGTCGATCGAGTGCTTCGACCCGAAGGTCGTTTAATTATTTCTGGCTTTAACCCCGCAAGTCTGTGGGGTGCTAGACAATATCTCAGTAGATTAGTTGGAACCCCTTATCTCCCTAGAGATGGTCAATTTATTAGCCTCATCCGCATAAAAGATTGGCTCGAGTTGCTTAACTTTTCCTTAGACCGCGGTCACTTTGGTTGCTATAAATTTCCCCTGCAGGGCGAATCTGCTATGGGCAAGATGAATTTTCTTGAAAAAATGGGGAATCGTTGGTGGCCTATATTTGGCGCTGTTTTTTTAGTTTCCGCCATTAAGCGCCAACAAGGAATACGTCTCATTGGCCCGGCATCACTTGTTCGCATACCAGCCATTAAGCAGCTAAGTCCTGCTGCTGAGAGAAGCAATCTCCAAAAACGCCTCAAAAACGAGAATTCCAAGTAAATTATTGCTATGCCGCATTCGAAATCCCATCCTCACCACCCTCACATCGTGATCTACACCGATGGTGCCTGTAAAGGTAATCCTGGACCTGGCGGCTGGGGGGCTGTTTTGAGATCAGGCGGTCATGAAAAGCATATCCATGGCGGTGAAAAGCTCACCACCAACAACCGCATGGAAATTTGCGCCGTTATTTTTGCCTTAAAAGCACTCAAACAACGAAGCACTGTCGAGCTATGGACGGACTCTCAATATGTCCAAAAAGGCGTCACAGAATGGCTAGAGGGTTGGAAAAAGCGGGGCTGGAAGACCGCCAGCAAGGATCCAGTTAAAAATGCAGACCTCTGGCAGGAGCTCGACTCCCTGCTTCCAGGACATGAGATTTCCTGGCACTGGGTTAGAGGGCACAACGGACACCCCGGAAATGAGTTAGCTGACCAATTAGCCAATAAGGGTGTTGAGGAGTTTTTGCCATAGGGCAAATGCATCTCAAGAGCCTCCTTTTCAGCCATCTTATGAGAGAATGATCCTGCTCTAAATAGCTTAGAAACAGCATAAAACCCACATAAAAACCAAGAAAAACGAGACTGTGTCAAAAATAGAATCTTCACTCGATAAGGCTGTTGCCAAACTCGTGCAATTTAAAAACAGTGGCAAAGCTCGCTTATGCGCACTTTGGCAACAACACTCTCCCCGATTAAATCAAATCAAGCGGCTGGACTATCCAACCTTTAAATCATTTGTAGTGAAATTTAAGTGGCGCATCTTATTGGTGCTGATTGTTCTTTACGCGGGTTCTAAGGCTTACGATTATTTCTTCCCCGCTTCTGAAAAATCGGGTGGTCCTGTAACCATTACTTCAGTAGTAGTCGAGAAAAAAGATGTGCCGCTCATTATTGAGGCAACCGGCACCATCGTCTCCAACAGTATTGTTGATATTCGCCCAATGGTGACCAATACTGTAGCCAAGATTGAAGTTAAAGATGGTCAAGAAGTCAAAGCCGGCGATTTACTCTTTACTTTAGATGACCGCAATGACAAGGCTAACTATGAAAAGCTTAAAGCGCTTGCTGATGATGCGCAAAAGCAATACCTGAGAGCCAAGGAGCTTGTTGCTAAAAACTTTATTTCCAAAGCAGCCTTAGAGACGACTTTAGCCAATGCCAAGTCTGCCCAAGCTGCAGCCCGCTCCTCAGAGGTTCAACTTTCCTTTGACTATATAAAGTCACCGATAGATGGGCGTGCCGGAATTGTGAACGTATTCCCCGGTTCACTGGTCCAAGCTAGTAACATTGTTTCAACTGCAACCAGCTCTACGGCCACTTCAAGCGTAGGCTCTATGGTCACCATTACCCAATTGAACCCAATCAATGTTCAATTTGTTATCCCTGAAAAAGACATTCCAATCATGCTAGAGAATCAGCTTGATGGAGAAGCTATGACCGTCAAAGTAGTGGTTGGTGATAGCGGCAAAAAAACATATGAAGGAAAAGTCTTGGTGATTGATAACCAAGTGGATCCATCGATCGCAGCAGTACGTGTTAAAGCACAGATCCCCAATGATGACAAGACCTTGCTGCCTGGCCAGTTTGCCCGCGTGTCCTTAGTAGCAAATACCTTGAAGGATGCTTTGGCAATTCCATCTCAAGCGGTGATTATTAATGCCCGTGGAAAAATGGTTTATGTCGTCGATAAGGATGGCAAAGCTGTTGCTAAACCAATTAAAGTGGTTTACGAATATTTAGGCTCAACCGTGGTGACCGGTATTGAGGCTGGTGATAGAGTGGTAGTAGAAGGTAAGCAAAACTTGCGTCCTGGTGGCAAAGTCCGTGAAGCCAAGAATCCATCGCCAGCAGCCCCAGCCAATGCCGGTGCGACTGCCCCCGCAACTCCTTCAGCCCCAGATAAGAAATGACACTTTCCGAATTATGTATTCGGCGCCCGGTAATGACGGTATTGCTCTCTGTAGCTACCGTCATAGCTGGCGCAGTTGCTTACGTAAAAATTCCGGTAGCGGCACTACCAAGTTTTAATACGCCGGTTATTTCCGTCAGCGCCTCCCTACCAGGCGCCTCACCAGAAAACATGGCATCTGCAGTTGCACTTCCTCTTGAAAAAGAGTTCTCGACAATTGACGGCATTAACGTCATCAGCTCTACCAACTCTTTAGGTAGCACCAGTATTACTCTGGAATTTAATAACGACAGAGATATTGATAAGGCAGCTGTCGATGTACAAGCTGCATTGTTGCGTGCGCAAAAGCGTCTTCCGATAGAGATGACGGTACCGCCCTCCTATCGCAAAATTAATCCGGCAGATACACCGGTATTGGTTGTGCGCATGAGCTCACCTTCAATCAGCCTTTCAGATATTAATCAGTATGCAGAAAATCTTGTTTCACCAAATTTATCCACAATTAGCGGCGTTGCACAGGTATTGGTTTACGGGGCCAAACGCTATGCTGTTCGCGTCCGAGTTCATCCTGATGCGCTAGCCAATCGAAACCTGACTGTCGACGACATTGCCTTAGCCATAAATAAAGCAAACTCTAATAGCCCAGTGGGTGTTCTGGATGGACCACGACAAGCGATCACCATCTATGCCAATCCTCAGCTAGTTAGACCAGAAGAATTTGCTAATTTAATTGTGAGCCAAAAGAATGGCTTACCAATTTATTTAAAAGATGTAGCAGATGTCGTTGAAAGTTATGAGGACGTCAAAACACTGGCCAGCTCGAATGGTGAACGCTCCATTGCAGTTGCTGTTCTAAGGCAGCCAAGCGCCAATACTGTTGAAGTAGTGAAGTCAGTTAAAGATTTATTGCCTCAGCTACAAAAGCAAATGCCTGAGTCAATCAAACTGCAACTCTTAAACGATCGCTCCCTCTCTATTATTGAGGCGATTCATGATGTTAACTTCACGCTAGCATTAACAGTCTTGCTGGTGATCTTAGTGATCTTCCTGTTTTTAAAACATGTATCAGCCACTGTTATCCCATCCATTAGCCTTCCAATTTCACTCATTGGCGCGTTTTTTCTGCTGTATTTCATGGGCTATAGCCTCGATAACATTTCACTTCTTGGCATTACTCTAGCCGTTGGACTGGTCGTTGACGATGCGATTGTTGTGCTTGAAAATATCATGCGCTATGTTGAGCAAGGCATGGATCCGCTCAAGGCTTCACTCAAAGGAAGTAAAGAAGTTGGCTTCACCATCATCTCCATTTCGATCTCCTTGGTAGCTGTATTTATTCCGCTCTTTTTTATGGCCGGTCCTATTGGCCTCCTCTTTAGAGAGTTTGCTGTAGTAGTTTCTCTATCTATTTTGGTCTCTGCTGTTGTATCCCTGACCGTAGTACCAATGCTTTGTAGTCGCTTCCTGCCAAAACCAGGACAGCATGCCAAAGAATTTGCAATCAATAAAAAGTTTGACCGTCTTTTTGATTGGATGCTCAAAACCTATATTCACTACCTAGATCTAGCTCTGAAAAACCGTAAAGTGGTTTTGTGGGGCGCTCTATCTACCTTTGTCATTACGGTTGCGCTCTTTATCAACAGCCCTAAAGGTTTTTTCCCAGAAGAAGATATCGGACAAATATTAGCCACCACAGAAGCTTCCGAAGACATCTCCTTCAGAGCCATGCTTGCTTTGCAGGATCAAGCTGCTGAATTGGTAAACACTGATCCTAATGTGGCTAGCTCTATTTCTGTCATTGGCGGTGGTGCTAGCTCTGGTTACAACACTGGCAGGATATTTATTATTCTCAAACCCAAAAGTGATCGCGCCAAAATGGCGAAGATTATGGAGGGCTTACGCAACAAGTTCAAAGAAATTCCGGGTCTTCAGGTCTATATGCGCCCCGTGCAGAACTTACAGCTTGGCGGAAAGAGCAGTAAGAGCCGCTATCAATTCACACTGCAAAGCGTAGGCTTTGAAGGTGTAAATGAGTGGGCCGATAAATTAATGCAGAAAATGCGTGCCGATCCGATGTTCAGGGACGTAACCAGCGACTCTCAAATGAAAGGCTTGAACGTCAAAATCGATATCGATCGTGAAAAGGCTGCAAGCGCTGGCGTTAGCGTTGCAGATATCCGATCAGCCCTCTACTCCACATATGGAGAAAAGCAGGTATCTACCATTTACACCCCAGTAAATACCTATTACGTCATCCTTGAGGGCGCAGTAGAAGATCGTCAATATGAATCTGATCTGAATAAAATCTTCGTGCGCGGACGGGCAACAGATAAACTCATTCCGCTATCAAGCCTGGCTAGCTTTACCCGCACCGTTGGACCAACAGCCGTAAACCATCAAGGCCAAATTCCGGCAGTAACACTCTCGTTTAACTTGGCTCCAGATGTTTTCCTTGGTGATGCAACCAAACAAATTGAATCCTTTACCAAAGCGATTGATTTGCCGTCTTCCATCATTACCAGCTACGGCGGTGATGCTGCAGTATTTAAAAGCAATCAATCTGGTCAGCTGATACTGATTCTCTCGGCATTAGGTGTCATTTATATTTTGCTTGGTGTTCTATATGAGAGCTATATTCACCCACTGACTATTTTGGCCGGCTTACCGTCTGCTGCGATTGGTGCGATTTTAGCTTTACGTATATTCGGCTTTGAGCTGACTATCGTTGCTTCTATTGGTATTTTGCTTTTGATTGGTATTGTTAAAAAGAATGCGATTCTGATGATTGACTTTGCTCTAGACGCTCAACGAAATCAAGGCATGTCTCCTGAGAAGGCCATTCGTGAAGCTTGCATCTTGCGATTCCGACCCATCATGATGACTACGTTTGCAGCGCTGATGGGAGCCATTCCGATTGCTTTTGGATTGGGTGCCGGTGCAGAGTTACGTCAGCCTTTAGGCATTAGTGTTGCTGGCGGCCTGATTTTTTCTCAGTTCGTCACGTTGATCATTACACCCGTGATTTATCTCTATCTGGATAAATATGCCGGTAATGGACCGATTGATATTCCACCAGCCGTTCTTGAGGGAACCTAATGCGTCAAGTTATTCTCGATACCGAAACTACTGGCCTAAATCCAGCTACTGGCGACCGCATTATTGAAATTGGTTGCGTTGAGATGGTTGGTCGTCGTCTTACCGATAGAACTTTCCATTACTACATTAATCCTGAACGCGATATTGATGCTGGGGCCTTTGCAGTCCACGGGCTATCTAGAGAGTTTTTATCTGACAAACCAATCTTTGCAAACATTGTTGAGCAGTTAATTGAGTTTGTAGATGGCGCTGAAATTGTGATTCATAACGCAGCCTTCGATTTGGGATTCTTGGATAACGAGTTTGCCCTTCTAAAGCGTCCTCCATTCAGAAATTTAGCCTCCAGGATTACCGACACCCTGCTCGACGCACGTCAAATGTTCCCTGGAAAGCGCAATTCATTAGATGCACTGTGTGAACGCTTTTCAATTAGCAATAAACACCGCACTTTGCACGGCGCGTTGTTAGATGCCCAGTTACTTGCTGAAGTTTACGTATCGATGACTAGAGGTCAAGAGGACCTCTCCATTGATTTAATTGATTACACAGTGGGAGCAGACTCTACTGGCCATGCCAAGGCATTGCCAACGAATCTGATGGTGCTTTCAGCCTCCGATGACGATCTACATAGTCATGAAAAAATCTTGGCAGAAATTGCCAAGGCAAGTAAAAAGGACCCCATTTGGAGTCCTTTAAATGCTGCCAACTAATTACTATATTGGCAATTAGATTGCTGCGGCAATCGCCTTACCCAAATCATCTGTCTTTGCAGTACCACCAAGATCTGGTGTCAAAGGTGCATGTCCTGGACCCGATGCCAATACCTTTTCAATAGCACTAAATATTGCCTTGCCAGCCTCTGGATAGCCAAGGTGATCTAACATCATCGCCCCACTCCAGATCTGACCAATCGGATTGGCGATCATTTTTCCAAAAATATCCGGTGCTGATCCATGAACCGGCTCAAATAAAGAAGGAAATTTACCTTCGGGATTGATACTGCCTGATGGTGCTACCGCAATGGTGCCGGTACATGCGGGACCTAAGTCGGAGAGAATATCTCCAAATAAATTGCTCGCTACTACAACGTCAAACCGATCTGGATTCATAACGAAGTGAGCCGCCAAAATATCGATGTGGTATTTGTCAGCTTTTACATCAGCAAATTTCTTAGACATCGCCTCTACACGCTCATCCCAATAAGGCATGGTGATGGCAATACCATTTGATTTGGTTGCAGAAGTTAAATGCTTCTTAGGGCGACTTTGGGCTAAGTCAAATGCATATTGCAAAATTCGGTCAACGCCCTGTCTTGTGAAAACTGATTCTTGAATCACGATCTCACGATCGGTATCCGGGAACATCTTGCCACCAACGCTGGAGTATTCACCTTCAGTGTTCTCGCGAACTACAAAGAAATCGATGTCACCAGGCTTACGGTTGGCTAGTGGGCATGGCACTCCCGGCAATAAACGTACTGGACGCAAATTGACGTACTGATCGAAGCCACGGCGAAATTGAATTAAGCTTCCCCAAAGCGACACATGGTCAGGCAGAATGTCCGGCATCCCGACTGCGCCAAAAAAGATCGCATCGTACTTCATGAGGATATCGAACCAATCGTCCGGCATCATCTTGCCATGCTTGAGATAGTAATCACAGCTCGCAAAATCAAAATGATCAAACTGCATACCAAGATTAAATTTACGATTGGCCGCCTCTAGCGCACGTACACCCTCTGGCATGACTTCTTTACCAATACCATCTCCAGGAATAACGGCGATCTTGGGATTCTTAAATATTTTCTTTGCGCTCATAAATAATGTGTCTCGTTTTATTTTTGTTGAAGATGAATTTTACAAATAACTAGCTAATAGCGCGCCGGATTTCATCCGGCGCCTTCTTGCTGCCCTTTTCAACTGATTCGCTATCGTAATCAGTGGTATTTTCGATGGTCTCTGGAACGGCCTCGAGCATGCGAATATTGTCCTTGGGACAGATGGGTGCGCCATAACTGGCCCATTTCTTGAGCAAGGTCACCTCATAGCCACATTGACCACATTTGGCCTTACTTCGACTGGCATTGCTAGGCCTTGGTGGGGGGAAAACAATCGCCTGGTGCGGGTAAGGGCCAAGCTCCTGACTAATCATCATCAGCCTTACAGTGAGCTCCTCAGTGGCATGAGCCATTCTTGCGGGGCCTTCCAGACCGACCGTTTGAGCGATTCCCTTGAAATCTTCGCCATGGCCGCTAAAGCAGTCATCCACCGCATGGCAGAGCTCATGAACCAAGGTATCTAAAAGCTGTACGGGTTCTTCTAACTTAGGGGATATGAATATCTCATTTACGCCACCGCCTGAGCGCTCACGCGGCCAACATTGCCCTAGTGTCGTTCTAGGGCTACTAGAGGCTGGAAATCCACATGAGACCCGGACGGGAGGGATGGCATAACCTGCTTTTGAAAAGACCGGCTCTAGATGCCTTACAGCGTCTTCAAGCCAGGCCTCACGGACTGTATGTTGCTTCATTTAACTTCTCTTCTATCGAAATCTGGGATAAAAAAACCATCAATTGCGATCATACGCCACCATAAGTAGAATGAGTCCATGAAAGATCTCGAAAGCCTAAGCGCTACCCAAGCCATCAAAGCCCTCTCTAAGAGGGAAATTAAAGCGACTGATTTACTCCTATCCTGCCTTGACCGCATAGGACAAAAAGAGAGCGTTGTTAAGGCCTGGGCAAGCCTGGGTAAGGAAAATGCCTTATCTCGCGCCAAACAGCTTGATAAAGGCGCCTTTCAGGGCCTATTACATGGTCTCCCAATTGGGGTTAAGGATCTTTATGACACCTATGATTTGCCGACCTCCTATGGTTCACCCATTTACGCCAACCACTATCCAGTCGCTGATGCTGTGGCGGTTGCCCTGATGCGACAGTCTGGCGCCATTATTTTAGGCAAAACCGTTACAACAGAATTTGCAACATTTAAGAGTGGATTAACAACAAATCCGCATAACCCAAAGCACACTCCCGGCGGTTCTTCTAGCGGCTCTGCTGCTGCGGTAGCCGATTTCATGGCTCCACTAGCAACCGGCAGTCAAACTGCTGGCTCAATCATTCGCCCTGCGTCTTTTTGTGGTGTAGTGGGTTTTAAACCTAGTTACGGCAAAGTGAGTATTGCGGGAATTAAAAGTCTTTCTGTAACACTCGACACCATGGGTTGCTTTGGTAGAACAGTAGAAGATGTGGGGCTCGGTGTAGCAGCTATGAGTGGCGATCATCGACTAGCAAAAATCGAAGTCTTGCATAACAAACCTCGCATTGCCATTTGCAAAACATCTAACTGGCCGTTTGCACAAAAGGAAACTGCAACAGCACTTGCTGTTGCCCGGCATGCTGCCGAGATAATTGCTAAAGGCACTGTAATTGATCTGAAGTTACCAAAGACGTGTGATGGACTCACCCAAGCGCAAACCCGCATCATGATCTCTGAAATGTCACGCAGCCTTACTTTTGAACGAGTGCAATACGCTAAAAAGCTCAGCCCACAACTTCTGAAGCAACTTAGTGAAGGCGCTGAAATTAGCTACGAGCAATATGCAAAAGATTTGAGCTTTGCCGATAGATCAAGGGCGACTATGGAAGACTTATTTAATAATGAAGTTGATATCTTGATTGCCCCAAGCGCAAATGGCGAAGCGCCCAACATCAAAGATGGTACTGGAGATCCTCTTTTTTCTAGAGCTTGGACTCTTCTGGGTTTGCCCTGCATCAATATCAACGTAAGCAGTGGCCCCAATGGATTGCCAGTAGGCGTGCAACTCATTGCAGGCCCAGGTAAAGATCATTTCTTATTGAGCGCTGCCCGGGCATTTACATTGGCATTGCCTGACCCCACCCTGCGAGATCAGGCTTAGCCAAGTTCTTAATCGAGAGTAATGTTTGCTGCTTTAATTGCTTTAGCCCAGAAAGGAAGTTCTTTCTTAACTAGCGCATCAGTTTGGTTTGGTCCTAAGTAACGAAGTTCAACACCAGCAGCATCCGCACGCTCTTTAATTTCAGGTAATGCCAAGCTCTGCTTTACAGAATTAGTGAGCGTGGTAACGACTGGTGCAGGTGTTCCGGCAGGCGCATAGAGGGCCACCCATGATTCCAACTGAAATGATGGTAGACCAGCTTCAGCGGTGGTTGGTACGTTTGGCATACCAGGGTGACGATTTTTGCCGGTCACAGCAAGCCCCTTGAGTTTTCCACTTTGGACGTGTTGCATGACTGAGGGTGGCGTACTAATAAATACCTGTACCTGCCCCGCCAAAACATCCTGAATGGCTGGGCCAGATCCCTTGTATGGAACATGCACCATATCCACACCGGTAGTTTGCTTGAAGATCTCCGTACCAATATGTGACACAGACCCATTGCCCTGTGAGGCGTAATTTAATTTACCTGGATTAGCTTTTGCATATGCAATGAATTCCTTCAGATTATTGACTGGCACTGAAGGGTGTACTGCAATGACATTAGTTGAAACTGTCAACAAGGCAATTGGAGAGAAATCTTTAATTGGGTCCCACGGAAGCTTATCGAATAAAGCGGGATTACCAACGTGATAACCAGAATAGGAAATTAATAAAGTGTAGCCATCTGGTTTTGCTTTAGCAACATACTGATAGGCCGTGTTACCGCTTGCTCCCGGCCTATTGTCAACAATCACTGGTTGACCGATCACACGTGTTAATGGTTCACTCAATAGACGTGCCGAAGTATCAACCAGCCCGCCTGGTGGATTAGGTACTACTAAAGTAATTGGGCGACCCGGAAAGGATTGAGCCAAAGCTGCACATGAAATCCCAAACCCCAAAATAACAAGCGCACTGCGTATCACTGAATATTTTTTCATGACTGTCTCCAACGTATGATTTTTGAGTACTTATCGCTGCCCTACTTTTACGTCACCAAAAACAGCCTGGGCTTCTCTAGGCAAACAACGCCAATAACGCTCATTTGCGGTAACTGTGCCGCCCAGAGCTGCTGCAGCCTCCCAACCCCAACGCGGCTTGTATAGGAATGCTCTTGCCAAAGCAATCAGATCCGCATCACCCGCTTGCAAAATGTCTTCGGCTTGCTGTGGCTCGGTAATGAGTCCAACAGTCATTGTTGGCAAACCAGATTGATCTTTAACTATCTTTGCAAAAGGAACTTGGTAGTTTGGTCCAATCGCAATCTTTTGTTTTGGTGAAATGCCACCAGAAGAAATGTGTACAAAATCACAGCCCATTGGTTTAAGTTGCTTGGCAAAGTTTGCCGTCTCTTCAGGAGTCCAACCACCCTCTATCCAGTCACTAGCTGAAATGCGTATGCCAAGCACACCCTGGTATGCCGCTCGAACAGCTGCAAAAAGCTCTAATGGAAAGCGAATGCGGTTTTCAAATGAGCCGCCATACTCATCCGTGCGTTGATTGGCAATGGGAGATAAAAATTGATGCAACAAGTATCCATGAGCACCATGGAGCTCAATCCCATCAATTCCAATTCGTGCAGCACGCTTTGCGGATCCCACAAAATCATCAATCAACTTTTTTAATTCAGTCTTACTCAATTCATGAGGTAAACGCTCTCCATCTAACTGGGGGATCGCTGAGGGCGCTAACGTTTCCCATCCACCCTGATCCGTTGAGAGCAATTGTCCGCCGTCCCAGGGTGTCGCACTGGATGCTTTTCGACCAGCATGAGCTAGCTGAATAAAAACAGGTGTAGCAGGAGCCAGACCACGCGCACGACTCAGTTTGTCCTTAAGAGCTGACTCGGTGCGATCATCCCAAAGCCCCAAACATGCTGGCGTAATTCGGGCCTCTGGGCTTACCCCGGTGGCCTCAATAATGAAGAGGGCTGCACCGCTATTGAGTAAATTTCCCCAGTGCATAAGGTGCCAGTCAGTTGCTTCGCCGTTATTAGCTGAATACTGGCACATCGGGGCAACCACGATGCGATTTGCCAGCTCTAGAGGTCCCCGGGGGGAATTGAGGGTGTAGCTTGAAAATAAAAGACTCATAGAATGCCTTTAAAAGCCCAAAAATAGGTCAAAAATACGAAAATTGCCGTAAAGCGATAGAATACTTAAAAAGCAGAATAAACGAGACAGCGAAGTCGTGCAGGCTAATTGGCCAAGCGGCTTTTTTAATAAAAACCTGAAAAATACTCACCACAAGAGATTATGAACGCACCTCAAGCCTTTGAATCAAAAGAAGATATTGGTCACTTTGTTGGCGGCAATGTAGTTAACCCTAAAGATGGTCGCTTTGCCGATGTTTACAACCCAACCAAAGGAACTGTAGCGCGCCGTGTTGCACTTGCCAGCCGCAAAGAGGTTGATGAAGTTGTAGCCAATGCCCAAACAGCATTTGTTTCATGGAGTCAAACCTCCCCATTGCGTCGTGCACGCATCATGTTCAAGTATCTTGAATTGTTAAACGCTCATCGCGATGAGTTGGCAGCCATCATTACAGCAGAACATGGCAAGGTATTTACCGATGCCCAAGGGGAAGTAACACGCGGTATTGAGATTGTGGAATTTGCTACTGGCATTCCTGAGCTACTCAAAGGCGACTACACCGAGCAAGTATCAACAGGTATCGATAACTGGGTCATGCGTCAGCCATTAGGTGTAGTTGCTGGTATCACCCCATTTAACTTCCCAGTCATGGTGCCAATGTGGATGTTCCCAGTTGCGATTGCTTGCGGCAACACTTTCATTCTCAAACCTAGCCCTACAGATCCTTCTGCTTCACTGTTCATGGCTAAGCTCCTCAAGGAAGCTGGCCTACCTGACGGCGTATTCAACGTTGTTCAAGGCGATAAAGAAGCGGTTGATGCCTTAATAGAAAATCCAGATGTTAAAGCGGTCAGTTTTGTGGGCTCCACTCCAATTGCCAATTACATCTATGAGCGCTGCTCGCACTTTGGCAAGCGCTCCCAAGCTTTAGGCGGCGCTAAGAACCACATGGTGATCATGCCTGACGCTGATATTGATAAAGCAATTGATGCCCTGGTTGGTGCTGCTTACGGCTCCGCTGGCGAACGCTGTATGGCTATTTCTGTAGCGGTGTTGGTTGGTGATGTGGCAGAGAAGATCATGCCAAAGCTAATCGAGCGCACCAAGACTCTAAAAGTTAAAAACGGCATGGAGCTTGATGCTGAAATGGGTCCAATCGTTACTAAAGCAGCCCTAGAGCGCATTACTGGCTATATTGAGGCTGGTGTAGCTTCGGGCGCAAAACTCCTTGTTGATGGCCGTGGACTCAAAGTTCCTGGCAACGAGAACGGTTTCTTTATCGGCGGCACACTGTTTGATAACGTCACACCAGACATGAAGATTTACCTAGAAGAAATCTTTGGACCAGTTTTGTCCTGCTTGCGTGTTGCCAACTTTACAGATGCGCTTAACTTAGTTAACTCTTGCGAATTTGGCAATGGTGTCGCCTGCTTCACAAGCGATGGCAATATTGCCCGTGAATTTGCTCGTCGTGTACAAGTAGGCATGGTTGGTATTAACGTACCAATTCCAGTACCTATGGCATGGCACGGCTTTGGTGGCTGGAAAAAGTCGATCTTTGGCGATATGCATGCATACGGCAAAGAAGGCGTACGTTTCTACACCAAGCAAAAGAGTGTGATGCAACGCTGGCCTGAGAGTATTGCTAAAGGCGCAGAGTTTGTAATGCCTACCTCTAAGTAATATCAGGAAGTGATTAGCAAAAAAGCGATCTTCGGATCGCTTTTTTATTTGCCAGGATGAAGTAAAAAATTACTGTAGCGTATTTTTAAGAGCGGGAATCATTGGCATCGAGAGGACATCGATGCCCTCTTCTCTCAAGGCTTCAGCCTCATCGAAAGTAGTTTGCCCACGAATACTTCGCTCAGGAGATTCTTTGTAGTGAATTTTTCTAGCTTCATCAGCAAAGGAATTGCCAACATCCTCAGAGCGACCCATTAGCTCACGCATACCTTTCAAAAAGGCGGCCTGTACCTGAGCCTCTAAGTGCGAATGATCGCTACCAGTAAGAGCAACGACGCCCCCGCTTAAATTTTCGGATTGAGGCTTGGATACAGTTAACTCGGTAGACGATGATTTGCCAATATGCGGCGCTGAAGGCATGCGAGTGATTTCCGTGCTGTCGCATACTGGACAAGCAAGCATCCCCTTGTCCTGCTGAGCAAGGCAATCTTCTTCTGAAGCAAACCATCCTTCAAAGCGATGGTCTAGGGGGCAGGCTAAGTTATAAACTTTCATAAAACGTATATAAGGGCAAAAACGATAAATTCAATACCCCCATTTTAATCGGGTTTGAATACAACCTATTCGATTGGATGCGGTTTTACTAAGCCCCTACGATAGCGATCAAGCCAATAGGTGGCTATCGTGGTTTTGACGTCTGTAATCTCACCATTCTCAACCCAGGATATCAATTGCTCCAATGGAGCAGCAAATACGTCCAAAAATTCTTCATCATCTAGATGGCTTTTACCGGGAATCAGCTCCTCTGCCAGATAGATATCAATAAACTCTGTTGAATACGAAATCACAGGATGAATACGACGAATGAAACTCCATTTTTTGGCTGTATACCCAGTTTCTTCCTCAAGCTCTCGCTGAGCACAAACCAGATGATCTTCCTTGGGGTCTAACTTTCCAGCAGGAATTTCAATGCAGGCTTTTGCAATCGGATAGCGATATTGTCGCTCGAGCAACACACGACCATCATCTAAGATCGCAACAATAGCTACCGCACCCGGATGAGTTAAATATTCGCGTATCGCCTCTTCACCATCAGGCAATGAGACTTTATCTCGCTTCATCTTTAAAAAGATGCCGCCGTAAATATCTTCGCCAGATAGACGCTCTTCACGTAAATGCTCATCACCAGTCGGTAGATCTTCAAATGATTTTTCAGTCATGGGTCTTAGTACATATTCCGTCTGTTATTGATTAAACTAGATTAGCTAAATTGAATGTCATTTTGATGGTACCTGAAATGATAAAGGCCCCTTACGGAGCCTTTAGATAGAATTTGATTACTTTTAAGACCCTAATAAGGTACGGCGCATTGCATCCAAGCAAAGACTCATTAAACCCGCAGGAACAATACCGATAACTAAAACCAGAATGCCATTGAGACTCAAGATTCCCTTGGCAAAGCCCGAACCAGAAACTGCAATCTCATGCTCAGGCTCATCGAAGTACATTACCTTAACCACTCTGAGGTAATAAAAAGCACCAATCAAAGAGGCGATCACAGCAATTACAGCTAAGAATGTATGCTCCGCATCCACCAAAGCTTCCAAAACACCTAACTTAGCAGCAAAACCGACTGTAGGCGGAATACCAGCCAAGGAAAACATCATCACCAGACCAATAAAAGCAAACCACGGATGCTTCTTATTGAGGCCTTTTAAACCATCCAAGGTTTCGCAGTCATAACCTTTGCGTGACAAAGCCATCAACAAGCCGAACGTGCCAAGCGTTGTTAGCACATAAGTAATGGCGTAGAACATTGCCGCACTAAATGCGTGATCATCGAAAACAGATAGCATGCCCAATAGCACAAAACCCATTTGCGCAATGGCAGAATAAGCCAGCATGCGCTTGATATTGGTTTGCGCTATCGCAGTCACATTACCAACAACTAACGATAGAACTGCTAACAGGACAAGCATTGGCTGCCAGTCGCCTAGTAAAGGCAATAAAGTATTTACCAATAAACGGAATAACAAAGCAAAGGCAGCTAGCTTGGGTGCTGCAGCAATCATTAAAGTAACAGCTGTTGGAGCACCTTGATAAACGTCTGGTACCCACATATGAAATGGCACCACACCCAACTTAAAGGCCAAACCAGCAACAATAAATACCAAGCCAAACGCCATCACCAAATGGTTTACACGAGGGTCGGCAACCGTTTTAAAGATCTCAATAAGGTCAAGCGATCCGGTGACACCATAGAGCATCGACATGCCATAGAGCAAGAAACCAGATGCTAATGCACCCAAGATAAAGTACTTAATACCAGCTTCCACACTCTTTTCGCTACTGTGACGCATTGCAACCAATGCGTATGTAGGCAAAGCCATCAACTCCAAGCCTAGGTATAGAGTTAATAGATTTGCACCAGAGATCAATACAAACTGGCCAAGCAAAGCAAGCAGAGCCAAGACAATGAAGTCAGGACGGAACAAGGCACGATCCATCAAATATTGCTTGGAGTAAATCAAGCTCACCAAAACAGCGATGCATGAACATGCCTTGAGCAAGTTAGAAAATGGATCAGACTGAAATAGGCCATTCATTGCTACAAGCGCTGGATCGCCCATGCGGCTAATAAAAGCAAAAATGAGATAGGCCAACAAGATCAGTGAGAAAAAGTACACGAAGCCAACTCCACGCGGAGTATGAAAGATGTCTTGCTCAACACCAGGGGTAGATATCACTCTTTCGCGAACATAAACGCTAACAACCAATAACAAGCAGGTTGCTATGAGTAAAACAAGTTCCGGCAGGATGGCGTAAAGGTCGAATGCTTGCATTTGTACTTACTCAGAGTTTGCTGACAGCAACATGCTGCAACAGATTAATTACAGCTGGATGAATGATGTCCGTGAATGGTTTTGGATAGACACCCATACCAATTACACAGATAGATAAAACTGCCATCAAGAAATATTCGCGACCGTTCAAATCCTTTAACTCTTCAACGTGGGCATTGTTAACGGTACCGAAAAATACACGTTTCACCATCCACAAGGAATAAGCGGCGCCTAAGATCAATGCTGTAGCAGCTAGGATACCGATGACAAAGTCGTAATCAACAGCAGCCAAGATCACCATGAATTCACCAACAAAACCAGAGGTAGCAGGTAAACCACAGTTGGCCATCGCCATTAGTACGGCAAATGCAGTAAATGCAGGCATGCGATGCACTACGCCACCGTAATCAGCGATCTGACGGGTATGCATGCGGTCATAAAGCACGCCAATGGACAAGAACATCGCACCGGCAACAAAGCCGTGTGAAATCATCTGCACAATGCCGCCCTCAATACCCAGCGGACTAAAGAGGAAGAAGCCTAAGGTTACAAAGCCCATGTGAGCAACTGAAGAATAGGCAACCAGTTTTTTCATGTCTTTTTGAACAAGAGCAACTGCACCTACATAGATCACAGCAACCAAAGACAGGAAGATAACAAATGGGCCCAAGTACTGGCTCGCATCTGGCGCGATTGGCAAAGAGAAGCGCAGGAAGCCATATGCACCGAGCTTCAACATAATGGCAGCCAAGACTACTGAGCCACCTGTTGGCGCTTCAACGTGGACGTCTGGTAGCCAAGTATGTAATGGCCACATTGGAACCTTGACAGCAAACGCCATAAAGAATGCTGCAAACAATAGGATCTGCTCAACAATATCTAGTCGGGCATTTTGCCAAGCCAGAATATCGAATGTATTAGTCACGTTGTACAGATACAGCATGGCAATTAAAGTAAGTAAAGAGCCAAGCAAGGTATACAAGAAGAACTTAAATGCCGCATAAATACGGTTGTGGCCACCCCATACACCAATAATGATGTACATCGGAATTAATGTCGCCTCAAAGAATACATAGAAAAGCAATGCATCAAGAGCGCAAAATACGCCGATCATTAGTCCAGACAGGATCATGAACGAAGCCATGTATTGCGATACCTTGGTTTGAATCACTTCCCATGCTGCAATCACCACAATAACGTTAATGAATGCAGTAAGCACGATGAACCAAACAGAAATCCCGTCAATACCTAAGTGATAGTTAATGTCGTAACGTGGAATCCAGCTGACCTTTTCAACAAACTGCATTCCAGAATTAGCGATATCAAAATTAATCAACAATGGAAGCGTTGCAATAAAGCTAAGTACCGCTCCGATCAGCGTCAACCAGCGTACACCGGCAGTTGATCTTTCAGACCCATAAAACAAAATAATGAGTCCAAAGACAATCGGGGTCCAAATGGCGTAAGAAAGAATCATAGTGGCTACTTAAGTAACAAAGGCCTAGCGAACAAAAGGCAGGTAAGCATACAAAACCCAAGCCAACAATACTGCTAGGCCCGCAATCATTGCGAAGGCATAGTGGTAGAGATAACCGGATTGCAAATGACGAATTACTCCGGCAAAGCGCCCTACTGCATGCGCACTGCCATTAACAAAGAAACCATCGATGATCTTTTGATCGCCACGATGCCATAAGAAACTGCCGATCCAAATAAGGCCTTTAGCAAAAACAGCTTGGTTAATTTCATCGAGGTAGTACTTGTTATCAAATAATTTCTTAATTGGTGCAAATGTTTCAGCAACTTTGGCTGGTAGTTTAGGAGCCCAGAGGTAACCAATCGCAGCAGTCAACACGCCAAGTACTACCAACAACAAGACTGGTGAAGTGAATGCATGAATTGCCATAGCAACTGGACCATGGAACTCATCTTCCAACTCTTTCATCACTGGATGGCGAGCCAAGTCAATAAAGATGGAGTCGCCAAAGTAAGTTCCGAATAACAAGGGAGAGATGGTGTAGAAACCAATGATCACGGATGGAATTGCCAGAAGGATCAATGGCAAAGTGACAACGAATGGTGATTCATGTGGCTTTTGACCTGGAGCTAAACCATGATGCGCATGATCGTCACCCTGCTCTGCATGATCATGATGGTCGTGGGCATGTGAATCCTCATGACCCCAGCGTGCTTTACCGTGGAATACGTAGAAATACAAACGGAATGAATACAAGGCTGTTACGAATACGCTAGCCATGACTGCAAAGTAGGCAAAGCCTGAACCAGGGATATGACTTGCAGCCACCGCCTCAATAATGGAATCTTTTGAATAGAAGCCTGAGAAGAATGGAGTCCCTACCAACGCCAGATTACCCAGCAACATCATGAGGCAAGTAATTGGCATATATTTCCAAAGACCGCCCATCTTGTGCATATCTTGCTCATGATGCATACCAAGAATTACGCTACCTGCAGCAAGGAATAGCAATGCTTTAAAAAAAGCGTGCGTCATCAAATGGAAGATAGCCACTGGATATGCAGATACACCCAAAGCGACTGTCATATACCCCAGCTGAGATAAGGTCGAATAAGCAACAACACGCTTAATATCGTTTTGCACAATACCAAGGAAGCCCATAAAGAGCGCTGTGATTGAACCAATCACCAAAATAAAGCTCAGCGCGACATCTGAAAGCTCAAACAGTGGTGACATCCGTGACACCATGAAAATACCAGCGGTAACCATAGTTGCGGCATGAATCAATGCAGAGATTGGTGTTGGGCCTTCCATCGAATCAGGCAACCAAACATGCAATGGGAATTGAGCAGATTTACCCATTGCACCAATAAACAAGCAGATACAAGCAACCGTCATTAAATTCCAGCTAGTACCAGGCAATGTCTGGGCTGCTAAAGCAGAATTCTGAGAGAAGATCACGTCATATTGCATCGAGCCAGTACTGGCCAGCAGAATACCGATGCCCAAGATGAAGCCAAAGTCACCGACGCGGTTAACTAAAAAAGCCTTCATATTGGCAAATACAGCGGATTGGCGCTCAAAATAGAAGCCAATCAACAAATAAGAAACCACACCCACAGCTTCCCAGCCAAAGAAGAGTTGCAACAAGTTATTACTCATTACCAACATCAACATGGCAAAGGTAAATAAAGAAATATAGGAGAAGAAGCGGTTGTAACCTTCTTCACCATGCATATAGCCAATGGTATAAATGTGAACCATCAATGACACAAAGGTCACTACGCACATCATCGTTGCCGTTAAAGGGTCAATTAGGAAGCCAATATCTAAATTGAGTTCGCCCAATTGCATCCAATGGTAAACAGTTCCGTTGAAATAGAAGCCATCCATCACTTGAACTAATACATTGCAGGAAAGTACAAATGCAATGGTTACGCCCAAAATAGTCACGAACTGACTTGCGCCATGACCAATGCGATTGCCGCCTAATTTAGTGCCAAAGAAGCCAGCGATGATAGAGCCGACTAATGGCGCCAAAGGAATGGCGCAAAGTACAGGAATGTTTAAGGTCAATTGCATGACTAGCCTTTTAGGTGGTCAAGATCATCAGCATTAATCGTGTCAACCTTACGGAAGAGCACAACCAAAATTGCCAAGCCGATAGCCGCCTCAGCAGCTGCCACAGTCAAAATAAAGAATACGAATACTTGACCAGCCATATCACCCAAATAATGGGAGAAAGCCACAAAGTTCATGTTCACCGAGAGAAGCATCAGCTCAATTGCCATTAGCAAAACAATGACATTCTTACGGTTTAAGAAAATTCCGATAACGCTAGTTGCAAATAAGATCGCACCCAGCACTAAATAATGAGCGAGAGTGATATTCATTTCTTCTCCCCTCTTATATCTTGCTTTGCAGCCATGTCTGAACCCATTTTCACAATGCGCATGCGATCTGCTGCAACGACATTGACTTGCTCGTGAATATTCTGCGATTTAGAGTCTTTGCGATTACGCAATGTCAATGCTACAGCGGCAATAATTGCCACCAGTAAGATCACACCAGCAACCTCAAAGGCGTATACATAATCTACAAAGATCAGCATACCCAAAGCTTGGGTATTGTTAGCCATCATTTCTTCTGGCATAGGCTGCACTGGAGCATTGGTTCCGATAAAGCTACGAATGATCACAATCGACAGCTCTAGAACAATAACGGCACCCATCAAGAAGGCAACTGGCAGAAACTTTTTGAAATCGCGACGTAAATGTTCAACATCTAAGTCCAACATCATCACCACGAAGAGGAACAGAACCATCACTGCGCCAACATAGACCAAAATCAGAGCCAAGCTCAAGAATTCGGCTTTGAGCAACATCCAGAGGCCTGATGCACAAAAGAACGCCAATACCAGAAATAGTGCTGCATGCACTGGGTTACAAGCCGTGATCACACGAAGCGCAGAAAACACCAATAAGCCTGCAAAGCCATAGAAGAACATGGCAAATAAAGTAGATGGATCGAATGTCATATTAGTTAAGCTCGATTCGATTAACGGTAAGGTGCATCAGCTGCACGGTTAGCGGCAATATCTTTTTCGTATTTATCGCCTACAGCTAAAAGCATATCTTTGGTGAAATACAAGTCACCGCGCTTATCGCCAAAATACTCAAAAATATTTGTTTCAACAATGGCGTCTACTGGACAAGCCTCTTCACAGAAACCACAGAAAATACATTTTGTGAGATCGATGTCATAACGACTGGTGCGACGAGTGCCATCATCACGCTCAGCAGTTTCAATGGTGATGGCATAAGCCGGACAAACTGCTTCACATAACTTGCAGCCAATACAGCGCTCTTCACCATTTTCATAGCGACGAAGTGCGTGCAAACCACGGAAGCGACTAGACAACGGCGTCTTCTCTTCGGGGTATTGAACGGTAATTTTTGGCTTGAAGAGATAGCGACCAGTAATAGACATACCAACCAAGATGTCTCTTAGCATCAAGCTATCGAGGAATTGGGAAATTTTCTTAAACATGATTTATCAACTTATTTCCAAATATTCCATGGTGAGACAACCCACGCGCCGATAACAACCACCCAAAATACTGAGATGGGAATAAATATTTTCCAACCCAAACGCATGATTTGGTCATAGCGATAGCGCGGTAATGTAGCGCGTAACCAAATAACGCAGGATAAGAGGAAGAATGTTTTACCAAATAACCAGAAGAACCCTGGAATATCACGCAAGATTGGCAAGTCAACAATCGGCAACCAACCGCCTAAGAACATGATGGATGCAACAGCTGCAATCAAAATCATGTTGGCATATTCAGCCAAGAAGAACATGGCAAAAGACATGCCTGAATACTCAACCATGTGTCCAGCTACGATCTCAGATTCACCCTCAACCACGTCAAATGGATGGCGGTTTGTTTCAGCAACGCCAGAGATAAAGTAAATCAAGAACATTGGTAATAAAGGTAACCAATTCCACGAGAGGAAATTAAGGCCCATGCTGGCAAAGTAACCCTGCTCTTGTGAAGTAACAATGGCACTTAAATTTAATGAACCCGAGGTAAGCAAGACGGTAACCAATGCAAAACCCATTGCAATCTCATAGGAGATCATTTGGGCTGAAGCGCGCATTGCACCGAGGAATGGATATTTAGAGTTAGAAGACCAACCAGCCAAGATGACCCCATAAACACCAATAGAGGAAATAGCCATGATATAAAGCAAGCCTGCGTTTACATCAGCCAAAACCATCTTCGCCTGAAATGGAATCACCGCCCAAGCAGCAAATGCAGGCATGATCACCATGATTGGTGCAATAAAGTACAAAACCTTACTAGCTTGAGCAGGTGCAATGATCTCTTTCATCAAGAGCTTTAATGCGTCAGCAATTGGCTGCAATAAACCCAGTGGACCTACGCGATTTGGGCCAAGACGAATATGCATCCAGCCAATCAATTTTCTTTCCCAGAGGGTTAAGTAAGCTACACAACCAAACATTGGCAATACGATGACTACAATGCGCACTAATGCCCAAACTAAGGGCCACAGTGAGCCAAAAATAGCCTCACCTTGAGTGGTAATGAGGTTCAAGAAATTATCCATCTCGTCCCTTATGCCTTACTAATAGTTACTGGACCAAACATCGATCCCAATTTGGCACTAGCCATGGTGCCAGCAGAAATTCTGACAGCTCCAGGCGCTAAATTAACTTCTAATGTTGCCGGCATATCGACTGAATGAGAGTCTTGGGTAACGCGCACTGCATCACCCTCTTTGAGACCCAATTCAGCGAAAGTAATTTTATTTAGGCCTACCTGATTGCCGCGCTTAGCATCACGCGTTAAATGCAAGGCTGAAGAACGCCGTACGATTTGGTCGCCAGCATAAATGTTGACATCAGCCAAACGCTCGAGACCATTGAAAGGCGCTAGATTTCCATTGGCAATCGAAGAGCTAGAAGCTTTGTTATTTAAGCGATTGCAATAACCATCGTCCAATGCTTCTCCTAGGACTTCCTCAGGAGCATTAAACAAGAAACCGTCTAAACCTAAGAGCCCGCCTAATACGCGCAATACTTTCCATGCTGGACGTGAATCACCTAAAGGCTTCACTGAAGGCTGGACAGTTTGAACTCTTCCCTCTAAATTCACAAAGGTAGAGACTGTTTCTGAGAAAACTGAAGTAGGCAGAATGACATCAGCTACCTCCATCAAGTCAGCACTCTTATAAGCGCTCAAAGCAATAACGGTGTTAGCCTTTTCCAGGGCTGCACGAGCAGCTGCTGGGTTTGGCAAATCTGAATCTGGCTCGATATTCATCAAGATCACTGCGCGACGTTCGCCAGATAAGACTGACTCAACACCCACGCCGTTAGCATTCACTAAAGATGCACCAACTGCGTTTCCGCCAACCGGCAGGAAGCCTAAAGTAGCACCAGTCTGATCAGCAATAAATTGCGCCATAACGTGCAAGTCAGAAGCATGGTGATGCGCAATAGCAGCAGAACCGAGCAATACAGCCTTTGACTCACCGGAAAGCAAGCTATCGGCAATCTTCTGCGCCGCAGGAGAAATAGTTAAATTAAATGTGCCAACTGGCGCTGTTAATGATTTTGCTTTTGCAACAGCAAGTGCAACTTCACTCAATGCATTCAACCATGCGCTTGGAGCTACTGAAATACCGCTACTTGGAATCAACCAGTCATCACCACCTGCATCAATACGCAATACTTGCAAAGCGCGTTTGCTGGCAGTACGAATACGAGCAGCCAATACAGGCTGGTCTTTGCGCAAGAAACTACCAATAACTAATACACGATCCAATTCATTGATCTTGGCGATTGGCATTCCCAACCATGGCGCTGCTGCTGCATTTTTTACATCCGTTTGGCGCAATCGAGTTTCCATTTGATTGGAGCCAAGGCCACGCACTAACTTTTGCAAGAGGTGCAATTCCTCAGTGGAAGATATTGGGTGGGCTAAAGCACCAATGGACTCAGGACCACTTTCTGCTGAAATTGTTTTCAGAGAATGAGCAACATAATCTAAAGCTGACTGCCAATCTGTTTCTAACCACTGGCCGCCCTGCTTCACCATTGGCGTGGTTACACGGTCAGCACTATTTAAACCTTCATAAGAGAAGCGATCACGATCGCTAATCCAGCATTCATTAATGGCTTCGTTTTCTAGAGCAACTACACGCATGACTTTATTAGCTTTAGTCTGAACTGTAGTATTCGCACCTAAGCTATCGTGAGGACTAACTGAACGCTTGCGGCCTAATTCCCAAGTACGCGCTGCATAACGGAATGGCTTGCTGGTTAAAGCACCAACTGGACACAAATCAATCATGTTTCCAGACAACTCTGAATCTACCGTCTGACCAACGAAGGTGGTGATCTCGGAATGCTCACCACGGTTGACCATACCCAGCTCCATAACACCGGCAACTTCTTGGCCGAAGCGTACGCAACGAGTGCAATGGATGCAACGCGTCATCTCTTGCATGGAGATCAATGGGCCAACATTCTTATGGAAGACAACACGCTTCTCTTCATCGTAACGTGAGTTTGATTTTCCGTAACCAACTGCTAAGTCCTGTAACTGACACTCGCCACCCTGATCGCAAATTGGGCAATCTAATGGATGGTTAATGAGCAAGAATTCCATGACAGAACGCTGAGCTTCTACCGCCTTGGCAGAATGCGTAAACACCTTCATGCCTTGAGTTACTGGTGTAGCACAAGCGGGTAGAGGTTTGGGAGCCTTCTCTACTTCAACCAAACACATGCGGCAGTTAGCGGCAATCGATAACTTCTTGTGATAACAGAAGTGAGGAACGTAGGTGCCGAGCTTGTTCGCGGCGTGCATCACCATCGAACCTTGCGGAACTTCTACAGTCTTACCATCTAATTCGATTTCTACCATGCTCACTTTTAGATATCCCGTACTCTAAATCTTTATAAAGGTTTTGCAGAATCTAAGCAGCGCTTATGTTCTACGTGATACGCAAATTCATCCATGTAATGTTTCAACATGCCACGTACCGGCATTGCTGCTGCATCACCTAAAGCGCAAATCGTACGACCTTGAATATTGGCAGCTACGTCATTGAGCAAATCCAAGTCCTCTGGACGCCCTTCACCATGTTCAATGCGATGAACAATGCGCCATAACCAACCAGTACCTTCACGACATGGGGTGCATTGACCACAAGATTCTTCGTGATAGAAATAGGACAAACGCTCTAAGGCGCGGACCATACAACGGGTCTCGTTCATCACAATCACAGCGCCAGATCCCAACATAGATCCTGCTTTTGCAATGCTGTCGTAATCCATAGTCAGATCCATCATCTGCACACCAGGAACAACTGGCGCAGAAGATCCTCCAGGAATTACAGCCTTCAAAGCTTTGCCATCACGCATACCGCCAGCAAGCTTTAAGAGCTCTGCAAATGGGGTTCCCAACGGAATTTCATAGTTGCCTGGATGAACTACGTCACCCGATACCGAGAATATTTTGGTTCCACCATTATTGGGTTTTCCAAGTTCCAAATAGGCCGGACCGCCGATGGCCAAAATGAATGGCACAGCGGCAAATGTTTCGGTGTTATTAATGGTTGTAGGTTTGCCATACAAGCCAAAACTTGCAGGGAATGGTGGCTTAAAGCGTGGCTGCCCTTTTTTACCTTCTAGAGATTCAAGCAAGGCTGTCTCTTCACCGCAAATATAAGCACCCCAACCTGGCGATGCATGCAACTGGAAGGAGAAATCGCTTCCTAGTATTTTGTCACCAAGGTATCCAGCAGCACGCGCCTCTTCAAGCGCCTCTTCGAAGCGAGAATACACATCCCAGATTTCACCGTGGATGTAGTTGTAACCAACTGTAATACCCATTGTATAGGCGCCAATGATCATGCCTTCGATCAAAGCGTGTGGGTTATAGCGCATGATGTCACGGTCTTTAAAAGTACCGGGCTCACCTTCATCGCTATTGCAAACTAAATATTTTTGTCCCGGGAATTGGCGGGGCATAAAGCTCCACTTCAAACCTGTTGGGAAGCCTGCGCCTCCGCGACCACGTAATGAAGAAGCTTTTAATTCGGCAATGATGGCATCAGGAGATACTTTGTCGTTAATTAAACGACGTAATTGTTGATAGCCCCCACGGCTTTCGTAATCATTTAAACGCCAGTTATCTCCATTTAATCCAGCGAGGATTAAAGGCTTGATATGGCGATCGTGCAAGCTGGTCATGCTACTTTCCCTTCTGCACGCAAATCACTCAATAAAGCATCGATCTTTTCTTTACTCATAAAACTGCACATGCGCTTGTCATTCACCAACATCACTGGCGAATCACCACAGGCACCCATGCACTCACCCTCTTTCAAGGTAAAAGTACCGCATGGAGTAGTTTCGTTGTAGCCAATACCTAAAGTCTCTTTGAGGTATGTTGCTGCAGTTTCACCATGGGTTAATTGGCATGGCAAATTAGTGCAAATTACCAATTTGTATTTACCAATTTTCTTTGTGTTGTACATGTTGTAGAAAGTTGCGACTTCATCAACAGCAATGCTTGGCATTTCTAAAATCTGGGCAACCGTTTCAATCACTTCAGGAGAAACCCAGCCCACCTCAGTTTGAGCGGCAATCAAACAAGCCATCACAGCGGATTGCTTATGCTCAGCAGGATACTTAGCGATATTGCGATGAATATCAGCTAGTGTTTTATCGGATAGTTGCAGAGTCGTAGTCATTAAATATTCCTTGGCACGCCTTATTAGCGGTCAATCTCCCCGAACACAATATCTTGGGTACCAATAATCGTTACCGCATCAGCTAACATGTGGCCACGTGACATCTCGTCCATTGCCGACAAGTGCACAAATCCTGGCGCACGAATCTTCATGCGATAGGGTTTATTCGCACCATCAGAAATTAAGTAAATACCAAATTCACCTTTAGGATGCTCAACGGCTGAGTAAGCCTCGCCATCTGGAACGTGAATGCCTTCAGTAAATAATTTGAAATGGTGAATCAACTCTTCCATATTGGTTTTCATATCCACGCGCTTTGGTGGGGAAACCTTATGGTTGTCGCTCATCACAGGACCTGGATTAGCCTTTAACCAAGCTACGCACTGTTTGATGATGCGATTAGATTGACGCATTTCTTCCATGCGCACTAAATAACGATCATAAGAATCGCCATTCACACCCACAGGAATATCAAAATCTAAACGGTCATAGACTTCATATGGTTGCTTCTTACGTAAATCCCATTCGATACCTGAACCACGTAGCATCGGACCGGTGAATCCGAGCTGCAATGCACGCTCTGGAGTCACAATACCGATATTCACCAATCGTTGCTTCCAAATACGGTTATCAGTTAAGAGGTTGCAGTACTCATCCACATTGGCATCAAAGCCATTGGTAAATTGCTCAATGAAGTCCAATAATGTGCCGCTACGGTTTTCATTCAAACGCTTAATGGCAGATGTACTGCGAATCTTGTTCTTGGTGTACTGAGCCATTTGATCAGGCAGGTCACGATAAACGCCACCTGGACGATAGTAAGCGGCATGCATACGTGCACCAGATACCGCCTCATACATATCAAAGATATCTTCGCGATCACGGAAAGCGTACAAGAAGACAGCCATTGCACCAACGTCCAGACCATGACAACCAATCCAAAGCAAGTGATTGAGCAAACGAGTGAGCTCGTCATACATCACGCGGATATATTGAGCACGCAACGGAACATCAACTTGCAGTAATTTTTCAATGGCCATGACATAGGCATGCTCATTGGACATCATGGAAACGTAATCTAAACGATCCATGTAAGGAACGTTTTGAATCCAAGTACGTGTTTCAGCTAATTTTTCTGTCGCGCGATGCAATAAACCGATATGCGGGTCAGCGCGTTGAATCACTTCACCATCGAGTTCAAGCACTAGACGTAATACGCCATGCGCTGCAGGATGCTGAGGACCAAAATTGAGGGTGTAGTTCTTAATTTGTGCCATGACTTAAACCGGACCTCCGTACTGCTCTTCACGAACAATGCGTGGAGTAATTTCGCGAGCCTCAATCGTGACCGGTTGATAGACAACGCGCTTCAACTCTGGGTCATAGCGCATTTCCACATTACCGCTGATTGGGAAATCTTTTCTAAATGGATGACCAATAAAGCCATAGTCAGTCAGAATGCGACGCAAGTCTTCGTGACCGTCAAATAGAATGCCGTAGAGATCGAAAGCTTCACGCTCAAACCAATTGGCTGCAGCCCAAACTGGTGTAATTGAGGCTACTAATGGGTAACTATCATCGGGCGCAAAAACACGAACACGTAAACGCCAGTTGTGTTGCAAAGAAAGTAGATGACTTACAACGCCAAAGCGCAGACCGCTCCATGCTCCATCACGAAAATCTTGATAGTCAACACCACACAGATCAATCAATTGCTCAAAAGCAAGTGAAGGATCATCACGTAACAACATGGCAGATTCAAAATAAGTGTCCGCATTAACAACTACAGTCACCTCACCTAATGCAATCTCAATGGATTTAGCGCGCTTACCTAAAACTTTTTCTAAGTTGGCTGCTAATTGAATTAAACGATCTGACATAACTTAAGCCTTCCGCGCAATCGTGCTCGTGCGAGCAATCTTGGACTGTAGCTGAATAATTCCGTAGATCAGCGCCTCTGCAGTTGGAGGGCATCCTGGAACATAAATATCGACTGGCACAATGCGGTCGCAACCGCGTACTACTGAATAAGAGTTATGGTAATAACCACCGCCATTGGCGCAGGAACCCATAGAGATTACCCAACGCGGTTCTGGCATTTGGTCGTAAACCTTGCGCAATGCAGGGGCCATCTTGTTACATAAAGTACCTGCAACAATCATCAAATCGGATTGACGTGGAGATGGGCGGAATACAACGCCAAATCGATCCAAGTCATAACGGGAGGCACCCGCATGCATCATCTCTACAGCACAACAAGCCAGACCGAAGGTCATAGGCCATAGGGAGCCATTACGCGTCCAGTTAATTAACTGATCCGCAGTGGTGGTGACAAAACCTTCTTTAAGTACGCCTTCTAATGCCATATCTATCACTCCCAGTCGAGAGCGCCCTTTTTCCAGATATATACAAATCCCACAATGAATTCCAATAAGAAAATCACCATAGAGGCGTAGCCAAGCCATCCAATGTCACGTAGAGCTACACCCCATGGGAATAGGAATGCAGTTTCTAAGTCAAAAAGGATGAAGAGAATGGCGATTAAGTAGTAACGCACGTCAAACTTCATACGCGCATCTTCGAAAGCTTCAAAACCGCACTCATAGGGAGAGAGCTTTTCAGCGTCAGGCTTCGAAGGAGCCAAGATTTTTCCGAGGAACATGGGGACCAATCCCACCCCAATACCTACGAGGATAAAAAGCAGAACAGGAAAGTAATTAGCGAGATTCAAAATAGCCCTGATTCGTTTGTCTGGTAATACTTAAAAACAACAAATTATTACTTATTCCACTACATAAGATATTGATTTAGAGCAAAAAATGCTCATCAATACCCTTTTTTGGTGCCGACGGCGAGACTCGAACTCGCACAGCCTAAGCCACTACCCCCTCAAGATAGCGTGTCTACCAATTTCACCACGTCGGCATCTTGAAAACTCATCAATTCTACTGCATTGCACAAGTGCACTAACCCAAATTCTGGGCTAGAAAATCTGTAAAAGCCTACTGTTTTACTTAGGAACTGCTGGTTTACTTGGGTCCTGTGTTGGGGCTACTGGAGCGGCTGGCGTTGCTGCCGGTGCTACAGTTCCCGAGAGGACCCCAGGACTTACTTCCTTCTTATTGCCAATCCAAGTAATTCCTAAAGTACAAAGGAAGAAAACTGCTGCAAAAACAGCCGTTGTGTGAGACAAGAAATTAGCGGATCCGCTAGCACCAAAGAGGCTGCCAGAAGAGCCTGAGCCAAAGGCTGCACCCATATCGGCACCCTTACCTTGCTGTAATAGCACCAATAGAATGACAGCCAAAGCTGAAATTACCTGCAATACGATCAATAAAGTCTTAAACCATTCCACAGCTTATCTCCAAATAAAAAATCTATGCCTGACAAATAGCTAGAAAGTCTTGGGGATTCAAGGATGCCCCCCCAACCAATCCACCATCTATATCTGGCATGGCAAATAATTCAACAGCATTGTCAGGCTTGACACTGCCGCCGTACAAAATTCCAACGTGAGATGCAACATCTTCATTAAATTCAGCCAATTGCAGACGAATAGCACGATGCATATCTTGTGCAACTTGGGCGCTGGCAACTTTACCCGTACCGATCGCCCATACTGGTTCATAAGCAATTAGGCAGTCAGCAAGACGATCTTGTAAAACACCCGCCTGCTTTGCAACTTGAGCACAAACAATCTCTTCCGCCCTGCCCGAATTTCTTTCATCAGCAGTCTCACCCACACAAATTACTGGAGTCATGCCATTGTCCAACACCTCGAGGGCTTTAGCAGCAACAGCCTCATCAACCTCTTGGTGCATTTGACGGCGCTCAGAGTGCCCAACGATGACATAAGTACAACCAAGTTCTTTGAGCATTGAGGCCGCAACCTCACCGGTATAAGCGCCTGAACTATGGGCTGATGCGTCTTGTGCACCTAGATTCAAAAAAGCCAATGAATACTCTTTAATCAACTGTGCACATTGGGATAAATACGGAAATGGCGGGCAAACCGCATATTTACGTCCTGATGGCATTCCACTCTCCATGCCACGAGCAACGGTCTTGATCCAATCTTGATTACTTGCAAGACTGCCATTCATTTTCCAATTGCCGATAACGATGAGTGGTCGCATAGGGGTAATGAATATTTCTAAACAGTTAAAACAATTTTGCCAACGTGCTCGGATGACTCCATCAATGCATGAGCATCTGCCGCTTGATCTAGCATAAACGTTTTATAAATGACTGGCTTTAGTTTGCCAGCATTGAGCAAAGGCCAAACATTCTCAAAAAGCTGTTTGGTAATTTGCTTCTTAAATGAAACTGGGCGTGGACGTAAGGTTGAGCCAGTAATCGTTAAGCGACGGCGCAGAATCTGATTGGTACTCACTTCTGCTTTTGATCCACCTTGAATGGCAATAATCACAATGCGACCATCATCAGCGAGACAGTCAATTTCTTTTTGTACATAAGCGCCAGTCACCATATCAAGAATGACGTTAACGCCTTTGCCATCAGTTGCCTTCTTCACTTCTTCTACAAAATCTTGTGTCTTGTAATTGATGGCGAGATCAGCACCTAATGCTACACATGCGGCACATTTTTCATCCGTACCAGCAGTTACAAATACTTTATGGCCTAAGGCTTTGGCGATCAGGATTGCAGTCACGCCGATACCACTGGAGCCACCTTGAACCAATAAAGTTTCGCCTTCGGCCAATTGACCCCGCATGAAGACGTTGCTCCATACGGTATAAAACGTTTCAGGCAAGGCTGCAGCTTCTTGGTCAGAAAACCCCTTAGGGTAAGGTAAGCACTGGGCTACAGGCGCAGTACACAAATCAGCGTAACCACCACCTTGAACGAGTGCACAAACCTTATCACCCAGCTTTAAGCCAAATACATTGTCAGGATGAGATAAATCACCGCCGACGATTTCACCGGCAACTTCAAGACCGGGAATATCAGATGCGCCAGCTGGAACCGGGTAATGCCCCTTACGTTGCAAAACGTCAGGTCGATTAATTCCAGCAGCAAGAACTTTGATCAAAATTTCGCCGGTCCCAGCAGCAGGAGCTGCTGGATCGGGTCGAGTAGTTGGCACCAGCATTTCTGGGGTGCCAAATTCTTTAATTTCAATAACGCGCATAAATACTCCCGCTGATTATTACTTAAGCAGTTTCGTCGGATGCAGGAGCTGCCTCAACAGCAACTTCAGCAGCGCCAGCTAAAGGAGCGATCGTGCCACCTTCATCAGCCATCGCAGCTTTCAATGACAAACGTAAACGACCACGCTCATCAGCGGCAAGCAGTTTCACGCGAACCACTTGGCCTTCTGCCAAATAATCTTTAACTTCTTTTACACGCTCATTAGAAATCTCAGAGATGTGCAAGAGACCATCTTTACCAGGAAGAATATTGACCAAAGCGCCGAATTCGAGCAACTTCACAACTGGGCCTTCGTAGATCTTGCCTACTTCAGCTTCAGCGGTGATACCTTCGATACGCGCTTTAGCTTCAGCCATACCTTCAGCGGAAGTAGAAGCAATGGTTACAGTACCGTCATCTTTGATGTCGATGCTGCAGCCAGTTTCTTTAGTCAAGGCTTGAATTGTTGCGCCGCCTTTGCCGATTACTTCACGAATCTTGTCTGGATGGATCTTGAAAGAAACCATACGTGGAGCATGAGCTGACAATTCTGTACGAACTGAACTCATTGCTTCTTGCATTTTGCTCAAGATGTGCAAACGACCTTCTTTTGCTTGTGCCAAAGCCACTTGCATAATTTCTTTAGTAATACCTTGAACTTTAATATCCATCTGGAGTGCAGTAATACCGTTAGCAGTACCCGCTACTTTAAAATCCATGTCGCCCAAGTGATCTTCGTCACCCAAGATGTCTGTCAATACAGCAAAACGATTGCCGTCAAGAATCAAACCCATTGCTACGCCAGCAACGTGTGCTTTAACTGGAACACCAGCATCCATCATCGCCAAACAGCCGCCGCAAACAGAAGCCATTGAAGATGAACCATTGGACTCAGTAATCTCTGAAACCACGCGGATGCTGTATGCAAAATCTTCAGCACTTGGCAATACTGGAATCAATGCGCGCTTAGCTAAACGGCCGTGACCAATTTCACGACGCTTTGGGCTACCTACACGACCTGTTTCACCAGTAGCGAATGGAGGCATGTTGTAGTGGAACATGAAACGATCACGGTACTCACCTTCAAGCGCATCAATGATTTGCTCGTCACGTGCAGTACCTAAAGTAGCTACAACGAGTGCCTGTGTTTCACCGCGAGTAAACAATGCAGAGCCGTGTGTACGCGGCAATACGCCATTGCGAATTTCAATCGGACGCACAGTACGTGTGTCACGACCATCAATACGTGGCTCGCCGTTCAAAATCTGGCTACGAACAATCTTCGCCTCAATTTCAAACAAGATGTCGTTAACGGCTACCGCGTCAACATCACCCTCTTCTTGTAACTTAGCAACCACTTCTTTAGTAATTTCTTTGAGCTTGTCTGAACGAGCCCCTTTTTGACGAATCTGATAAGCCTCGCGCAATGGCGCTTCAGCCAAAGCAGTAACCTTGGCGATAAATGGCTCATCTTTAGGAGCAGCAGCCCAATCCCACTCTGGCTTGCCAGCTTCAGAAACCAATTCGTTGATAGCGTTAATTGCAATCTGCATTTGGTCGTGACCATATACAACTGCACCCAACATGACTTCTTCAGAAAGCTGGTTAGCTTCAGACTCAACCATCAATACAGCGGCTTGTGTACCAGCAACGATCAAGTCGAGCTCGCTAGTAGCTTGCTCAGCACGAGTTGGGTTCAAGAGGTATTGACCATTAGCGTAACCAACACGTGCAGCGCCAACTGGACCAGCAAATGGGATGCCTGAAATAGCCAATGCTGCAGAAGCAGCGATCAAAGCAGGAATATCAGAAGGAACATCAGGGTTGATAGACAACACGTGAACCACTACTTGAACTTCGTTCAAGAAGCCTTCTGGGAAAAGTGGGCGCAATGGACGATCGATCAAGCGGGAGATCAATGTCTCACCCTCTGATGGACGACCTTCACGACGGAAGAAGCCGCCGGGAATCTTACCTGCTGCGTATGTTTTTTCTAGATAGTCAACAGTCAACGGGAAAAATGACTGGCCAGGCTTTGCAGACTTAGAGGCAACTACTGTGCCCATAACTACTGTGTCATCGACGTTAACAATAACGGCACCACCGGACTGACGAGCAATCTCGCCTGTTTCCATAGTTACTTGATGATTGCCCCATTGAAAACTTTTTACTGCTTTTTTAAACATTGTCATTCTGATCTTCTCCAAATTGTTCACGCAAAACTCACATGAGAGTTGCGCTTGTCGTGGGATAAAGCAGTGTCACGACAACACTGGAGCGATTTAAGATCACAAGGGATGCCATTCCAGGGAGGCTCTGAATCAACTATCAGAAGCTCATTGGAATGACACAATCCCATACACAAATAATCTTGAAGCGCCCAAAAAACATGCCATCTGCTTAAGACTGGATCCGCAAAGAAACAATCCTAAGATAGATGGCATTGCATACCGATAAGAATTACTTACGGAGACCTAATTTCTCAATCAATGCGCGATAGCGATCCAAATCTTTGCCTTTGAGGTAATCCAAGAGGCGACGGCGACGTGAAACCATCTTCAACAAACCACGACGGCTGTGATGATCTTTAGCGTTAGCCTTGAAATGGGGGGTTAATTCATTGATGCGGGCTGTGAGCAATGAAACTTGAACTTCAGGGCTACCCGTATCGTTTGCGCTGCGCGCGTTGTCTTTGACGATTTCCGCCGTTTTAATATCAGCAACTGCCATTTTTAATACTCCTTACTTGCGAACACTTGAGCTTTCACCCAATCCGTGTCGTGCGATTAACAAAATAAAACAAAAAAGCTTTATAAATCAAAGCCATCGAATTGTAGCAGACTGCGCCCCAAAAGAGCGAGTAAGACACTAGATATTGGTATGCTATTGATATAAATAACACAGCAATTTATTAAATTATCTATATTAATCAATAACTTACAAATAATGAATCCAATTTTCCGCTCATTAGCAACCCTCTTTACCCTCTGTTTCTGCCTAAACAGTGCTGTTTTGGCGCAATTTTCAAACCCATTTGGAACAGATAAAACAGTGGCCCAGCAACGCCAAGAAATCCTCAAAAAGAATGATGACATTTTGAGACACCTATATAAAGCACAACCCAAATCCAAAGAGCTCGTAGATAAATCCGTAGGTTATGCGACCTTTAGCAACTTTGGCATGAAAATTCTGATTGCGGGAGGTGGAACTGGTAGCGGCGTTGTGATTAACAAAGCAAACAAGAAGCCCGTCTACATGAATATGGCTGAAGTTCAGGCTGGCTTGGGTTTTGGCATCAAATCCTTTCAGAATATTTTTGTATTTGAAACCGAAGCGGCGATGAACGACTTTATTAACTCAGGCTGGACTTTTGGTGGCCAGGTAAGCGCTGCTGCGAAATACGAAAAAGATGGTGGTGCATACCAGGATGCCACTGTGGTTGCTCCAGGAGTTTTAATGTACCAATTGACAGACTCTGGCCTTGCCGCTGAAATCACCGGCAAAGGCACCAAGTACTATAAGAACACTGACTTAAATCAGTAAATCTCTTTACAGATGACTCAACGATTAAGGAGTCATCTGTGCATTGAGCTTAGCCTGGCTCGGATCATGCAATTTATTCAAAGCAGATAAATAAGCCTTTGCAGAAGCGGCAATGATGTCTGGATCGGTACCTACACCATTCACAATGCGACCCCCTTTTGCCAAGCGCACAGTAACCTCACCCTGGGACTGCGTACCCGAAGTAATGGCATTGACTGAATAGAGCAACTGCTCTGCCCCACTCTTTGCAATTTCTTCAATTGCATTCAAACTCGCATCTACTGGACCATTACCTTCTGCTTCAGAGCTAATCTCTTTATCCCCCATGCGAAATGTCACACGAGATTTAGGTCGCTCACCAGTCTCAGAATGCTGACTTAAGGAAATAAATCTATAGTGCTCACCCTCTTCTGCAGCAGCAGAATCAGACATAATGGCAATGATATCTTCATCAAATATCTCAGACTTTTGGTCAGCCAATGCTTTAAATCTGGCGAAGGCTTCATTCAAATCAGCCTCAGCTTCAACAGCTATTCCCAATTCTTGCAAGCGCTGCTTAAAGGCATTTCGGCCAGATAACTTACCCAAAACAATCTTATTAGCAGACCAACCCACATCTTCTGCGCGCATGATTTCATAGGTGTCGCGGTTCTTCAAAATACCGTCTTGATGAATGCCTGAAGTATGTGCAAAGGCATTGGCACCAACAACCGCCTTGTTAGGCTGGACCACAAAGCCGGTGATTTGAGATACCAATTTAGATGCTGGAACAATTTGCGTTGCATCAATTCCGCACACCATATCAAAGTAGTCCTTACGAGTGCGCAAAGCCATCACAATTTCCTCTAAAGCAGTATTACCTGCACGCTCGCCTAAGCCGTTAATCGTGCACTCAATTTGACGTGCTCCACCAATCTTTACACCCGCCAAGGAATTGGCAACCGCCATTCCCAAGTCGTTATGACAATGCACTGACCAAACGGCCTTATCAGAGTTAGGTACGCGGGTTCGCAAGGTTTTAATGAATTCACCATACAACTCAGGGGTTGCATAACCGACAGTGTCTGGAATGTTGATAGTAGATGCACCTTCGTTAATAACCGCCTCAACCACTCTGCACAAGAAATCCATTTCTGAGCGGTAACCATCTTCAGCAGAAAACTCAATGTCTGACGCTAAGTTACGCGCAAAACGAATGGAGCGTTTAGCTTGCTCCAAAACTTCTTCTGGAGACATGCGTAATTTCACGGCCATATGCAATGGACTTGTTGCCAAAAACGCATGAATTCGTTTTGCGTTTGCTGCTTGTAATGCATCAGCAGCTCGTGTGATGTCCTTGTCGTTAGCCCTAGCCAACGAACAAACAATAGAGTCCTTTACGGCAGCTGCAACCGCAGATATTGCCTGGAAGTCACCCTCCGAGCTAGCAGCGAAGCCTGCCTCGATCACATCTACTTTAAGACGCTCTAACTGACGCGCAATGCGTACTTTTTCGTCTTTAGTCATGGATGCGCCCGGTGATTGCTCACCATCACGCAAGGTGGTATCAAATATGATTACTTTGTCGCTCATCACTACTCTCCGGTTTTAAATACCTCTGAACTTCTTCAGATAACTCAATCTCATAAAACAAAAACCCCAGCAATTAGCTGGGGCTGGTATGTGGTGGTTAATGAATCTGCTTTATCTCATTAACTCAGGCCTTACCCGCCCCAAGCTTTAGGCTTAGTGCTAGCAGAAGGAGGCCAGTTACAGGTGAGAAATTCATCAACATGGAAATAATATACCCCAAAAATAGGGAATTAGCTAAAACGTTTACCGCTGAGACGCTCCCAAGCCCAAATTACATAGCCAGAGATGGAGTACACCACGAATAAACCAAACAGCGTTAAAGGCGGATTTGAGGAAATCAAAACAAAGGTCAAGATCATTAAAACCATCACGCCAAATGGCACGCGGTAACGAATATCCAAGGCCTTACCACTATAAAAACGGGCATTTGAAACCATGGTAAGTCCTGCATAAACAGCTATAAAGAAGGTAATCCAAGGAATTGCAGTATCTCGAACTGGAATCTTATTGTCATCAGCCAACCAAATAAAGCCAGCCATTAGTGCACCTGCAGCGGGACTTGGCAGGCCTTGAAAAAACTTCTTATCCACTACGCCAGTATTCACATTAAATCGCGCTAAACGCAAGGCAGCGCCAGCACAATATGTGAATGCCGCTAACCACCCCCACTTACCTAAATCTTTTAAAGCCCACTCATAAGCGACCAATGCAGGCGCAACCCCAAAGGAGACCATGTCAGCGAGAGAATCATACTGCTCACCAAAAGCGCTTTGAGTGTTGGTCATACGGGCCACACGGCCATCCATGCCATCCAATACCATTGAAGCAAAGATAGCGATTGCCGCAATCTCAAACTGGTGGTTCATTGCGTTCACAATGGCATAGAAGCCGCAAAACAAAGCTGCGGTTGTAAAGGCATTTGGAAGAAGGTAGATACCCTTGCTGCGTAAGCGGGGCTTTTGAGGATGTAACTCCTCTACTTCGTAATCAATACCATCACCTAAGTCTTCAGCCCATTGATCTTCTGAAGAAGTAACACGTCTTTGAGAGAGACGGCTTCGGTCAATACGACCACGACGGCGAAATGTAGTCAAAGAATATCCCAGTGAATAATATTTCGAATCAATCCAAACCAGGCAAACGAGCCAAGGCTGTATTTGTAGCAAATACTTTATCACCAACGCTGACTAATGGTTCAGCAGTTAGGGGTAAATACACATCAACACGTGATCCAAAACGAATAAATCCATAGCGCTCACCTGCCTTGAGGCGATCGCCAACATGAATGTAGCAAAGAATACGGCGCGCAATTAAACCAGCAACCTGGACCAAAGTGACTACTTGGCCATTAGCATCGATAACAACGGCATTTCGCTCGTTCTCGGTAGATGCCTTATCCAAATCTGCATTCACAAATTTACCTGGGAAGTATTGAATCTCCTTAACCAAGCCATTTACCGCGCTACGATTAGAGTGCACGTTGAATACGTTCATGAATACGCTGATTTTGAGCGCTTCACGACCAGCATAAGGATCATTGGTTTTTTCAACAACAACAATGCGGCCATCAGCTGGAGATAAAACAAGATCACGACCTAAAGCAGGGATACGCTGTGGGTCACGAAAGAACTGCAGAACAAAGAAAAAAATGATCCAAAGAGGCCATGACCAAGCTATGCCACCTAAATAGTGAACCAGCAAAGTCACTGCCCCCACTAACGCTAAGTACAGCCAACCTTCTTTCGCAATAATGGGGTGTGGATACATCATCTTTGTTCTGAGCCTTTTATTGAACTGCTATTAGTAGATGCTTAGCTTTTAGCTTAGTTCTTAGTCTGGTCAACTAACTTGTTCTTAGCAATCCAAGGCATCATAGCGCGCAATTTAGCACCAACAACTTCGATGTCATGTTCAGCATTCAAACGACGACGAGAAATCAGAGTAGGCGCACCTGCTTTGTTTTCCAAGATAAAGCTCTTAGCATACTCACCAGTCTGAATATCTTTCAAGCACTGACGCATTGCATTCTTAGTGTCTTCAGTCACAACGCGTGGGCCCGTAACGTACTCACCATACTCAGCGTTGTTAGAGATGGAATAGTTCATATTGGCAATACCACCTTCGTAGATCAAGTCAACAATCAACTTGAGCTCATGCAAGCACTCGAAGTAAGCCATTTCAGGAGCGTAACCAGCTTCAACCAAAGTCTCAAAACCGGCTTTGATCAATTCAACCGCGCCGCCACAAAGGACAGCCTGCTCACCGAACAAGTCAGTTTCAGTTTCTTCACGGAAATTGGTTTCGATAATGCCAGCACGTCCGCCGCCGTTTGCAGTGGCATACGACAACGCAACATCGCGAGCAGAGCCAGACTTATCTTGGTATACAGCGATCAAATGAGGAACACCGCCACCTTGAGCGTATGTGCCACGAACTGTATGGCCAGGAGCTTTAGGAGCAATCATAATTACGTCCAAGTCAGCGCGTGGCTGAACTTGACCGTAGTGAACGTTAAAGCCATGAGCGAAAGCCAATGCAGCGCCCTGCTTAATGTTGCCATGAACTTCTTTGCTGTAAACATCAGCAATTTGCTCATCAGGCAAGAGCATCATGACTACGTCAGCATCTTTAACCGCTTCACCAACTTCTTTTACTGTCAAACCAGCGTTTGCAGCCTTGCTCCAGGAAGCACCATCTTTACGCAAACCAACAGTAACGTTACAGCCGGAATCTTTTAGATTCAATGCGTGTGCGTGACCTTGTGAACCATAACCAATGATGGTGACTTTCTTGCCCTTAATGAGGGACAAATCAGCGTCTTTATCGTAAAAAACTTTCATGCTCTTTCCTTGTATTGAAAATGTAATTAATGCAGTAATCAGTTAATAAAATTAAACCTTGAGAATACGTTCGCCACGACCAATTCCAGAGCCGCCCGAACGGACAGTCTCCAGAATCGATGCACGATCGATCGAATCAATAAAGGCATCCAACTTGGCACCATCACCTGTTAACTCGATGGTGTAACTCTTATCGGTCACATCAATGATGCGACCGCGGAAGATATCAGTAGTACGTTTGAGCTCTTCGCGTTCTTTACCTACCGCGCGCACCTTAATCATCATGAGCTCGCGCTCAATATGAGGGCCTTCGCTTAAATCAAATACTTTTACCACCTCAACCAAGCGGTTTAAGTGCTTAGTAATTTGCTCAATGACATCGTCCGAACCAAAAGTGACGATAGTCATGCGAGATAAAGATGGATCTTCAGTAGGTGCAACACTCAAAGTGTCAATGTTGTAACCGCGCGCAGAAAACAAACCCACGACACGCGATAAGGCGCCCGGCTCGTTCTCAATGAGTACAGAAATAATGTGTCGCATTACAGGTCCTCGCTACCCAAAAGCATTTCAGTAATACCCTTGCCTGCTTGGACCATAGGCCAAACGTTTTCTTCTGGGTCGGTCTGGAAATCCATAAACACCGTACGATCTTTTAAGCGAATCGCTTCTTTGAGCGCGCCCTCAACATCGGATTTTTTCTCGATACGCATGCCAACGTGACCATAGGCCTCTGCCAGCTTCACAAAGTCAGGCAAAGAATCCATATATGAGCTGGAATAACGTTTGTTATACGTTAGCTCTTGCCACTGGCGAACCATACCTAGGTAACGGTTGTTTAAGGACACGATCTTCACGGGAGTGTTGTATTGCTTGCAGGTAGAGAGCTCCTGAATACACATCTGAATAGAGCCTTCACCAGTGATGGCAAATACATCCTTATCCGGAAATGCTTTCTTGATACCCATGGCATAAGGCAAACCTACGCCCATGGTACCCAGACCACCCGAATTGATCCAACGACGTGGCTGATCAAACTTATAGAACTGAGCTGCCCACATTTGATGCTGACCTACGTCAGACGTGATGAATGCATCACCACCAGTGAGCTCCCACAGCTTTTGAACCACATACTGTGGCTTCACAATTTGTGAGGCTTCGTCGTACTTCAAGCAATCTTTTTTACGCCACTCATTAATCTGATCCCACCAAGCAGCAACTTTGTCGCCATTCTTACGTGGACCAGCAGCTTTCAATTGGGCAGTCATCTCTACCAATACTTCTTTGAGATTGCCAACAATAGGAACGTCTACCTTCACACGCTTTGAAATCACAGAAGGATCAATGTCAATATGAATGATCTTGCGTGGATGACTTGCAAAGTGTGATGTATTACCAATCACGCGGTCATCAAAACGAGCGCCAATCGCAATCAACACGTCACTGTGTTGCATCGCCATATTGGCTTCGTAAGTGCCGTGCATACCGAGCATGCCCACGAACTGGGGGCTAGTACCCGGAAATCCACCCAAACCCATCAGGGTATTGGTGACGGGATAGCCCAGTAAATCGGCAAATTCTTTAAGTTCTGGAGCAGCATCTGACAGAATCACGCCACCACCGGTATAGATGTATGGACGCTCCGCCTCTTGAAGCAAAGCTACTGCCTTGCGAATTTGGCCACTGTGACCCTTCACAACTGGATTGTACGAACGCATCTCCAGCGTTTCTGGATAAACGAATGGACCTTTGGCTGCGGATACGTCCTTAGGAATATCAATCAATACAGGACCAGGGCGACCTGTCTGCGCAATATGGAAGGCCTTCTTCAGAACCAATGGAAGATCTTTAACATCTTTCACAAGGAAATTGTGCTTCACTACTGGGCGAGTGATACCAACGGTATCAGCTTCTTGGAAAGCATCTTCACCAATCGCGTACGTTGGCACGTTACCGCTGATGATCACCATCGGGATCGAATCTGTATAGGCGGTTGCAATTCCGGTCACCGCATTGGTAACACCAGGACCAGAGGTAACTAGTGCAACGCCAACCTTACCGGTTGCGCGCGCATAACCATCGGCAGCATGAACTGCTGCTTGCTCATGGCGAACCAAAATGTGTTCGAACTTATCTTGTTTAAAAATTTCATCGTAGATAAAGAGAACCGATCCGCCTGGGTAACCCCAGACAAATTCAACACCCTCTTTATGCAGTGCATGCACGAGCATTTCAGCACCAATCATTTCTGGAGGCGCTTCTACGAGATTTGTATTTACTGTGTCTTTGTTAGCTTTAGTAGCTAAAAATTCGGCGCTGCTTGTATTCATTTTCTTTCGTCCTTTGCAATTTTCGGCAAAAAATTGTTTGGTCTGTTCTATCCCTTGCTTTTGGCCTGAGTTCGAACGGCGCTGCTACCGGAAAAAACCACTTCTTGAATGAGATTCTAGGTAGTAAGCCCTATATTCTATAGCAATCCCCTAAAATGACTCAATTCTTACAGATTCAGGTCTAATCCATTGCATGGCATCAGCCCAAGAACTATCCGACTTTCTCAGCAGTGTTGAGCAGCGTGCTTTTAAGCAGGCGGTTTACGCCGTGCGTGACGACGATGCTGCGATGGATATTGTGCAAGATGCCATGATCAAATTAGCGGAGAAATACGGCGATCGACCAGCAGGAGAACTTCCGCTGGTATTCACCAGAATTCTGCAAAATCGCATTCATGATTGGTTTAGAAGGCAAAAGGTCAGAAATACCTGGGTCACCTTGTTTTCCAATATGGGCAAAAAGACCGATGAAAGCGATGATTTCGACCCCTTGGAATCACTTTCAGCACCTGATGACAGTGAAATTCACCAAGATGGGGCTCAAAAGCTTGAAAAAAGTCAGCTTTTACAGGCTCTTGAGTCAGAAATATCTAAATTGCCTGTACGTCAACGAGAAGCCTTCCTGATGCGTTATTGGGATGAGCTAAGCATTACTGAGACGGCCAAAGCAATGAGTTGTAGTGAAGGAAGCGTCAAAACGCACTGTTCTAGAGCCACCCAGACATTAGCTAAAGCATTGAAATTAAAAGGAATTACGCTGTGAAACACTTTGATGACCAATTTACCCAGACCCAAGTCGACCAATTTGGCCAGGCAAGCGCTGCCCTGCTTCGTCAAGGTACTCAGAGCATTCCCAAGCATCTGAAAGATCGCCTATATGCAGCACGTATGAAGGCCCTTTCAGTTAGAAAACCTGAAAAAGTACGCATTCAGAAGCAAGTATTTGCTGGTTCATCGCGTAATTGGACCTCTGGATCTAATAGCCTCTGGGATAGTGTTGGTTGGATTGCTCCGCTAGTAGTCCTCGTCTTTGGCCTGATTGGCATTGCCCAATGGCAAGATGATTCTCGTATTAATGACATCGCCGAAGTGGATGCCGCTCTTTTGTCTGATGATGTGCCTCCTGATGCATATGCAGACAGTGGATTTATGGCCTTCCTCAAAAACGGCCCTCTCTCCGAATCTGATAGCCAATCCGACTTAGTACGCAGCAAATAATCTTGACTCGTTTGATGTCTATGAGAACTAGAACAGGTCAAGTTTGTGGCGCTGCCCTATTGGCATTTTTCTGCGCCGCCCAGGTGAGCCCAGCTCTAGCGCAAGGAGCGCCTAGCGCTCCACATGGAAAGGCTGCCGCTATTCCTGAAAAGAAACCTGATGGTACTTGGGATGGTTTAAAGCCAGCACAACAGAAAATTCTTGCACCGCTAGAAAGCGACTGGGATTACATGCTGCCTGATAGTCGCAAAAAATGGATTCAGGTAGCTAACATCTACCCTAAGATGAGCGCACAAGATCAAGAGCGACTTCAGTCTCGCATGACAAGCTGGTCAAATCTTTCGCAGAAGGATCGTCGCATTGCCCGCGAAAACTACCTCACCAGCCTAAAATTTCCTGCAGAGAAAAAAGCGGAGGCATGGTATGCCTACCAAAAGCTGAGTGATGAGCAAAAGAAGAAGTTGGCTGAATCTGAACTCAAGAAAAAGCCCACTGCTGCTAATGCCCCAACACTACAGCAACATCCTATTTCACCTAAGGCCGCTCTCCCCGCCGCCGTCATTGCTCCGAGCGCACCCGCGCCAGCAGAAGGTGCTGGATCCAATGCAGAAGCCGGCTCTCCTTATTAAGCGGTCGCATGACACCTGCTGAATTAGATGCATTACCCTCACCTCAATTTTGGCGACGAGCGTCTTGCTGTCTCTATGAACAGCTCGTATTGCTTGGTGTCATTGCCTTTACTTTTCTAGTCCCTAATCTTGGCTTAGGGATGCTATTAGGTATCTCATTACCCAGCTGGCTGACATTTATATATCTCTACGCTGTGCTGGGGATTTATTTTGTTTGGTACTGGACTAAATCTGGTCAAACTCTCGCCATGCAAACATGGCGGGTTCGCCTTGTTGGACGCGGCGGTTTCAATCTCACTAAACGACAAGCCTTTTGGCGCTATGTCTATGGATCGCTCTGGCTTATTCCTTGCGTTCTTTTGCAATGGGCTTTTCATTTAGAGAAATGGCAGATCATTGAAATGCTATTTACCGTAGCTTTGTTAATTTGGCCACTCAGCATTTATTTAGATCGTCAGAGTTTTCTTTATCGCCAAAGCCTTCCAGACCGATTAGCTGGAACACGCTTGGTTGAGCTACCCAAAAACCTCGTTACCCTGACTTAAGAACTGCGTCTTAAGCTTCGCGCAGACATTCCACTGCAGTGGCCTTCTGAATTCTGCTCTGGAAGCGATATCCAGACGCAAGGCAAGCGCTGACTCCAAATGCGATACCCATGAGTATCGCCTCACCAAAGGCGTTAAATGGGATCTCCAGTACGAAATAGCCCAAAGCCCAAGCTGCGGCACCAGAGGCCAGGCCTGCTAGCAAGCCAGCCACTAGGCCAATCATGACTAATTCGATATTTGCAATTTTGGCCAAGGTATTTCGAGAGGCGCCTAAAGCTTTTAATAGGGCCGCATTTTTATAGCGCTCATCTTGAGTGGCTGCAATTGCCGACATTAAAACCAAGAATGCTGCTGCAATCGTAAATGCTAAGAGCAATCCCAATACGGAGGAAAGCTTATTCAATACCTCCTGAATTTGTTGCAGTGAGGCTGATACATCCACAATAGTTAAGTTGGGATAAGCTTGGCTTAACTCAAAATCCAAAGATTCCTGTTGAGGCGACTGGTAATAAGAAGTAATCCAAGATTGCGGCAATGACTGCAACTGAGCGGGCGGCATGATGACGAAAAAGTTCACGCGCATTGAACCCCAGTCAAGCTTTCGCAAGGAAGTAATTGGGGCAACAATTTTTTCTCCGGCAACCTCAAAGGTTATCTGATCTCCCAATTTCAGTTTCAAGGTTTTAGCGATACCAGTTTCCATGGAAATTTGCGGCGCATCACCCTCAATCCACTTTCCTGATTGGATTTGATTTCCTGATGGCAATTGATCTGTATACGATAAATTGAACTCTCGATCGATTAAGCGCTTTGCATTTTCTTCTACATAGTCGTTAGGTGTGATGTCTTTGCCATTCACCTCAATCAAGCGGCCACGTACCATTGGATAAAACTGCGGAGCTGAAACGCCTGCATTCTGAAGAGACTCTGTAAGCCCCTGCTTCTGATCGCCTTGAACATTAATCATGAAGCGATTAGGCGCATCAGTCGGTATGTTGCCTTGCCATGCGCTTAAGAAATCAGCACGCAAGAGCAAAACCAATAAGAGTGCCATCAATGCAATACCGAGCGCTGTAATCTGCAACACTGCCAGACCGGTTCTTCGCCCTTGGGAAAGAATGACAAATCCCAGGGCAAAACCTTGAGTGCGTATCCTGCAAAGCAGCTTCAATATGCCCCAAGATACAGAAGCAAAAATTAGGATAGCAACACCAAAGCTAAGACTTGTCCATAAAGCTAGTTTCCAATCGCGTGCCGCAAGCATGATCAATATCACTGCTGCGGCTAATCCACATACAGCAGTCCAAATGGTAGAGATGCCAATGCCATCAAATTCTTTTCTAATCAATCTAATTGGGGATACCTTTACCAAACTGAATATTGCCGGGCCAGCAAAACCAAACAATAAGAACCAAGCCACCACTACACTCCAGAGCACGGGCCCAAAAGAGACGGATGGTAATTCTGTTAAGACTAAATTTCCTAAGAGGAGGGTTAAAACATACTGCCCAAGGTAACCCAAAATAGAGCCCATCAATGCGGCAATGAAGCCAAGCGCTAAAAGAGTCTGCCCTTGTCGCCTGAGGATCATGGTAGAGCTGGCCCCAAGACATTTCAGAACAGCACAGGTATTTGCCTGTTTGCGTGTGTAGCGATGAGCCGATAAAGCTATAGCAACAGCAGCTACCATCGCAGTCAATAAAGCAATCAAGGAAAGAAAACGATCTGCGCGCTCAAGTGTTTTGCGCATCAGGGGTTGCGCATTCTCAAGAGTTTCAATGCGAACACCTTTAATGCCCTCGGATTCAATATATTGACTTGCCCATTCACCATAAGAATGAATTTGCTCATCAGGACCAGCCAATAATAATCGGTAAGTTACTCTGCTACCAAGGCCTATAAGTCCTGTATCAGCAAGATCTGACATGGGCATCATTACTCGGGGTGCAAAGTTCATAAACCCTGCCCCACGATCGAGTTCGCGCTCTAAGATTCCACCGATCACAAAGACTTTTTGACCAAGCTGAATGGAGTCGCCTTCATTTGCATGGAGGCTTGCCAACATAGCGGGGTCAACCCACACTGATCCTTCCTGAGGTCCATTAGTCAATGTCTTGTCTTGAGACCTGGAGTGGACGCGCAAAGCACCACGCAGGGGATATTGAGGACTTACCACCTTAAGTGAAGCGAGTTTGCTGTGTGAGCCCACAGTTGCCATACTCGGAAATACGATCGTCTGAGCTTGCTGAAGACCTTTATTCTTTGCCTCATCTAAAAAGACATTGGGTAAAGGCTGGTCAGAAACGATCAGCAAGTCTGAAGCTAAAAGTTGGCGAGCATCGAATGCAAAAGCCCTTTGCATTCGATCCGCTAAAAAGCTGACGCTAGATAACGCTGTTACCGAAAGAGTTAATGCAACGAATAGCCAAGCTAACTCACTTGAACGCAAATCACGTCTCAAACCACCCAAGAAACGAAGAAATGATTTAATCAAATTGCTTGAATTTGTCCGCCATCAATACGCATGACGGTACCGGTAATAAATGAGGCATTTTGGCTGGCTAAAAATGCAGCGGCATCGCCATACTCCTTGGGATCGCCATATCTACCCATTGGAATTTGTCTTAAGCTAGCTTTTACAACATCTTCATAGCTGGTGCCTTCCCGCTTTGCGCGCGCTTCATCTAACTGACGCAGACGAGCGGTTGCAATTCTTCCAGGCATGATGACGTTAACAGTGATGCCTTCAGCAGCTACCTCTGCAGCCAATGTTTTAGACCACGCCAGCAATGCAGCGCGTAAGGTATTGGAAATGGCTAGATTTTTAATAGGAGCAATTGCGCCGGAAGTGGTGCTGGTAATAATGCGACCCCACTTACGCTGGCGCATGCCGGGCAATACACGATCTGTAATGGCAATGAGCGATAAAACCATATCGTTAAAGCTCTTTTGCCAAAGCGCCGGATCTTGACCGGCTGCTGGTGTTGGCGGCGGCCCACCTGTGTTGTTAATCAAAATATCGATGGGGCCAAGTTCCTGCTCTACTTTTGAGACCAAGCTATCAATAAACGAAGAATCCGTTAGATCCCAATTCAGTGCCAAAGCCTGTCCACCTGCAGCCTCTATCAGCTTCACGGACTCACTCAAGCCCTCAGCATTTCTACCGGTAACAGCAACCTTTACGCCCTCTTTAGCCAATGACACAGCCATTGCCTGACCCAAGCCACGGCTAGACGCCATCACCAATGCAACCTTATCTTTTAATCCTAAGTCCATCTCATCTCCAAAAACTAATTTTTATAATTAATCTAACTGCAATTTCTGCTTGGCGACCACCTCTTTGTAGACGGAGTATTCGGCTTTAATTTCTTTTGCAAATGCTTCAGAACCATTCACATTAATAATCGAGCCAGTATCTTCAATGCGCTTCTTGACAGCAGGATCGGTCACTACTTTTTGTAAAGCAGCCGTATATTTATCCACGATATCTTTTGGCATTCCTGCAGGCCCCAATAGACCGTAATAAGCCATCCGATTAACTGGCGCTAGACCCACTTCAGCAAAAGTCGGTACATTGGGTAATTGAGCCAAGCGCTTAGGTGCAGCCACCACAATCGGTACTAGCTTACCGTCTTTAATGAATGGCAAAGACGATGGCAAGTTATCAAAGATCATTGAAACCTGACCGCCCACTGTTTCAGCCAATGCGGGACCAGCTCCACGATAAGGAATATGCACAATAAATACCCCAGTCAAACTTTTGAAAAGTTCGGTTTGAAGGTGACCAATACCACCAGTACCAGAGCTTGAATAAGAATATTTTCCAGGATTAGCTTTCAAAACCTGCATAAAAGTTTTGAAATCCTTTGCCGGGAATGATGAATTTACCGCAATGATGTTTGGTGTCGCAGCAATATTGCTGATGGCCGTGAAGTCGGTCACAGGATCGTAGCCAATCTTTGGGTTAATCGCTGGATTGGCTGCAGTAGTAGAAACGGTAGCCATGCCAATGGTGTAACCATCCTTCGGTGAGCGCATGACTTCCAATGCGCCAATAGAGCCACCACCGCCAGCCTTGTTCTCAACAATCACTGGTTGACCCAACTGACGACCCAAGGCATCACCAACGGCTCGCGCAATAATATCTGTGCTTCCGCCAGGTGCAAATGGAACAACTAAGCGAATAGGTTTATTCGGGAATGTATCTGCGTGAACCGCAGTCAGGGTACTTACGGCAACAAGGAATGTTGCTCCAACGAATTTGACGATGCTTACTGAGTTGTATTTCATAAAATTACTGACCTAAAGGTTTTGGTAAATTACCGGCATATTTATAAAGTTGCGCCTCGTACTCCTGGAAAATCTGAGCCAGCGCTTCTTGCAGACCCAATACCAGCGCTTCAGGAGTATTGTCTTTAAGAGCGACGCGCTTGGTATAGCGATTTGCACCAATCAAGGGATTAACTTTGCCAGCACCAGTTGCGCTCAAGAAAAACTCCACGCTCACTACCGCCTCTGGTTGTTTACGATAATCACCATAAAACTCTTCTACTGTTGCCTGTAAATAATAGTAAGGAAAAAGGTTATTACTTTGACCTACTGTTGAGGAGAAAATATTTGCCTTATTCATCCACTGGCGTTCTGTATTACCAATCATCTCAGCAGGAATGGTTGCGTAAACGTTATAAAAATCCTTTTCATAACGTTGATCGCCAGTGCGGTACACCAAAGACCTGCCGTCAAAAGGTGGTGTAACCGAAACAGATCCCATCTTTAGCCAAATATCTGTGCGGGCTTGGCGCGGTGCCGCAGTTCTATCTGGAGACACCATCCAGACAGTAGGTCCTACTGGCGGTCTGGTAGGCAACGAGCAAGAGGTTAAGCCCAAGATGGCAAAGCCAAATAAAATTCGCTTGATCATTTCTGAGCTCCAGACTGACCGCCGCTACTAGTGGGTGTAATTTTCTTTGGTGGGTCGCTCCAAATTAAGCTTGATGGCGATTGACTTGCAATACGGCTAAATTCATTTAGATTCTCGCTCGCCTGCTTAATATTTTCTATTGTTAGCACAGTGTCGCCCTGCACACTCGTAATAGTCTGCCGCAAAGAAGTGGTAGCCGCTACCAATTCACGCATCAGAACACCGAGCTCCTCTTTATCGGTTGCTTTATTAATGCGAGCCATGATGACGTTTAACTGATTAACTGACTCAATAACGCCCTGATTACCTTTACCATCCCCTGCCATCAGCACATTGAGATTACCCAGCAAGGCATCCAATTTCTTCTGAGTGCCATCGATATTCATGTTGTTCAAAGAACCAATCAAATTCTGAATGCCCGAAATAATTTCATCCGCTTGGTTTGGCATAGATGGGATTACTGGATACTCGGGCTTCCAAGAAAAAGGGAGAGCGGGAGTATCGGATGCATGAGCAATAAAATCAAACTCAACGTAATTTACACCCGTAATGCCCATAGATTTGATGCGAGCTCGCAAATTATTTTTTACAAACTCGCTAATTTGATCTTCATTTACTTTGTCACCAAAAATTTGCATTCTGACAACAACATATTGACGGCGATCATGAAAAGGCAAATCTTTTTCATAGATATCACCAGATAGTCCAATCGATGTGACCTGACCAATCTTAACTCCACGAAACCGTACAGCCGCCCCTGCATCTAAGCCGGTTACAGACTGCTTGATATAGGTTTCGACCATAAATGATTTTTGGAAGAATTTGCCTCCGCCAAAAATGAGAATCACAGCAATCAGTACACTAATTGCAGCGAGCACAAAAGCGCCTAAGCGAAAATAATTGGGATTTGAGTTGTTACTCATGCTGCGTCCTTGCTCATAATACGATTGAAGAATTGATGTACCCGCGGATCTTTACTGGTATCGCGCAACACTTTTGGATCGCCCTCAGCAATTATTCCCTGAGCCCCTTTATCGAGCATGATCACTTTGTCAGCTATGGCATAGATGCTAGCAAGTTCATGGGATACGATGATAAAGGTGATGCCTAGGTTTTTTGATAAATCCTGGATCGTGCTGTCGAGATCTGCAGAGGTGATTGGATCTAAGCCAGCAGATGGCTCATCTAAGAATAATATTTTGGGATCAAGTGCCATTGCCCGAGCAATCGCCGCCCTCTTTTGCATGCCTCCACTAATTTCACTGGGCATATAGGACTCATAAGGTAATAGACCGACTAAATCTAGCTTGCAGCGCGCCAGTAAATCCATTTGCCCTTGGGTTAGCTGGGTATATTCCTGCATAAACAAAGTCACGTTATCGAGCAAGTTCATGGAACCAAATAAGGCGCCTTGTTGATACATCACGCCAAAGCTTGTCATGATCTTTTGGCGCTCCGCTCCAGCTGCGGTAGTAATGTTTTGCCCTTCAATCAGAACATCGCCAGACAGAGGCTGATAGAGGCCAAACAAGTTTTTCAACAAACTGGATTTGCCACAACCCGAGCCACCCAGAATCACAAAAATTTCACCGTAATTCACTGTGAAATTCAGATTTTGCATCAGGATGTTAGAGCCATAACCTACGGTGAGGTTTTGAACATCAATCGCGCATTGTGATTTATTTGGCGTATCCATCAGAAACCCGTCTTATAGGAAATGAAGGCAAAAATACCATCAACCAGCACAATCAAAACAATACTACTGACAACTGCTCTTGTAGCTGAAATACCAACTGCAGCGGCACCATTCCCCGTTTGCATGCCACGCAGGCAACCAACCGCTGAAATAACCACGCCAAAAAGCGTCGCTTTAATTAGACCCGAACTAATATCTTCGATATCTACAGCCGAGAGCATGCCGTTGTAGAAGTTAATAAAAGGAATGCCGTAAATCAACATCGTCAACATTGAGGAAAAAATACTGACGATGTCAGCAAATAAAGTCAAAATAGGCGCAACCAAAATACCTGCTAATACGCGTGGCACAACTAAAAACCGAATTGGGCTTAAGCCACCAGAAACCAACGCATCTACTTCGCTATTAACAGTCATCGTGCCAATCTCGGCAGCAAATGCTGCTGAGGAACGTCCTGCTAGCAAAATGGCGGTAATTAATGGGCCCATTTCTCGCACAATACCCAAAGCCGCCAACGGGCCGACAAAGGATACGGCGCCAAATTGCTGCATACCGATAGCCGCCTGAAAAGACAGGATGACGCCAATCAAAAACGCGACTAGCCCAACGATGGGTAATGCTGCAATACCCGCTTGCACAGCAGCATTAACAAAATCGCCCCAGCGCACTTGATTAGGATAGCGAATAGACCAAGCTAAATCTGATGCAAGATGACCCGTAAACGTAATTAAGCCAATGGCATCATCAATTAAATTTTGGGCGGCCATTCCAGTGCTGACCACAAAACTTCTTTTGGGCTTTACAACGGGAACTGGAAATAAATTACCGATTGGATTGAATTCACTTAGCAACGGTTCATAGCGAGGATCTAAGCCCACAACATCAAACTTTGCACCCGCAGTTGTTTGAGCCTCTTCAATCCCAATCAGAAATGCAATACCAGCCCCATCTAAAAAAGTGACTTTGCCTGCATCAAAAGTCAGGGACTTGCTTTTGCCATCACCCTGTTTGAGCCACACATCTTGAGAATCACGGATTTGAGTCCAAATGCCGCCCAAGGAATAGACATTCACATTGCCACTCATTAGTACTTTGGCATTATTGGCATCAACCTGTGACCAAACAGCCACTGGGGCGTCAGAAACGGCAGAAATGGTGGCAGAATTGCTCATAAGCAGACTATAAGGTATCTCTGTGAAAGATCTGAGAAAAGCCTAAAAAGAAAAAGGGCCCAGTCTTTCAACTAGGCCATTCAATAAGGTGGTGCGGCTGGCAGGAATTAAACCCACGACACCTTGGTTCATAGCCAATATCCCTGATTGACACTTTACCGATATAAATCAATAACTTACATGGAATAATTGTATATTAATAGGACTGATGCTTCAGGGCTCCTAAGCCCTTGTTTCTATAGGCTTGCAATGTGCACAATTGTACAAATTAAGAACCGAATTTATGGAAGCCTTACCATTAGGCTGCGTAATAAAGAAATAAGCTATTGGTAAAAGACTAAAGTTGACTTTACCTATAGTACAGATCATTCTCAATTTCCTATCTTGAATCAGCTCTCTAGAATGATTGCAAAATCAGACCTTTAGTTGCAGCAAAAAATGATTGGGGGTAAAAAATAAAATACAGCCGTTCCTATAAGGGGCATTGCAGTTATTAAATATAACTGCCAGATCAGCATAGTCCTAGCATTAGAAGAAATCATGTTAGAAATGGATTTAAATCATCCTCATGAGTAATTCTTGATTAATTACAAATAATTACATGAGCACTGATTAAGATGCTTTGGTATTAAGCCAGCCCACAAGCACCTGAACTGCATCACTACTGGTACCTTGCCACCGCTCTGGATATGCCCTAGGATCGCCAATAACACTGATCAATTTTGCACTTATCGCTGCTTTCAAATCGTCTGGCGGCTTTACTCCTTTCCAGGCTAATAGCAAAGCATCATTAAATAGCGCCTGAACCTGGGGATAGCGAAATTGATTTTGGTTGTCTATACCCCAATCAAAGACCAAGTGGATATAGTCTTCTTGCCGTCTTTTTTCTTTTGGAGATTTAAGCAATTCAATAAAAGCGGCGTGAGCAAAAGCAGTGCTTGCAAATCCAGGCCATAGATCAAATTGATTGATCCACCCCATCAACCCTCTTTTTGTTTTGAGGATAGACTCAGCAATGAAATAAGGCCCCTCAGATGCATTCAATAGATTTAAATCATGGGTCAAGGATTTCAGTGGAGAGCCTGATTTAATAGCGCTACTGGCAAAAAAACGCTGCGCTGTCTGAGCCAGCTTCTCAAATACAGGGTCATTAGGCTTAAAGTGATAGAGGTAAACATAGAATAAGGGCTCAGCCCACTTCATCGCTCTTTTAGCAATCTTGAGAGAGCGCGGAAGATGGATCTCAAAGTATTCACTTAAATAATCCGTTCGCGCAGATAAACTACGTTCTTGCTCAAGCCAAATAGCATAAGGAAAATAACGCCAATAGCGTTGATCCACTTGATGCCCTGACAGCTGCGCCAATGAGAAGCGAATAAAAGTACGCTCACCAACTGCAAAAATATCAGGCGGTAAACCCATTTTTTCAATCGATATCGATTCTGAGTCGATTTTTTGCGCAGCACTTCCTAGCAGAGGAAAATCTTCAGGTAGTGTCGCTAAGTTCATTTTGGCGCTGTAATAGGCTTGCTGTTAGGGCCTTGCATTGCATTCGCTCCAGGCAAAACAACAGCTGCAGGAATGTTTGGGGCCGCAGCAGCAGTTGGAGTACCAGCAGAATCTAAAGCATCTCTAGCTGCTTTGCCTTTTTTGGAGTCGGGCTTAAATGCCAAAATGAAGCGCAACTCAACTCGCCGGCTTTTTTCTGCATCCTCTAAACCAAAACTTTTGATTACGCGCTTATCAGCATAAGAGCTAATGCCAAAGACGTCTAACTTACGTTCATTTTGATAGGACTGGGGCTTGCCTTCGGTCAGAACTTCATAAACCGCACGGGCACGATCTAAACCCAGGTGCCAATTAGTGTAGTTGCCTTGTTGAAGGGGCTTAGAGTCAGTATGCCCTTCAATAAAAATTGTTTCGATTTCTGCTTGCTCATCATTTGGTGGGCAGTCTAATGGTCTAGAAGCTCTTTCAGAATGAACATAACAAGGCAGAATCTTAATCAAGGACTCTCTAGCTTTTTTTAATGTTTGAGTTGAATTTTCATTCAAAACTGCACTATTAAATCCAAATAAAGCATCAGCCGGAAGGCCTATAACCCCGGATTGCGGATCAATCACCACATTTAAGCCAGCTTCCTTAAACTTTTGCCCAATGATCAGTACCGCGCTTGCGAGTGGGTCGTTAACGCTTTCTCCTCTTTGAATCGAATCGACCCTTTGAGAAAGCATTACTACCATGATGATAAAAACAAACAATAGACCTATCATCAAATCACTTGCAGAAGCGAGATAGCCCGCTTCCTCAACCTTTTCAGATTGTTTATTGTGGCTAGACGGTAAAAAAATCATAGTGATGTTTTAGTCTCGGCGAAGATATCCAATTAACTCTTGGGAAGTGACTCAACAAAGTCATCCATCGTTTGCTCTAAGGTTGTGATGGTTGTATGAATAGAAGAAATAGCCTGAGCCAGTTTTTCATCTAATTTAAAATGTAACTGCACCACCTTATTAGAATAATCTGACACACCACTAGTCAAATGATTGACGGTTTGATCAATCGAGGTCTTGGTAGATTCAAAATCGGCCCTTAAGGAGCTGAGCGCCGCACGAGAAGCATCGGTACCTAATTTAATTTCATGAACAGCGTCTTTGAGAGCACTAGACATCGCAGGAATGCCAACACCAAATTCTTTACTAATGACTTCTTGAGAAGCTACTGTTGTATCTAAACTGCGGGCTATTAGACCTAGCGACTCTGTACTCGATTGAATTTTTTGCACAAAGGAATCAACATTGACAATCACCTTGTCGATGCCGTTGACTGAACCAATCAATCCACCCAAGACAAACTCTAATTTAGTAGCGCCTTCGCTAGTGAAGTCTTTTGCTCTTTGGAGCCCAGACTCTAAACCAAGCATGGTTTCATTGGTTTTGGTAACCGTCTTTTCTAAAGCGCTTATGGCGCTACCAAAAGAATCTCCAGCATGAGCAAGAGAGACCCCAGCTCCTACACCAGCAGTATTGAGTTTTTCAGTCACCTCTACCAAGGTTTTTCTGAACTGCTCCATCTCTTTTGCGGAGTCACCTTTAATCGCCTCTAAGAATTTCTCCATAATGTTTTTAAGAGCTTCTTCATTAATACGGCTGATACGCTCGGTTAATTTATCGAAAGCATCAATGAGTTTTACGCTAAGGTCATTAAATAAAGGCTCGAGTGCATTGCCGATCGCCTTGGATATGGATAGCGCAAAGTCCGTTTCAAATCGTTTTAATTGATTTACTTGCTCATGGTTTTGCGACAGCATTTCATGGAACATGCCAAGTTGCGCTTGGATAACTGCTTGCGGACCATTATCGGGAACAATTGCCCTGAGCTGAGCCTGCAATTCATCTATAGCAGTTTCCAACTTTTCAAGTGTAAGCTTAGCAGCCCAGTTCCAAACTAAAGAAGTTAACAAACCAGCAATCGAGGTAATAAACTTGCCGCCCGCTGTAGCAATCAAACCCTTAAGGGCGGCATCACGAGACTCTTGGTTACCACTCATAGACTGACCAGCATCATTTAATGCTAATGCCAGAAATATAAAAGTAAACATCAAACCTACACCGATCAAAATATTCGGCATAGTTTCATACAATGAGAGATTAATTTTTCCAGCTAGTATATTTCTAGCAGTCCAAATATCAGAATACGGTTTAAGACAGTATTGCTTAGACCCAGAATCCCCTCGGATGTCGATGAGATTTCTTTTACTCTCTTGGAGTAAATCAATGATTCGAGCATTGGTAGTCGACCCGATAGCCGCCGTAAAAATATCCCCGCCTGCCGCCTCTTTACCATTGAGCTCACCACAAAGGTCTTTAATTTGAGCGCTAGATTGGTAAATCACTTTTGACCAAGACCAATACAAAAAAGCGGCTACAAGAAGAATTCCAATTGCAATGCCAATAGGTAGGTATAGATTGACTGGAGTTTGCATGTTTTAGCAGAAATAAAATAAATAAAAAGATGGTAAAGGAATGATTTTCTGGGGGAATTGAAGTTTGTATTGCCTTATTCTATACATCAGACGCCCTTACAGACACGTTTCATCACAACCAAGCCTAGAGTGCCTTCTACTACAGGAGCAAAGGGGTAGGGGTGCTTATCTTGATAAACTATATTGCCTTCGCCCATTGGATCAGAGAACCATTTAGTAGACAGCGCTCTTTGAAGCTCTTTCTTGCAGTTGTACTCTATGTAAGTTCTAAAGGATTGATAGGGATACTGATCTTTATCAACGACTAAGTCTTTGGCTTCATTGACTAAAACTTTAACCTTCACCAAACTTTTATTTCTTTGAATTGCCTGGGCATCTATGTAAACAGAAATATCTTGATTGGCTGTCACTTTAGTCCAATCAGCATACGCCTGACTAGCAAATAAGATTGTCCAAAGCAAAACAATTGGTTTAATCATTTAGCAATCTTTCTGCTAGGCGATTGCGGATTGCAGTGATGATGCTGGTGATATTGGTGATAGAGGGCATTGTTATCAGCTCAGGAAATATGAATGTATGGGCTGAGCAGCCAATACCCGATGCCAAGGACCGCAAGCAAAATCAGTAAAAAGACAATACGCTTGAAGACTAATTTAGGACCAGTGGCATAGGTCACCTCAATGCCTTGGATTGGCAATTGCATAGAGGTTTTCTTGCCAATAATCTTTTGAATCAAGCTGGGCTTTTCAAATTTGATCTCGTTGATCATTTTTTGCGCCAGAATGGCTTCGATCTCATTGAATTCTTTTTGCTCTCTTGAGACTTCAATATCTCCATCGAGCATTGTTTCGCTTGAAACAAAAGCTTGCTCTTCAGGTAGCCCCAGAATTTTGGCTACCTTTTTAGCGCTCGAATATTTGATGTCTGGGGAATAGAATGCGCCCTGCTCTTTGCCTTCGATTTGCCGAATTTGACTGTTAGAAAGAATCGCTTTATTTGCTAATTCCTCGATAGATAAGCCCTGCTTTTCCCTGGCATCCCTAAAGCGCTCACCCACTATTCTGGGTAATAGATTTTTTTGCTTGTCAGACACCAAATCTCCTTTAAGGGTGAGCAAAAAAATCAACTGCTTGCCCAGCACACAATTGCAACACCAATCAGTATTGAATCATTATTTAGATTCTATAAATCATGAGAAGGAGACCTTAAAAACATTGGCCAGCTAAACATTGCCTATAATAATCATGAACTTAGGATAGTGTATACACTAATTGTCACAATGCAAGTATTTCAATTCCATGACAATTTTTTTAACCAATCTAACCGAGATCTACAAGAGCTGGGCGGAACCCTTTAGCGCTCTTGACCCACATCGCCTGATTGGCCCTTATGCCAATTCTTCATTCGGTGAATCTGCAGCCTCCCAAACATCCTCTTCTGGTGCAAACTGGGTTTGAGCCACAAAGTTTTTAATCGCCAATAGGGAATCTTGAGCAACATCGTCTAGGCTTACCGTCTTCAACTCATCAGAACACAGATGACGGCACTTCTCCAAATCACCTACTTCTGCAGCCTCAGCCAGTGAAAGCAATTGCCCCAAAATACCGGAGCGGTCGACAATGGCATCTACGACAACGCTGGGAAGGTTAAAGTGAGAAAGTAATTCGCGAGCCGGCTCGTCAAAAAGATTATCAATTAAGGATAGCCCGCCAACCAAGAAGGCTAAATCACTAGAACCCAAGCCTCCACCCGCCCCCAATTTGGTTGACAGAGATTCCATAAAGAAAGCTCGGACACAAACAAGCTGCAATAAAGGTGTGGCATCTAAGGCTACTTTTGCCTTGGTATCGGCATAGAGCAGGAGTTGGGTCCATCGTGTAATGCGCTTAATGCCTGAAATTACAGCAGCATCACGAATATTCTCCGGCTTTTCACGCTTTCTCCGTGAGTCAATCTCAGCGATCACCATGAGGTGTTTAGAAACTACCGGATTAGCCTCCACTGCAGTTACCAATTCTTTTAACTCAGGGGAAGACAGTAGCAAAGTTAATAACTCTAATAACTTACGATATTCATCACCGCGATGCAATGACAGCTTAGGATCAGGTTTAACAAAGTAAAAACCTTCAAACGCATCGCATCCAATATCGCGCGCATGATGGTACTCTTCTGGGGTATGTAATTTGGACGCAATAATTTGCAATGTCCTGCTGCCATCTTTGGATTTTTCATCGCGCGGCAAAGGAATGCCCTTACAGTAATCAATCAGGCTGGATGGTTTAGTGACCTTTTGAAGATCTAACTTCACATAACGAAACTTTGTCAAAATATCATCTAGGCCATCAAAGACTTCAGTCAAACCCGTTAATACGAATTTGTAACCTACGCTTCGAAGTCTTTCAAGCTTTTCTATAATTTCAGGAACCTTAGGTTCTCCAGAGTCCTCAAAATCCTTTTTAGCACCAGCATTAGCCTCAGGATCTTGTTCGGCCTCTTTAGTAAGTTCAGCCTCAGCCTCAATCGCATCTAGAATTTCCGCAAGATCAATTTGCAAGGGAAATTTTATTGCCGGAAATCCGCGCAACTCATCACCCAATTGATCGGCACGAATATTAATAAAACCTAAATGTTGACCCAGGGATTGAGTAACCCCTTTTGTCTTTAGGGAGTAGAGGATTTCAGATAGAGTTACTTGAGTCACCTCCTTACCATCATCATCCCTGAGATTGGCATCGGTCACCTCCTCTGGGTAATTCACTTCGGCTTTGGGATCCTCGGCTAAGCGCTTAGCAATTTGCGCCATAACATCATTACGATCATTCAGTCTTTTAGCTTTAAGTGTAGTACCTGGTCGAAAGAAAAGCTCATATCCAATGATCGTCTGCTCTCTATTAATGATGGGCTCACGTCCAAGATAAGGATTTTCTGGCACAATTTTTTCAGGGCTTCTAAGAGCCTGAATCGGTGCAGCTAGGGATTTTTTCTTAAAGAGTGCCATGGCAAAGGGGATAAAAAACAGGTCTTAATTTGCCTCGATTTTACTGTATTTGATCAAATACAGACTCGCACTCGCTTTTATGGGGCCCCAAGATAAACCCCGACCATCTTTTTAAAGCTCTAGAACACCCCAAATACAGCCTGTCTTGATTCTAGCCAAAGAATTTGAAGTTCAGATGACATAGTCATTCAGAAATGTACATTAGCCATAAAATACAGAATAGAATATTTTGAGTATTAAACACTGACTGTAAATAAAAGAACTTCAATGAAAAAATTCACTGCAATCATCCTGTGTTGCATTAGCTCTGTAGCAATGGCCAATTGGCTTGAGCTTGGAAGCAATGATACTGCCGTTGTGAAGGTAGATACCAGCACCATTAAACGAAACCCATACTCAATCGACGCTTGGGTTTTATTTGACCTTAAAAAACCAATGCAAATTTTTGAGGGCGATAGAGACGTATATTCTGGGGTGGCCTACTATGAATATGATTGCACCGAAAACAAAGCGCGTTTTTTAGAGAAATATGCCTACACTGAAAAAAATGGGCAGGGCGATCGCATCTTTTCATCTAACAAGCCAGAGAATTGGCTCAGTATTCCACCTAATGTACTCAATTTTAAAGTCTTCACTTATTTATGCAGGCCCAAATAAGTCGCAAGGCTTATTTCGACAGTTTTTACTTACGGCGCTCTTTCACTATTACCAAATCAAAACTGAAGGTTGAGCCTCGCCCTTCTGCACTATCAATATTTAAAGTACTGCCCATCAACTCCAAAATTCGATTGCTAATGGTTAAGCCCAATCCAGTACCTCCAAAACGCCGTGATATAGAGCCATCAGCCTGAGAAAAGGGATCTAATATTTGCTGTTGAGATTCTGGAGAGATGCCTATTCCCGTATCTTTAACAGAAAAATGTAAGGTGAAGATGGAGTTTTCTAGCTTGACTTTCTGAATTGAAAGGTCTACCGAGCCATGTTCTGTAAACTTAATCGCATTACCAATGAGATTGTTAATCACCAGGCTGAGATAGAAAAAATCACCGATGAGTTGTGTGTTGGGTTCTAAGTCGCAAAAAAGATTGAATTGCAAACCCTTCGCTTTAGCATTTTCTAAAAATAGACTACGCACCCTGACAAAGAGATCTTCAATTGAAAATGGCGCAGCATTGATACGTGCCTTATTCGCCTCTAGTTTAGAGAAGTCGAGAATATCATTGACAATCTCAAGTAATAATTTGGCTGAAGATTCGATTCCCAGCAGATATTCACGCACCACTGGGCTTAAGGGCTCATACAAGGCCAAGGTAGACAGGCCAATAATGCCTGTCATCGGCGTACGAATCTCATGAGACATGTTCATTAAAAACTGTGTTTTCACATTGAGCGCAGATTCAGCATCTACCTTAGCGCTGATGAGCTCAGTAATATCCCAATTAGTACCGACCATTCGGAGCGGTTTATTGTCCTCATCTCTCTCAACAGTCGCTAGACCTCTGATGACACGAACACTTCCATCTGGCCACAGGATTCTGAATTGAGTATTAAATTCACTAGCACCTTCAAGCGCTTTGGTTATAGCTGATTCAGCTGCATCTCGATCTTGAGGATGAAGAGCGCTAGCCCAGCCATCATATGAACCATTAAATTGATCTCGCGTGATGCCATACAATTTACACATTTGGTCATCCCAAACCAAACGATTATTGAAGAAGTCAAAATCCCAAATACCAACAGAGCCTGCTCGAGCCGCCAACTGCAGGCGATTATTCGTTTCAAATATTACTTTTTCAGCTAATTTACGCTCTGTAATATCTCGCTGAATTGAAACCCAATATGTAAAAGTGCCCGCTTCATTGGCAATGGGAATAATGTTCAGCTCCTGCCAAAACTCTTCACCATTTTTTTTATAATTTAATATTTCTTCGCGTACATGCTTCCACTCGCCAAGGGCTTTGAAAATCCTACTCTTGGTTTCTGGGTCGGATCTTGGGCCCTGAAGCATTCGAGGATTTTTCCCCAACACGTCGCTAAGTGAATAACCGGTCTCTCGAATGAAGGCCTCGTTTACATAAACAATGCGTGGCTCTTGATGGTCGTTTGGAACATCGGTTATGACAACAATATCATTGGTATTAGCAATGACTACCCCAGCTAGCTTCAAGAATTCATCTTGTCCAATCACGGAGAAAGATTCATCATTCCCCGACTGCGCTAGCTGCCCCTGAATGCCTGGGGAGTGATTGGTATTCGTCATATGACCAAATTATAGAATTAACTGAATAATTAGCAACGCTTGATTCTTAGGTAAAAAATCAAAACTAGGTCGAAATATTGGCTTATGCAACAGGATTTTCTAGTGTGGATGCGATAGTGCTCAGAAAATCTCTAAAACCGATCGGTTTTTCTATAAGGGCATTAAAACCGGCATCCATAATGGCCTGCTTGTCTTCTTGCATAACAGAAGCTGTAAATGCAATGACGGGAATGGCGGCGTAACGATCATCGGCGCGCATAAACTTCAAACAATCAAAGCCGCTCATACCGGGCATTTGAATATCCATCAAGATGAGATCTGGTACCTGCTTTAGAAGTTGTCCTTGTAAATCCTCACCACACTCTATTTCACTAGTCTCATAACCAGAGGATTGCAAAATATCCTTTGCGAGAGCTGAATTAAGAATGCTGTCATCGACAATCAATATATGGGTCAATCTGCACCCCCCCTTATCAACCTTGGGGATAAAGATTGTGAAGCATGTACCCTCACCTAGTGCTGAATCCAGTTTAAGCCAGCCACCTTGTAGATCTATTAGACGCTTAACAATTGCCAAGCCTAGACCAGTTCCCTCTAATTTTCTGGTGTAGTTATTTTCTACTTGCTTAAATTCTTCGAAAATTTTCTCTTGATCTTTTGGATCAATGCCGATTCCAGAATCCTTCACAAGGATCTTGACGCCTGCCTCAGTACTTTCAGCCTGAACTACGATTTCACCACCCTCAGGTGTAAATTTGACAGCATTCGTTAGTAGATTCAGAAGTATTTGCTTCATTTTTCGCTCATCAGCAAAGATGAGATTTTCACCCTCACTGATAAATACATTAAGCTTTAATTTATTTTTCTTGACTCGCTCTGACACGATAGCAACGCAAGATTGAATAGCCTTATTCAGAGAAAAAATTTCTCTGAATATCACAACTTCCCCGGATTCAATTTTGGAGAGGTCTAAGATATCGTTAATTAAATCGAGTAAATGCTTGCCCGAGTTAAAAATATTTTTGACATATTCAGCCTGCTTGACATTGATTTCACCAAAAATCTTTTCTTTGAGAAGTTCTGAGAATCCAATAATGGAATTGAGTGGTGTTCTGAGCTCATGTGACATATTGGCTAAAAATTCAGATTTATGTCGATTAGCACTTTCCAGCAAGAGATTGCTTTCTTGCAAACGGACTTGATTTGTCTCGAGCTCTAAAGTGCGCTCACGCACCTTGTTATCAAGCTCCATATTCTGCTTCTCAATAATTAACTGAGACTCCCTTAATGCACTTTCAGCATTACTAATTCGCACCAACTCCTCGTGAATTTGCTCATTACGATTCAAAATCATTTTGATAAAAATAAATAGCAAGACCAAATTCAAAATTGCAATAAGCCATATCGCATAAAGCGACCTTAGCCAACTATTGAGATAAATATTGTCCGCCACTACTGGTGTGACAATGAATGGGAAATTAGTTACTCTTCTGGGGGCAACAATACGGGTTTCAGACAGGCCATCCTGAATAGCTCTTGGCGTACTAACCTCTGCAACAGCATGATTAATATTTTGATCTGACATTAATTTCTTGGTGCTACTAGACAAAATCTTCTGGCCAATTAAATCTTCCCTAAAGGGATAGGCAGTCATTAAAGAAAAATCATTTCGATATAAAGAAACGGAGGCACCCTCACCTAGACTACTAATCACTTTTTTATAAAATTCAGAAAAGTTTGCTGCTGAAACACCAACCTGTAATGTTCCCAAGAACTCACCAGCTGGGGTTTGCAGTCTTTTGGCAATATAAAATACCCACTGGCCAGTACCCTTATTTTTAACTGGCAAACTAAAAAAATTAGTGCTTAGCGAGTGATCTCTGAGTTCTTTAAAATAATCTCGCTCGGATAAGTTGATCGGTGGTGGCGGATAAGATCTAGAAAAATTAACTAAACGCCCATCATCTAGAGCGATAGATGCCACATCAATCAAGGGATTTGATGCAATCTTTTCAGCAAGCAGTTGATGAACTATCTTTTGAGCGGCATACTGCTTAAAAGCAGATTCATTGGAAAAGCTGCTTTGCGGTAAAGCGTTGTAGATACTATTAAGTGCAACTTCCGCAGAAATAAACGTTTGCGCAGCGTGCTCAGATAATGTGAAAGAAACATTATCTGTCTGCCTCTTCCATTCCGATTCAGCATTGAACTTCAAGAAAAAACTAGCGGCAATGGCTATCGCAACAACCAATAGGCCCAAAGCAACACCCGAAGCGATAATGACTAAACGATTATTTTTCAATGGAGTGTTCGCAATTTTAGAAGGATTTCCAGCCCTAAAGCCTTAGCTTTCAAAGTGGGCTTGTAGCTCTTGCTCTACTACCAGTGCAAGATCTCGGAGGTGACCCAACTCTTTTTCTGAGAAATTTCTTGGCGCAGTATCAATAATGCAAAGGGTACCAACCGCCAAACCACCTGGTAAATGCAATGGAATACCCGCATAAAAACGGATGAATGGTTTTCCGGTGACCAGTGGGTTATCTTTAAAGCGACTATCTTCTAGCGCATTGGGGATCAGAAAAATATCCTTACCTAAGATAGCATGTCCACAAAAAGAAATATCTCGTGGAGTTTCTGAGGCATCCAAACCACAACTCGATTTAAACCACTGCCGATCTTTATCTACTAAAGAGACCAATGCAATTGGTACATTAAATACGGAGCGCGCTAGTTTAGTAACGCGATCAAAACGCTCTTCAGGTTCCGTATCTAGAATCTCAAGTTGGCGTAATCCCGCCAGTCTTTCTGATTCATTTATTGGATTTTCAGGTTTCTGCATCTATTAACTCCTAATCAAGCGGATTGAAGTGAATTTTTACTGTGCAATTTTGAATGCCTCAATGGACTTATCGATATCTTTAAACATAATTGAGCCACGGGGTTTAGCACCAGAATCTGCATTTAAGCGTGACTGAGTTCGCACATCCATCAAAATTTCTCCAGCCTTAGCTTCACGGCATAGCCTTGAAACAATTTCAGTGACTGCACCAATTGCGGTATAGTCTTCACGCCCCTCAAAACCCATCATACCCAAGGTAGCAAATCCAGTGGCAACACCAACCCCAATTGACAAAGATGGGTTGTAGCCTTTTTGACTCCAGCGAACTTTGAGATTGGCAAAAGCCGTTTGAAACCGTTTTGCCAGGTTAATAGCCTGCATTGGAGCGTTATCAACCGGTATCGGGTCATTAAAAAAGATCACGATTTCGTCGCAAGAAAAACGCTGGACAGTGCCATTAAATTGACTAATGAGTTTGCCAAGAATCTGATGAAACTCGCTCAGAATGATCATGACTTCTTCTGGCTCTCTATCCATCACCAAATTACCAAAGCCACGCAACTCAAAAAACGCAATGGTGATTTCTTTACGATGAGGTTGTAAGAGACCCTCCTGTTTATCAGAAACAATCTTGGTGGCAACATCCGCAGGCAAAGATCGTTTGAGCTTATTAAGGCTCTCGATTTCCTCAACTTGTTGGGCAACCTTTTTTTCTAGGTCTTGATTCAGTTGTAACAACTCTTTATTTTTATCGGCAATTTCCTTTTGAAGGCCGGCGATACGCAGCAAAGAATCTACTCGCGCTAACAGTTCTGCCTGATTAATTGGCTTACTTAAAAAGTCATCTGCGCCAGCCTCTATTCCTTTGACTTTTTCACTGGAAGGATCCAGCGCTGTGAGCATAACTACTGGTAGTAATGCAGTTTGTGGTTTTTGACGAATGGCCTGACACACCTCATATCCGGACATCTCAGGCATCATGACATCTAGCACCACGAGATCAGGCATAGACTCTTCGATAGATTTGAGGGCTTCGGCGCCACTAGCAGCTGTTTTAACAGCATAGTCACGACTCTCTAATACAGCCTTTAATAGATCAATATTTTCAGCGGTATCGTCAACAATTAAGATGTTTGTGGGTTTCATGGCTTAGTGACTGATTTATATAGGTATTTTTGATAAATTAAGAGATTTCCGCATTATTCTATTATATTATCCTTAGGGCACTCTTGAATGTTAAAAGGTCGAACCAATCTGGTTACTGGAGATCACATGGAAAAAGTATTTTTGATCCGCGCAGAGTGGGATAACGATGCGAGCATTTGGTCCGCCACCTCCGATGATGTATTGGGATTGGCAACTGAGGCTGACTCTATTGACATCCTCTTTAATAAGCTCTCTTCCATGGTTCCAGAGTTAATACTTTTAAATAAACTTACGGAACAGCCTGAAATTGTGTATGAAGTGCTAGCCCGTAAGTCGTCAGTAGCTCACATACCAACTGAGGCTTAATCATGGCAAAAGTGATCGGGTCTTATCGTGGTAACTCTTTTTCTACAGATTTACTAGTCATACTCAAAGAAGCTGGTTGTAACTATCATGCGCCAGCCCACCGGGGCAATCACGACATTTGGTTCTCACCAATTACAGGGATCTACTTTCCGTTCGATAGTAAAATCCTCTCGCACCACACTGCTAATGCCATTCTCAAGATCGCAGGCCTGCCCGAACAGTTTGAGGCCCATCAAGATGAAGAAGCGGAAGAAAATGCCGGTAAGTAATTACCTAAAGATCGACAGAATGGAAGCAGAGGCTGTATTCATCTGCGCAACTACCTGAAAATCTAGACTTTGTTGGGTACTCAGAGCCTGCAGACTTGCTTGCAAGGCTGTCAAATCAATGTTCTGAATTGCATCTACTGTTTTCTGCGAGCTTGTCGCTAATTTTGTACTTTTATCAAGAGCGCCGTTCAGATCCGTACTCGCAGCCGACAAAGATGCTTGGGTAGATGAGATCTCTGAAATGAATTGATTGATCAAAGCAATCGCCTTAGGCGCGTTGTCTTGACCCGAAACCATTTGACTAGCAGTAACAGTAGCCATCGGCCCGTAGGCTGTTCCAGTTAAGGTCAAGGTACTTCGAGTACTTTCGCCAGTAAATCCACCAACAAATGTCCCGCCGAAAACCCCGAGATTTATACCTGGATCTCTACCTGTAGTAATTTTACTAGCAAATATCGAAGCCACTTCAGAGGCAGTTAAGTTGGTATTGGCCGTAAGCGTCAACCCACCAATCGTGGCGCTATCGCCAGAATTAAGATCGCGAAGAGTAACCGCCTGTTTAGCGTAGACACCCAACACACCATTAGAGCCTACAGCTTGAGTAGTGACATTAGACGAAGATATGGCGACTCTAGGAGTCACACTGCCGCTCACGCTCACTGTACTCATCGGTCCAAATGAAGTGCCGGTTAAAGTCAATGCATTTCCCGTACTAGCGCCATTAAAACCAGTTAATGAGCCCACAAAGGATCCCTCTGCATTAAGGGGATCATGCGGACTGCTAGCAGCAGTCTTATCTGCAAACATTTGTGCTACTTCAGTTGCAGTCAAATCCTTAGCAGCCGTAAATGTTAATCCGCCAATCGTGGCACTATCACCAGCGTTTAGAGCATTCAGACTGACTGTTTGCTGTGCGTAGACACCTGCAGTTCCATTAGAACCTGCGGCTTGAGTAGTGACATTAGACGAAGATATGGCGACTCTAGGAGTCACACTGCCGCTCACGCTCACTGTACTCATCGGTCCAAATGAAGTGCCGGTTAAAGTCAATGCATTTCCCGTACTAGAACCACGAAAACCACCGATAAATATACCGGTAAAGATTCCATCGCTAGCCGATGGATCGCTTGGTGATGCAGCAGTCTTATTTGCAAAAATAGTAGCAACCTGGGCCGCCGTTAGATCAGCTGCGGCCGTAAATATTAACCCACCAATCGTGGCACTATCACCAGCGTTTAGAGCATTCAGACTGACTGTTTGCTGTGCGTAGACACCTGCAGTTCCATTAGAACCTACAGCTTGAGTAGTGACATTAGACGAAGATATGGCGACTCTAGGAGTCACACTGCCGCTCACGCTCACTGTACTCATCGGTCCAAATGAAGTGCCGGTTAAAGTCAATGCATTTCCCGTACTAGCGCCATTAAAACCAGTTAATGAGCCCACAAAGGATCCCTCTGCATTAAGGGGATCATGCGGACTGCTAGCAGCAGTCTTATCTGCAAACATTTGTGCTACTTCAGTTGCAGTCAAATCCTTAGCAGCCGTAAATGTTAATCCGCCAATCGTGGCACTATCACCAGCATTTAGAGCATTCAGACTGACTGTTTGCTGTGCGTAGACACCTGTGATACCTGCAAAACCAGCGGCTACAGTTGTAACGTTAGATGACGACAAATAAGCATTACTCGATGGAATGCTACTTGAACTTCCACTAACTGAAATTGCGCCTTGTGGTCCGTAATAAGTACCGGTGATTGATAAAGAACCACTTGATATAGATCCTGGGGCAAAGTTTGCAGAAAATGAGCCGCCAAAATATCCGCCTGCAGGTGAGCTGGTATTACTAGTCATCCGCGCAGAGAAATTATTTGCCACTGTAGCTGCATTCACGAAAGTATTGGCGTAAAAGGTAAGGCCACCAACAGTAACGCTCTCACCAGGAAACAGATCATGAAACTGCACAGTTTGCTGCGCATAAGCGCCGGCTTGACTTGCAGTTCCGACAGAAATTGTTGTCACATCAGACGCGCTCAGCGCACTATTACCACTACCTCCGGTCACAGTTCCAGATGCGGGTAGCAAATCTCTGGGGCCTGGACTAGAAGCATTTGCAGACAGTTGTCCAAGGGTTACGTTGTAGTTATTTAAAGAGAATTGCGAGCCATAAGTAAAACTAGTGCCACCAAAGGAGCCAGCACTTGAAGGTGGATCTGAGTTGTATTGCTGTTTATTTAAAAATGCAATCGCCACATCTCTTGCCGTCATATTTGAATTTGCGGTAAGAGTAAGACCTCCTAAAGTTTCAGTCTCGCCAGCAGATAAGGCCCTCATCTGAATCAACTGCTGAGCATAGTTGCCTGAGCTAGAGTAATTACCTGTTACAGAAATAGAAACATCTGAGGACTGGATAATGGTTGCACTTACAGTTCTACCGCTAACCTCCATTGCTCTCGCACCAAATGAAGTTCCATTAAGAGCTAAATTTCCCATCCCAGATGATGTTGCAGTAAATCCACCCGAGAACGCATTCAAAAATGTCCCTGAAGAACTATCTGTATTCGAATTAATTTTGGCTGCAAAAATATCGGCAACTTGAGTTGCCGTTACATTTGAGCTCGCTGTAAATGTAAGACCTCCAACTGTAGCAGTTTCTCCCGCTGCCAAGGAATGCAATACAACTGAAAACTGGGCTGCTAAAGAAGGGCTTCCGGCAGCAATAATGGTTATGTCACTTGCACTTAATGCAGGTCTAATAGAAGAAGACAAGGTAGAGCTTACGACAATTGCGCTCATCGGCCCTACTGCATTTCCATTAAGCGTAAAAGTACCGTTGCTATTGTCAACAGCGCTAAAACCACCTATAAAGCTACTCGTAAAATTACCGCCTGCTGGAGTACTGCTTGGGCTATTGATCTTTTGTGCAAAGGCTGCTGCCACTTGCGCTGCTGTTAAGCCAGTGGTGGCAGTTAGTATTAGGCCACCGACAGTAGCAGTATCACCAGGCGCCATAGCATTTAAGCGAATGGTTTGTTGTGCATAAGATGGTGCCACATAGGCCACCCCAGTGCGGTTGCTAGCAACATTCGCAGAAGTGATCGCTGTTGTTGCGCTTGTAATATTACCGCCAACCCCAATCGAGCTTGGACCGGTTGCCGTTGCAGTAAAGGTCACGGCATTTCCAGAGCCCGGGCTCGTTAGGTTATAACCACCTTGAAAGTTATTGGTAAAGTTACCAGCAGCGCTATTGCTGCTATTTGCAATCTTTTGATAAAAAATGCTGGCAACCTGTGACGCCGTTAAATCACTATTTGCAGTAAAAGTTAGCCCACCTACAGTAGCACTATCCCCTCCAGCCAAACCATTAAAGCTGATGGTTTGCTGAGCATTAGTAGGCGCTACATAGGTCACTCCAGAGATGTTGCTAGTGATATTGCTGCTAGTAATTGGAGATGTTGCGCTCGTAATGTTGCCACTGACTGCAACTGGATTTCGAAAGCCTAAAGGATTACTCGTCAATCTAACTGAACCATTGGCAAGGTCAGTGGCATCAAGACCACCTATAAAACTATTCGAAAAATTACCACCTGCTGGAGTGCTACTGGGGGTAGTGATCTTTTGAGTAAAGGCTGCTGCCACTTGCGCTGCACTTAAATCGCTAGCAGCAGTGAATGTTAAGCCACCTACAGTCGCGCTGTCACCTCTCGCTAAACCATTAAAACTAATAGTTTGTTGTGCATTAGTAGGGGCTACATAAGCTACTCCAGGGATGTTAATGGTAATGTTGCCACTAGTAATTGGAGATGTTGCACTAGCAATGTTGCCGCTAACGGAAATAGATTGTGGTCCAGCGATCGATCCCGTAAGGATCACTATGCCACTACCATTATCAGCAGCAGTAAAGCTACTTGTAAAACTATTCGCAAAGCTACCGCCTGCAGGAGTACTGCTTGGGTTATTGATCTTTTGTGTAAAGGCTGCTGCCACTTGCGCCGCCGTTAAATCTCGAGTGGCTGTAAAAGTGAGCCCGCCTACAGTTGCACTATCGCCATTTGCCAAACCATTAAAGGTAATCGTTTGTTGTGCGCTAGTGGGGGCACTAACAGTAGGTACACCATCTACTATTGTAGTTGGCGTTAAATTTTGAGAAGCTACAGCAAAAGTAATGGCATTCAGAGCCGCTTGTAGGCGGGTGATATCTATACCCTGAATGACAGTAGTTTGGTTATTCACACCATCGGTACCGCTCACTACTGATAATGTCTGGTTACCAGTAAGTAAATTATTGCCATTTAAGCTAGTTGTCGCAGCAATTTGTCCAATTTGTTTATTAAGGCTAGCAAATTCAGCAAACAAATTACTCTGATCAACGGAGTTAAATAAACCATTAGACACTTGCGTGGCCAAACCTTGCATTTGGGACAAAATCGATGAGATTGAACTTAAGCCTGTTTGTGTAATATCGATGATGTTGTTGGCATTAGTAATATTGCCTTGAACAGCATCTTGGCTAGTGGCCTGATTAGATAATCTAGCAACGACACTAGCATCTTGTTTTGAGAGAGGCTGTTTACCGTTGGCAATCTGTGTTTGCGTTTTATCAAGACGTGCCTGAACATCATTGACTGCACTTTGCAGACTAGATGCTAAGGAAGTGATTGAATTATTCATACAAACTAAAAAACACAATAAAATTAATGGCTTAGGTTACTAAGCCATATTAATTAATTACTGTTTTTTTAATGGCTAGAAAAAAGGCATTTAATAGCCTTAATTCCTAGACTCCGCTAGAAATAGCGTCTGGAAAGAGATTTATAAAAGGATAAAACTGATTTGAATGATGGGCTTTGAAAGCTTAGGCAGCAAGTAATAATTTCTTATTCTTCTGATACTTGCCCGCTCTTGAGGGCACATTACACAGATTGCACTCATATTCTTCATGTAAGTCATACACATCAACAACAAACTTCCCTTTACAGCATGAACAAGTTTCAGTTTTCAGGAGTTTTTGCTCTACAAAACGAATCAGAGTCCACGCACGGATCAAACTGATGACTGGCTCATCGCTGACAGGATGGTCGTCAGCCTGCTCAATGATGTGATATTGCTCAAGATAAAGCTGATAAGACTTAATTAACGCCTGAATACCAGTAACACCAGTATTTTCTTTTAGGAAATTATAGATATTGAGAAATAAAGAGGAGTGAATATTCGGTTGCCAGGTCAAAAACCAGTCGGTTGAGAATGGCAACATCCCTTTTGGAGGTGAGATACCTTTCAATTCCTTGTAAAGCTTAGTCAAACGCTCGCGTGACAAAGAAGTATGCGACTCCAGCAACTGCAGGCGAGCACCTAAGTTAATTAACTGAATTGCTAACTGAAGTTGCTCGGTCTCACCAACGATGCTTTTGACTTTCATGATCTAAATTCCGCTTTCTTTATAGGTATTGCAGAAATTAGGCAATAGCTTCGGCTTTTTGGCCGGCCATCAAAATTGAGCTGTGGACAATGGATTGGGATAAACCCTTAGTATTCTTGGTCAACATACCCAACATAGCGGCATCATCAAAGCGAAAGCGCATCAACATCATGTTGGAGCTAGCCAACTTGATCAGCTGAGAATTGCTTAAATCCCCAATTAAATCAGCGATATCCTGACTCACACCAAGGCGGAAAACAGCTTGATCCTTGTCTGCTTGAATCATCTGTTGAGCCAGCATTAAATAATTCAGATTCGCTTCACGAATTTCTGTCATAATGCTTTCTTGTGATTTATCAATCAGTTGCATGTTCTATCTCACTTAATTTATGCGATTTAGTACTTTCGCGATGAATGTAGTTTGCCCGACCCAATTTTTTTCTAAATGAGATAAATGCTACAAATTTAGTAAGGAAAATACTTACAAAACTGTATAAGATGTTTTTGTGCTGCTGATTAGACAGTCTCAATAAGTCGCAATAGACCTAGGTAATCAGCAAAAAAAATAATTCGAATGGTTAGCAAAAGCCCGATTTATAAGGCCTAAGTGTAAATGGAGACCAAATTTTGTATACGCCACGAAGCTACCAAAAATTAGGCAATGCAATGAGCTTGACTCCATCATCACCCAGCCCTAATACTCTCTCACTCAATTTAGATATTAAGATTTCTTGTGCTCAGTTCACAGAATTTAGAGCAAAACTGTGACTATAAACAACACAAGCTCTATGGAGAGCCAAACAAATGGATACCACCCGGTATTAGCAACGGCTCAAGTACTCATTGTTGAAGACAACCTTATTAATCAGGTTGTCATTAAGCAATTTCTGGTGCGCGTTGGAGCGCGTATCGATGTGGCAAACAATGGACAAGATGCGCTAGAGCTCTTAAAGACCAAACAATACGACGCAGTTTTGATGGATATTCAGATGCCAGTATTAGATGGCTTACAAGCTTGCAAGCAAATTCGGGAACAAGCGCATTTAAAGTCCTTACCCATCATTGGGCTTAGCGCAGGTGTATTCGCTGATGAAATTCAACAGTGCTTTGATTATGGAATGAGCGACTTTATTAGTAAGCCCATCGATCCAAACAGGCTATATCAAACAGTGGTCAATTGCATTTTGCAATTACGACCCCTACGCGAGCATCTGAAATCAACCAATACAGATATTGCTGATCCCCAAAAGCTATCCGATACGGTAATGCAGGACTTGCCCGGCTTTAACATCAATAAAATTGCATTGTTGATGAATGATATTACTTTGACTTTCAAGTTACTCAACCTATTTGTAGTGGATTGCAGGGATTGCAGCGTAGGCCTGCAAAATGAAGTTGCAATGAATGATTTCCAGGCAGCACAAAAAAGGATTCATGCATTTAAGGGGTCTGCATGCACCATTGGAGCCGATGCAGTATTTGCTGCAGCACAGTTTCTAGATGCAGACTTAAGACTCGGCCAACTCCCTGCTGAAAACTATCATGATTTTCTAGAGGTACTTGCAGAGACTAGGATTTATTTAAAACAATATCTTGATAAGTACGAATCACATCATCGCAAGCAAAGCACTCAACAAAGTCTTCAAGATAGACCGCTTCAAGATCTTGTCATTCTGTTAACTGAAGATAATGCTATCGCACAAGAAGCACTAAAAGAATACTTAGAAATTTTTGGCGCGCGTATCGACGTCGCAAACAATGGACAAGATGCGCTAGAACTCTTAAAGACCAAACAATACGACGCAGTTTTGATGGATATTCAGATGCCAGTGTTAGATGGCTTACAAGCTTGCAAGCAAATTCGGGAACAAGCGCATTTGAAGTCTTTACCCATCATTGGGCTTAGTGCCAGAGTGTGTGCAGATACCTCTCAACAATGCCTTGATCATGGAATGAATGGCTGTATTTCTAAAACGGTAGATCCTAAAGAGCTAGTAAATCAAATCACTCAATGGATTAGATAGCATTGCTATTTGTCGAGTCTTAATTTACCGCCACTGCAAGAATAGTTCAGCTCTCGCACAATCGCAGCGCTAATAATTTGATTGCTGGGATCAATGGCTTTAACATTAATCACTAGCTTGTTGGGCAAATTGAGGTAAGTTCCAACAATCACTTGACTGGCGCCAACCTTCGTATTACCAGCCTGACCAATCTTGCGAGTCAAAGACACAATGCCGGTATCGCTGATACGAATATCTTTACCAAACTCTACTTGCACTACCTTCTTCCCGGGGATACGCGCAAGATAACTCCGCATCATCTCGCTCATGACTAGGACATTAGGCTCTGTTTTGAGCGTGTTGACATTGACAAAATCAGCCACGAGTAACACACCGTACTCGTCTGGACCATTAGGATCAAATTTAGGTAATGAGGTATTGAGCTCAGTTGCCATGCCCGAAACCAAGACAGTTAAATCCGTTGCTTGCAGCTTATCTTCAAATGTAAGGCACTGAGCATCGCTACGACTAGTGGTACCACAAGCGGTAAGACCCAAAAGTACACAGAGAAAAACAATACCTATAGATAGATAAGAAAAGTTGTGGGATTGGCGAATAGACATATCGATTCAGAATATCAATAAAAGTCGTATTCTACTAGTGGGTACTAGTACGATTAATTAGCGAGGTTTAAAATTGGCATAGCTGGTGGTCTTGGAGGACCATTCAACAAATGCGAGATCAAACGATCTTGCGGCAACTTAACTTGCGCTGTGGATACTACAGCGCCACTGATGACCTGAATCATTCTGACATTCAGAATAAGTCCCTCAGCGGTATTCACATAAGTGCCAGTAATAATGCTACCGGTTTGTACCGGTGGCTTCAGTTGCTTGACATCCCTACTCAGAGAAAACTCACCGCTAGATTCAATCAGAATATTTTTTCTGAAGGTAACGTCTGTGACAGACCAATTTCTTAACTGCATTTCATGCATCAAGTTTTGCGCCAAGAGCCGGCCTAGCTGAGAAGTCTCATTCAAAGTACTGAGATCAACAAAATCTGTGACTACCAATGCACGGCTTCTCATTTCCGGGGAAAGATTACGCTCTAACTGCTCAGCGATAAACATCGAGGCTGTATTTAAGGCGCCAGAAGATGAGGTACTTGGAATGAGGGAAATGGCCTCATATCGAAATGGATAAGGTGAAACAGTCCTCTCTTGACTTGCTTGTGTCTGGGCGTGTGCACTCAAGGAAAATACTGCAGAAAAAAAAGCGCATGTGCTTGCAAGGCGAATCGAGAATACGAAAGGATTTAAATGCAATTTCATTGGGGTACCGCTCTTGAACTCACTGCCTCAGTTGGCATTACCTTACTGAGCTTCGTATCACCCTCAGGAAGTCGAACGCGATAACTCACTGGAAAATCACTAGACATACCAGGTTGAATAATCATCACTGAGTAGTAAGGTTGAGCATTGCAATTTTCACAGTTGACTGCGTAGGGCGAGCTCGCAGATGTACATCCTGAACAAATCAGAAGACTCACAATCAATAATGAAAGATAATTTAAACGCGACATATCCTTAGCCCATAAACCCTAAACTTCTTCACTTGAATACTTCAATACCAACAAACATTTAAATAGAGTCCGCTTGTATAGATTCCTATATATTCCCTTTACGGCTCAAAATTGCAATTGATGAGGATTTACTTAAATGATTTTTAAAAACTGAAGTTTTGATGGCAAGGTATTTTGGTTTTAGTAAGGCTCCGCCTGCTCTTATTGCCCTTCTCGTTCAGGGTATTGCTTTTATTTTGGCTGCCACCCTGTGCTGGCTTTTAATACAACTGGGCTTTCATTTCTATAAATGGCTTCCCAGCCTGGCATGCTTATTTGTAGCGCAAGGTATATTTGCCTATTTTTTAAGCGCTCAATTTAAAATGGCGCACTGGTGGCGCTATATTCAACTTTTTTTCCCACTAGCTATTTGGGCGGCATTGGAACTACACATTCCCACCAGCTACTTTTTAGCGGGTTTCATCTTTACTGGAGCCCTCTTTTGGTCAGTTTTTATCACTCAAGTGCCTTTTTACCCCTCCAAACCCGAGGTTTGGACTGCAGTTTCTGAACTTTTACCGGGCAAAAAGCTCAGAATTCTGGAAATTGGCAGCGGTCTAGGCAATTTTGCACTCCGCATAGCCCAATTACGACCAGAATCTCGGGTTGAGGGCATTGAGATAGCGCCTTTGCCCTGGCTTATAAGTCTTATACAAGCCAAATTCTTTACTTCTAGGGTTCGCTTTCGTCTAGGCAACTATGAAAAAGTGAATTTTTCCGACTATGACCTGATTTTTGCCTACCTTTCTCCTGCAGCAATGCCCGAACTCTGGGACAAGGCCCTTTTGGAGATGAATAGCGAAAGCCTCTTAATTAGCCATGAATTTCCCGTCCCTGGCATTGATGAATCACAGAAAATGGGCTTTAGCTCAGACCAGCGCGAATGCTTTGTCTACGTCATTGGCCAATATCGCCCTACTTAACGGGAAGACAGGCGCCATAATCATGCTTTATTCAGGCAATTAAATGTCGTAATTACAGGTATTCTTCTGTTATTCAGGCAAAAAGGGGCTTCTAGTGTTTGTCATCATTGGTTATGTAGTCGTTATTTTCTCAGTCTTCGGTGGATTTGCGATGGCCGGCGGACATCTCGCAGCCCTCCTCCAGCCAATCGAATTATTGATGATTGGGGGCGCTGCATTTGGTGCTTTTTTGGTCGGCAATGATATGAAAACCATTAAAGCAACAGTGAAAGCTTTGCCAACTGTGATTGCTCCATCGAGCTACAGCAAAGCCCTCTATTTAGATTTGCTGGCAATGATGTTTGAGTTTTTGACCAAGATTCGTAAAGACGGCATGATGGCCATCGAAAAAGACGTTGAAAATCCAGAGAACAGCGCCATCTTCACCAAATACCCAAAGATTATGAAAGACCATCATTTGATGGACTTTTTATGCGATTACTTACGCATGATGCTCTCAGGCAATATGGAGCCATTTCAAATTGAAAACCTCATGGATGTGGACATTGAGACACATCACAATGAAGGTCATGCGGTCTGTCATGCTGTTGCAAAAATGGCCGACGGTATGCCAGCCTTTGGTATTGTGGCGGCCGTGATGGGCGTGGTCCACACGATGTCCTCAGTTGGCCAAGTTTCAAACAATGAGTTGGGCGTCATGATTGCCCATGCGCTAGTGGGAACGTTCTTGGGTATTTTGCTTTGCTACGGATTCGTTGGCCCATTGGCAACTATCCTAGAACAAAAGCTGAATGAATCTTCTAAGATGCTACAGACCGCTAAGATCATTTTGCTAGCCAGCTTAAATGGTTATGCACCAACGATTGCAGTAGAGTTTGGACGTAAGGTATTGAACTCAACCGAACGTCCTGAGTTTCTGGAGCTCGAAGAATATATTAAAGGCGCTAAAACGCGTTAATCCATGGCTACTAAAGAAGAAAAGCCTCTCATTGTTGTAAAACGCATTAAAAAAGTGGCTGGTGGGGCACACGGAGGTGCATGGAAGATTGCGTATGCAGACTTCGTAACCGCCATGATGGCCTTCTTCCTGTTGATGTGGCTTTTAGCATCAGTCTCTAAGGAAGATTTAAAAGGCATCTCTGAATATTTCAAGATGCCGATTGAAAAGATAGTCTCCACAGGTCCTAGCACTACTGGTTCAAGTGGTATTTTCGTTGGTGGCGGTAAAGATCTGACGCGTAAAGACGGTGAAGTTTCTAAAGCAGATGACAACAGCGATAAATCTCCACAAAAGATGCTGGATGAGGAGGGCCTCAAGCAACTGAAAACCAAAGTGGAATCTGTTATTCAAGATAACCCACAACTGCAAAGCTTGAAAAAACAAATTCTCATTGATATTACTGATGACGGTTTACGTATTCAGATTGTGGATAACCTGAAAAGACCCATGTTTGCCTTATCCGATGATGAACTCCAGCCTTATGCGCGGGAGATTATGAAAACGATTGGCAAGTCACTCAATGGTGTTGAGAACAAACTTACTTTGTCTGGTCACACCGATGCATTGCCCTTCCCTAATAAAGAAAAGTCTTATAGCAACTGGGAACTGTCTGCCGACAGAGCGAATGCTGCCAGGCGAGAATTGGTTAACGGCGGTATGGACGAAACTAAATTACTCCAAGTGATTGGTCTTTCTTCTGCAGTTTTATATGACAAGACAGATCCACTAAACCCCATTAATCGCCGCATCTCCATTATTGTGATGAACAAAAAAGCGCAAGAGCGCATAGAGAAAAATATGTCCATTGAAGCTGGTAATGCTGAAGGGGTACAAAAAGGTATACAAGCTTCAGGCCCTAAAAGCGCCCCAACTTCAGCCCCTGAGGCAAAGCCAACCACTAAGGTAGACGCCAAGCCAGATGTGAAGCCAGCCGCTAAGACAGAAGTTAAACCCTGAGGCTTTGCCACTTCAATTGAGTTATTTACCCTTCCGTTTATTTGTAATAATGTAAATCATGATCAAACTCAATACCGGACTTTCGAAACTTCCTTACTTGCCAGTCAAGGTTAGCCTGCTCGGCATGTTATTGACCGCGCTTGTTATGGCAGGCTTGCTCTTAATCAATACCCAAAGCTGGACTCCAGAATTCAAGATAACTTTAAAGTCGTCAAGCTCTTCATCATCAACAAACACTGCATCTGAATCACCAAAAGTGGATACGCCTGCACCTGTTGATTTAAATAAGCTCAAAGAGCTGATTGCACAAAATCGTATTTTTTTAAATACCGCATACGCAGAGAAAAAATCTCCTGATCCCGTCTCAGAGGAAGTGCGTAATCTAGCGGAACGCGTCACTCAAGATCTTGCACAGATGAATGCTATGTGGCAGTCCTTCTTAGCGCAGCCTTTAAGCGCTGAAGAAAAAACGGTAGCAAGCCAATTTACAAGCGATTTTGACAAGCTGGTTAACCAATCTATCAAACCTGCCGTTGACCTTTTGCAAGTCAATTATTTATCGCAAGCCAGCGCATTACTCGCTCGCACTCAAGGCTTGCAAACGCAAGTGATGACAGATCTAGATGCTCTTATCAAGGCACAAGCGAGCGCAAAACTAATTGCCTTACAAAAGAAAAGTGTTGCTGAAGTGAATCCTGCAGCCCCTTCGGTTCCCGTAACTTCTGTAAGTGAGCCAGCCAATCGGCCAAACGAAGCTTCCTTAGATACTCCCTCAGCAAAATCAAGCGCCCCCTCTTCCAACAACAGCTTGCCAACTGACAAGCTGATGATTATTGCTGTCGGCATGCTAATCATGCTGAGCCTGGCTGCTCAAATCTCTCGAACTCTCAAACATAGTTTAGGCGCTAGTCCTGAAGAATTAACGAAGGCTGCAGGCTATATCGCTAGCGGCCAATTAGATTACCGCATTGCATTGAGTGCAGGTGATCATAGCAGTGCAATGGCGGCCATTAAAGCGATTCAGGGTGAGTGGAAACAGTTCATACTGGATACCAGCATTTTGAACGCCGCCCTGCAAGACGGCAAACTCTTAGGCCGCCGAGATGCAGATCAGCATCGCGGTGCTTTTTATGAATTCGCTCAAGAACTCAACACTACTATTGATCTGGCAATGCAAAAAGGTCAAGCATCTGAATCTGCGCAGCGCACTATTGAGCAAGCACTCCAAAAAGCTTTAGCGCAAGCTCAAACCATTCCAGCAGCGTTGCAAAACCATGATCTAAGTAAACGGCTATCCGTTGATAGCGAACTGGAAGAAGTCAATTTACTCAACAAGACCATGAATCAACTGCTAGATAAAATGGAAGAGTTCAGTAGTATTGCCCAAGTTCAAGGGGTAGAAATTCAGAAGCTAGCTAAGGAATTAACGCTTTACCATGCAAGCCTGATCAAAGGCGCACAAGAGCAGGCTCAAGTCTTGCAAAACTCAAACCTGAAGATGCAAGGTTTGGGTGAAAGCACTAAACAAAATGCTGAAAACGCTAAGCAAGTTCGGCTCATGGCAGTATCCAGTACAGAAATGGCTAACGCCCTAAGTACCGAAGTAGCTCAGGCAGGAATTCCTTCTGAGAAAATAGATGGCATTAATAAGGTCGTTGAGCGTATTGCCAGCTCCACGCAATATGTTGCTGATATGAGCGCCAACATTACGACCGCCTCTTTAGATCAGAGCCTGAACCTCTACGAGGTGAATGGCGCCGTGTCCCAGGTCGAAAAAATTGCCCAGAAAAATGTCGAAACCATGAAAGATACGGCTCTCAGCGGGGAAATGCTCTTGCAACATGCCAATGCTTTAGCTGAGACTTTTGGTCATTTGACAGTTTCAGCGCCTCAAAATACCCCTGTCAAGACTACTTCACTTGATGCGCCAAAGAGTCCAGAACTTGAAAATCCCGCAGCAAATCCTGCTGAAAAAGACCCTGACTGGAAGCTGTTTTAAGCCCCATCTAAGGTCGTCGCTATACCCAACAGTCACTCTAAATCGGATGTTTTTGGCCTTCCATTGCCAATAAACTGGGTTTTAGAAGCTTGAATTAAGGGGGGTTCACCCCCCTTTTCCAGCAATTCATTTAAGCCCTGCTCGCTGAAAATCATTTATCAGCAATTTAATCCTTTTAAGGTGTAGCGGTGGCAGAAGAAAGCGATTTAGAAAAATCAGAACAGGCCTCGTCGACGCGACTAGAAAAAGCGTACGAAGAGGGTGACGTTCCTCGCTCCAAGGAATTGGCGACTTGCGTCTTGCTGTTTACTGCCGGCATGTCAGTCTGGGGGTTGGGTTATCACCTCAACTCCGCATTAAAAGACCTGCTGAGTAGTGGTCTGACTTTTGATAGCAAATTGGCATTCAATCCAGAAGCCGGTCTTGGCCGCTTATCTGATCAGGTTATCGACTTATTAATCGCCTTTGCTCCGCTTGGCTTTGCATTAATGATTGCCGCCCTTGCAGCGCCAGTATTGGTTGGCGGCTGGAACTTTAGCACTCAATTACTCACACCCAATTTAGAAAGACTTGATCCCATCAAAGGCATGGGCAATCTCTTTTCTAAAAACTCCCTAGTGGAGCTCGTTAAATCCATTGCTAAAGCAACCCTGATAGGTGTAGTAGCTTACTTTGTAATTTCTGCAGATTTTCCTCAGCTGATTACGCTCTCGCTGATTCCAGTTGAAGTAGGCCTTGCAAAGACCGGCTTATTTCTTGTCAAAGCATTCATTTTTATTGTGGGTGCTTTAGTAGTCATTGCATTAGTTGATGTCCCCTATCAACTCTATCGCTATGCTGAAAAACACAAGATGAGCCGCCAAGAATTAAAGCAAGAATCTAAAGAAGGTAACGGTAACCCTGAAATCAAAGCCAAGATTCGCCAACAACAAAGAGAGATGTCACGTCGCCGCATGATGTCGAATGTACAAAAGGCAGATGTCATTATCACCAACCCTACGCACTACTCTGTTGCCATTCAATACAAAGAAGGTGATATGCGAGCTCCGATGCTCCTAGCTAAAGGGACAGATACCTTGGCGTTACGTATTCGAGAAATTGCTAAAGAGCATGAAATTTTGATATTGGAATCACCCAAACTTGCGCGTGCAATTTATGCCAATACTGAACTTGATGCAGAAATTCCAGAATCCCTATACCTCGCTGTTGCTGAGATTTTGGCCTTTGTGTTCCAGGTGAAGAACTTCAATGGTCGCAGCGGCGCTTACCCAACTCAACCACACAATATTGTTGTGCCAGATGAATTAGACCCGCTATCTAACACTAAGCAACTTGAGCTTGCATCATGAACTTCACACAATTTTTAGAGTCTCTCAAAAACCTCAATAGCAAGACGATTGCAGGTCCTATCATCATCGTGATGTTACTGGCCATGATGATTTTGCCGATTCCTGCAATTGGCTTGGATCTCTTATTCACCTTCAATATTGCCCTGTCCATCTTGGTATTAATGATCGGACTGCAAACTGCTAAACCGCTGGATTTTTTAGCCTTTCCGACAGTGCTTTTAGTCACAACGATGTTACGTTTGAGCTTAAACGTAGCTTCTACCCGCTTAGTGTTAACTGAAGGTCATACAGGCCCTGCTGCCGCTGGTAAGGTCATCGAAGCTTTCGGACACTTCCTGATTGGCGGTAACTACGCTGTTGGTATTGTAGTTTTTATCATCTTGACCATCATTAACTTTACAGTTGTAACTAAAGGTGCTGGGCGTATTGCTGAAGTAGGTGCTCGTTTTACCTTAGATGCGATGCCCGGTAAGCAGATGGCAATTGATGCTGATCTCAATGCAGGTTTAATTGGTCAAGATGAAGCGCGTAGCCGCCGTGCAGATATTGGTCAAGAAGCTGAATTTTATGGTGCCATGGATGGTGCCTCGAAATATGTTCGTGGCGATGCGATAGCCGGCATTCTGGTAATCGTCATCAATATTCTGGGCGGCCTGATTGTTGGCATGCTCCAGCATGATTTAAGCTTTAGTGAAGCCGTTAAAAATTACACTTTACTGGCTATTGGTGATGGCTTAGTAGCCCAAATTCCATCGCTCATCATTTCAGTTGCGGCCGGTATTGTGGTGTCACGCGTTGCGAATAATCAAGATATTGGCACACAGTTAACCAAGCAACTCTTTACCAATCCGAAGATTCTCAATATTACAGCCATCATTATTGGTGGCATGGGCCTCATTCCAGGCATGCCGAATTTGGCCTTCCTTTTACTTGCAGCCACCCTTGCCGGCATTGCTTATTCATTAAAGAATCAAACTAAAAAATTGCTGGAGTCAGAGACAAATGCAAGCCAAGAAGTGGCTCAAGAATCTATTGATGCCACTTGGGATGATGTCATGCCAGTCGATGCATTGGGTCTTGAAGTAGGCTTTCGTCTCGTTCCCTTGGTTGATTCACGTCACGGTGGTGATCTCATTAAACGCATTAAGGCACTTCGTAAAAAGTTTGCACAAGATGTGGGTTTTTTAACTCCACCTGTGCATATTTGCGACAACCTGGATCTCAAGCCATCTGCCTATGTCATTAAGCTTAAGGGCGTAGAGGTTGCCAAAGGAGAATCCCACTACGGTCAATTTTTAGCCATTAATCCTGGTAACGTGACTGGTGAACTACCTGGCCCGGTGACTTCTGATCCTGCGTTTGATTTACCTGCTATCTGGATTGATAATTCACTACGCGAAGACGCCCAAAGTAAAGGCTATACCGTAGTCGATGCAAGTACAGTAATTGCTACTCACCTCAATCATGTGATTGGGATGCATGCCTCAGAATTACTGGGACATCAGGAGGTTCAGCAATTAGTCACTCTACTTGCTAAAGAGTCACCAAAATTGGTTGAAGACCTGATTCCCAAATTACTGACGATTTCAGTAGTACAAAAAGTACTGCAAAATCTTTTGGTTGAAGGTGTCACGATCCGCGATATGCGCACCATCATGGAAACGCTCATTGAATATGCTCCTCATACACAAGATCCTGCCGATCTGACTGCGAAAGTCAGAATCAAATTGGGTCGCGCAATTACGCAACAGCTCTTCCCTAATAGCAATGAGATGTCAGTGATTTCATTAGAAAACAATCTTGAGCGTTTATTGATGCAAGCAGTGACTGGCTCTGGCGATAACAGCTCAATTGAGCCTGGCATTGCTAAAACCCTTGCCAACGAAGCGAATGAAGCAGCTAAAGCACAAGAGAGAAACGGACATTCCCCAGTATTGCTCGTTGCTTCACCCTTACGCGCGACCTTAGCCAAATTTTTGAAGAGGGTTACGCCTAATCTACGCGTGCTCTCTCATGAAGAATTACCCGATTCCAAAACTATCCGTGTTGCCAACTTAATTGGAGGTTCAGTATGACCATGAAAAAATTTCTAGCCAAAACGACTCGTCAGGCTTTGATGCAAGTCAAAGCAGAGCTTGGTGAAGACGCTACCATTATTTCTAATCGCTCGATTAACGGCTGGACAGAAATTTTGGCGCGCAGTGAATCCAGCGTTCTTCCTGGCTCAAACCTGCTGGGCAGCGTGTCTACTGCTAAGGAACAAGCGGAAAAAGCCTTGCAAGCCAAAAAGGTACAGGCTACTGTCGATTTACTCAATGGTAGATCTAGTTCTAAGGTAGCTGCCCCTGTTGTCGAGTTGACTACTACTAATGTAGAGGTGATAGCGCCTAAAGAGCAGCCCGTTGAGATCATCAATCATCCTCAGATTCAGGGGATGCTTAAAGAAATGCGCGAAATGCGCAATCAGTTCCAGGCACAACTGGAGACTCTCTCTAATAGCACCCTTGAGTTCAGCCCTAATAAACGGGATTTGATGAGTCAATTTTTATCTGCTGGCTTTAATCTAGATCTGGCTAAACGCGTGATTAGCAAACTCCCTTCTGATTTTTCGGCTAAAGAAGCCAAGCCTTGGGCAATGAATTTACTGGCTAAGAATATGCAGGCCCTAGAAAATGAAGCGGAAATCATGAACCAACATGGTATTTATGCTTTGCTTGGGCCTACTGGTGTCGGCAAAACTACGACGATTGCCAAAATTGCCTCACGCTTTGTCCTTAAACATGGCAATCAAGACATTGCCTTGGTAAGCACTGATACTTATCGTATTGGCGGTCATGAGCAATTGCGTATTTATGGCAAGATTTTGGGTGTTGAAGTGTTTGCCGCAAAAGATGCTCAAGAATTGCAACAGACCCTTGAGAAATTACAAGACAAGAAGCTCGTCCTCATCGATATGGCTGGTTTAAGCCAAAAAGACAAGATGGTTAGTAGTCAGCTTGATATGCTGTGCGAGGCATCACGTGATATCAAAAAAATCATTTGCCTAAATGCTAGTGGCACCTTGGATACGCTCAATAATGTGAGCAAGGCGTTTGCTGGCAGAGGTTTGGATGGCTGCATCATCACTAAAGTAGATGAAGCAATTGGTTTGGGCGGCGTTATTAATGTGGTTCTGCAAAATAAACTGAAAGTCCTGTATCTCACCAATGGTCAACGTGTTCCAGAAGACATTGCTCTAGTCGATAAAATCGCTTTGATTGAAGAGGCTTTCAAACAAGAAGACTCTAGTGATCACCTCTCGATTGTCAGACCAGAAGACTTGCCTGCTTTTTTCAGCAAATCTACAGCGATAACACAAGGGCACGTTCAATATGCTTAATCCACGCGATCAAGCAGAAGGTCTCAGGCGGATTTTGATGCCAACCAAGGCTTGCCCAATTAAAGCCTTAAGTACAAAACTAGCCCAAGGCAAAGGTCAGCTTCTACAAGACCTAACTATGGATATCGGTGGACGGAATATTCACTTTATCGATATGAGCCTAGACCGGGCTCAGGAGCTCCCCTTGGCACTCTTAAATCAACACGAAATCGTACTCAAATTGGCGCAAAGCTCTGAATCTATAAAGCGGGCATTTGGGATCATTAAGTTGCTGGCCAAAAGTCCTGAAAACCGGGTTTTTGGCATTATCGTCAGCGCCCAAAATGCGGAGACAGCAAAGACGGTTTTTCGTAACCTAAAGCATGCCAGCCGGACTTTTTCACAGATTCAACTGGAAATCATTGGTTTTAGTACACTTAGTAACAATTGGGTAAGTCCAGTAGTTTTAGACTTATACCCAGCAATGACGCAAACGATGACAAGAGACCCTATTTTTACCCCCCAATTTGGCGTAACCCCCACTCAATAAATCATGTACAAGGCCGACGGAAAAACAGACCAAAAAGAAACGCTGGTCCACCAATACGCCGACCTAGTCAAAAAAATGGCTTATCAAATCAAGGCCAAGTTACCGGCTAGCGTTGAGGCAGATGATTTGATCCAAGCAGGCATGATGGGTTTACTAGATGCCGCCGGTAAGTACCAAGATAACCAAGGCGCCCAGTTCAAGACCTATGCGACTCAACGTATTCATGGCGCCATCATGGATGAACTTCGCAGTGCCGACTGGTTGCCGCGCAATATTCGTAAACAGATGCGTGATGTTGAAAAAGCGATTGCCAGCTTACAACATAGTCTTGGCAGAGCCCCTTCCGAAAGCGAAGTAGCTAAAAAGCTCAAGATCGACATTGCCGATTATTTCCAGATTCTGACTGACTGTGGTGGACACCAGCTAATCTACTTTGAAGATGTTCATAAGAATGAAGAAGAAGATCACTTTCTCGATCGCTTTATTCAGAATAATAAAAGTGATGTCATCAACGGCCTGCTGTCTAGGGACTTTAAAGAGGCTCTGAAAGAGTCGATTGATGCCTTGCCAGAACGTGAAAAAATGTTGATGGGCTTGTATTACGAACAAGAACTGAACTTAAAAGAAATTGGTGCTGTGATGAGCGTCACCGAATCTCGTGTTTCCCAAATGCATAGCCAAGCAGTCGCTCGGATACGCGCAACCTTAAAAGAGAAATTATGGACTGGGCCAGCCTAGGCGGTATTGCACTTGCACTAATCGGAATTTTGATTGGTCAATCGATTGATGGCGGCAGAATTGGATCACTCCTGCAGCCTTCAGCCTTTTTCATTGTGACCTTTGGTACATTTGGCGCAGTCTTACTGCAAAGTCGCCCCGTGAACTTTCGGAGCGGAATTGCCAAACTCAAATATGTCTTTGTTGAACCTGTTGATCAACGCACGGCTTTGGCGATGGAGATTTCACACTGGAGCATGGTGGTCAGAAAAGAAGGTGTCTTAAAGCTCGAGAACTTTATGGTTGAGACTCCCGATCCTTTTGTTAAGAAGATCCTACGTTTAGCGATTGATGGTGCGCCACCGCAAACCATTAAAGAAATCGGTGCTAATGATATTTACCAATACGAACTTCATGAGCGTAATGCCATCAAGATTTGGGACTCTGCTGGTGGTTATGCGCCTACGATTGGTATTTTGGCAGCAGTTATGGGCTTAATCCATGTAATGGAAAACCTCTCTGACCCGACCTTACTGGGTAGCGGTATTGCCATTGCCTTCGTAGCGACGATTTATGGTGTGGGTTTGGCCAATCTGGTTTTCATTCCGATTGCCAACAAGCTCAAAACGCTATTACAGCTTGAAGTTTCCAAATACGAGATGCTTGTTGAGTCTTTAGCATCCATAGCTTATGGCGAACACACCAAGGTGATAGAGGACCGTTTGTCTGGATACCTCCTTTAAAAACCCACCCCTCAAGCGACGTAAGCGCCCAGAAGATCACGAACACCATGATCGCTGGTTAGTTTCCTATGCCGACTTCATTACCCTGCTCTTTGCGTTTTTTGTAGTGATGTATGCCAGCTCCAGTATTAATGAAAAAAAGTACGATGCCTTATCTAATTCTCTAATATCCGCCTTTGCACCATTGCAAGCCACCGAAGGGGATAACAAGATAGCTAGCAAAATGAAGTCTAACGGCGATATTGCAGGGACTCAAACTGACGCAAGCCCTATCCTCATTGACCCCTTGGGTCTAATTAGACTCAAACGTGATATGGCCTTTATCAAGCGCGAGAAGATGAATCGAGTTGAGAAAGACCTAACTAAGGCCTTAAAACCACTGATAGAAGACGGCAAAATCGGAGTAATGCAAACCTCTAAAGGGGTGCGTATTGACATCATTGATAGTTATTTATTTAGCCCCGGCTCAGCTAGCGTCACTAGCCCTGCTGCGCTCAATACGCTTGCCCAAATTGCCCCCATTCTGGCCAAAAGTGATCAAGCAATTGATATTGAAGGTCATACCGATAACCAACCCATCAATACCAAAGCCTTTAACTCCAACTGGGAGCTCTCCGCTATCAGGGCTACTACTGTTCTGAATATCTTGAATCAAAAAGGCATTAGCGAATCCCGCTTGAGTGCAACCGGTTTTGGCTCATCCAGACCTATAGATTCAAATGACACTGCGGTAGGGAAGGCAAAAAATAGAAGGGTCTCAATTTTGCTATTGAACGATTCTGTCCAACAACCCGGTTCCGATATTGCACCTGCTAAGTTAGTGCAACCAGCGGTGCAGCCCCAGAATCAGCCTATGGAAACGAAGAGTCAATAAAGTTGATTTGAGTGCCGTCTGTAACCAACTAAACACACTGACGCTATAATCTCACCCTATGTCATTCCTTGATCTACTCGGCCCCCTCCTCTTTATTATCTTGATCATTATGGTGATCGGGATTGCTGCTTTCGTGGTCAAGCTGAGTGATGCGATTGATAAGCAAGAAAAAACCTTCAAGACATTATTTAGAATCATTGAAGAAAATCAGGCAGAAGCCCGTAATGCAATTGATGCTTTTGAATCGACCCGCGAAAAAGTGGTCAGTGTTAGCACTCGCGTAGAAAGCGTCGAGTTTGAATTAAAAGGTATGCGGGATAAGATGAAAGAAATGGCGATCAAAAAATAACTGGTTAATCGTTATTTTCTTGCCTAGCTGCTAGGCTATTATCTGTCAACTCGCGTTACCAAAACTTGATAGGCAATAAGTAGCCGTCAATCTCTCTGTTGAGGGCTTGTTTTGATGAATCCGTAGTGATTTTTTCTTTGACCAAATGAATCATCATATCAATCACGAGTACTCTCACCTCATCTGGGTGCCAAACATTCATACGATCTGTGAATGAGGATAAAAAATTCTTGCCATTCAGTCCGCGCAATCCAGGGTGCAAGCTTTCTGAGAGTTCGATAGTCGTAGCCAGCGATTGCATGGCATTACGATTGCCAGAAAACTGAGTATTAAAGGTTCTGCATAATCTTTCAATGAGCTCGGATTCGGTTAAAGCAGCCATACAGGGTCCAGTTTTTATAGTTTTGAATACATTAAATCTTAATATTCATGGCATTATGACATCTTCTAAAATGAAGCGGTATCCCAGGACTTTATAACCCAAATCCCATGAAAACCAGTGCCTCTAAAATCAGAGTAGCCGACAAAAGAGCTGCCCGACTGCTGTGTCAGGCTTTTAATGACGCCATGCGCAGTGGGGCTGAATATAAAGTCGCTTTAGTGAAGATGATAGATGGTCAAAAGAGTCAGATTCCAGAACTTAAATCCCTTGACTCCAAAAGTGTCCTAGCCGCCTCGAATCTGCAATTGAACGTCATGTTTCCTCATGAATTTCGTAAAAATGCTATTCAAATGATTGTTTTTCTATTATGCAAGCATATCAATCCCAATCTTAGTGGTGCTGATCGCTTCGTAATGGAAGCATTTATAGACGAGCAACTAGTCCCCCTCAAAGAGTGGGTGCAATAAACCTAGTGGGTTGATTCGCCCGAACTTACTAAGAGGGATTGCTAACGCGCTTAATCACGCTAGCCAACTTCTTGGCGTAATCCGGATCAGTGGCATATCCTGCTTTTGCCATTGCGTCAGCATAGCTGTTGATATTACCGAGGTTGTTGAGAACGTTCTGGTAGCGTGGATTACTCGAAATCAAGTTTGCAAAATCTTTAAATGAATCCGCGTAAGAATCGTAGGCTCTGAACTTTTCGACTCTTTGTTGCTTTTCACCATTGATATATTCAGTGGTGACTGCAGAAACAGTTTTACCCGTCCAACTGCCGCCCGCCTTAATGCCAAATAAATTATTACTCTGGGTGCCATCAGCCCCTTTAATTTCTTTTTTACCCCAACCTGTCTCTAGTGCTGCTTGACCCAACATAAACTGTGCTGGTAACCCAGTAGCATTACTAGCTTGCTGTGCATAACCAGCCATTTTGTTCGTAAAGGAGCTGACTGTTTCTTTCAGAGTACTACCCACAGAGGAGGCCATTGCCTCACCTGCATCCTCTAGCGACGTAAAGAGTTTGGAAACCTTATCCATGAAAGACGGGCTCGCTTTAGTACTCGACATAGATGCCATGGAGGTATAGGCAGCTACTTTTGAACTAGTATTAGGATCAAAGCGATTCAGGCCCAAAGCTTTGGAAGTGATAGGATCATCCCCTGGCTTCTGTGAGTCCGTTGGAATGCCTGCAGACTTACTCAATTGCTTCACCAATACATCAGCCAAGCCAATACCTTTGCCCGATGAGAGCTTTTGGCTCAACTGCTGATCAAACATCGAAGTGTAGAGTTTATTTTGCTCAGTATTAAAGGGGCCGTCCTGTGGACTGGCTTCACGCATACTTTTGAGCATCATGTTGATAAAGATCGCCTCAAATTGCTTAGCAACCCCCTTGATGGCTTCAGGCGAGTTCTCTTTAGCAGATTTCTTGAGGCTAGATAAACTATTCGTGTCTAATGCCAGCTGATTACTGACATCAGACGCCGAAATAGAGTTGCTAGGCAATGCCATTGCGTTCTTATCTTTATGACTTAAATGATTTCAAGTTCAGCACGTAGCGAACCAGCTGCTTTGATGGCCTGCAAAATAGCTACCAAGTCTTGCGGTGTGGCACCAACCGCATTGAGTCCGCGAACCACATCAGATAATGATGCACCACCAGCCAACTGAATCACATTACCAGGGTCTTGGTTCAGACTAACTTGGGATACCTTAGCCTCAACAGTAGTACCCGTATTGGAAAATGCGCTTGGCTGACTAATCACCGGCGTTGTGCTGATAACAACAGTCAAGTTACCGTGCGCTACAGCGCAGTTCTCTAGCTCAACTGTTTGATTGAGCACAATCGAACCAGTACGCGCATTAAGAATGACCTTAGCCTCACCCTTTGCCGGAATCACATCAATACTCTCTAGGGCGGCTAAGAATTGCACGCGGTTGCCGTTTTCTACGGTATTCGGGTCAATCTGAATCACTCTAGAGTCTTGAGCAAATGCAATCGGTTTACCGAAACGCTTATTAATTGCAGAGGTAACGATACTGGCGGTTGAAAAATCAGAATGCCTTAGCTCAAGGCTCACCATTTCCATACCCAACAAATTATTAGGAATGGTTCTTTCAACCGTTGCTCCCGCAGAAATACGACCAGCATTGAGCTGGTTAATGGTTGCTGAGCTACCGTTAGCGGATGCGCTGGCGCCACCAATCACGACGTTACCCTGGGACATGGCATAAACCTGTCCATCAGCACCTTTTAAGGGTGTTAATAAGAGTGTGCCGCCACGCAGTGTTTTTGCGTTACCCATAGCGGAGACGGTGACATCTAAGTTTTGACCAATTTGCGCAAATGGTGGCAAGTTGGCAGTCACGATTACTGCAGCTACGTTTTTTAACTGAATTTGTGAATAAGTACCCGGAGGCAGAGTAACCCCTAAGGACTGCAACATGTTCAAGGTACTCTGGAGGGTGAATGGAGTTTGCGTAGTTTGGTCACCAGTTCCATCTAAACCCACTACCAAGCCATAACCAATTAATTGGTTACTACGAACGCCTTGGATATTTGCTAAATCTTTAATACGTTCTGCATGTGCAGTAGGAGCAATCACCATACTTGCCAAAAATCCAGCGCAAATGACCAAAAACACCACAAGACTTTTTAGCCACTGAGGTGATTTGTCTGCTCTAAACAATGAAAAACGATGGGTTCTGTTTAGCAATAACATAAGCAATTAGAAAGGCAACATGGTTTTGAAAAAACGGGTTACGGAACTCGCCATATAAGAACTATCAATGGTGTTATTGGTACGATACTCAATGCGCGCATCTGCAACGGTATTGGAATCAACAGTATTATTAACAGTAATCATTTTTGGATTAACCGTTCCTGAGAAACGAATAAACTGTGCACCTTCATCAAAGCCGATTTGCTTCTCGCCTGCTACTGTTAAGTACCCATTAGGTGATACTTCGAGCACAGTTGCTGCAATGCTGCCTGTAAAAGTATTGTCTTGCTGCCCCCCGCCCTTGTTCTCATTTGAAAGACCATTAGCCCAGCTCCAAGTTGGACTGACCGTATTACCAAACTGGTCTTTTGCAGTAGCAGTAGATGATGCAGTCTTAGATGACAAATTATCTAAAGTCGTTTTACTCTGAGTACTCTCGGCCACCACAATTGTGACAGTGTCGCCTACGGCACGGGCACGATTACCTTCAAAAATGGGTCGATAGCTCCCAGTGCTATAAATAGTTCCAGGAGCAGCTTGTCCAGCGTAAGAACGGGTAGTTCCTGGGCCCGGATTTTGCGTAATTGTCGAGGGCGTTACTGCACAAGCTCCCAAGATCGATAGTGCCGAGATGGCACTGATCATTTTGATAGTAGAGCCGCAAGATAAAGCGTTCAAGTGAGAATTAAACGGTAAACGCATTTGAATTAACCACCCAATTGTGCCAAGCGCTGCAACATCTGATCGGATGTTGTAATCGCCTTACTATTGATTTCATAAGCGCGTTGCGTTTGGATCATATTGACCATTTCTTCAACGACGTTCACGTTAGAAGTTTCCACAAAACCCTGTACCAAAACACCGGTGCCATTGGCGCCAGGATTCGATGGATTCGGTGTACCAGAGGCTGCAGTTTCTGCATAGAGGTTCTCACCTTTTGCACTCAAACCTGCTGGATTAATAAAGGTTGCCAACTGAATTTGGCCAATTTGCGTTTGCGCAACAGTATTTGGCAAAGTGACAGAAACCACACCGTCAGCGGCAACAGTCACAGTCTGAGCATTAGCCGGAATTGTAATCGGCGGCTGAATCGTATAACCACTTGAAGTGACCAGCTGACCAGTGCTATTAATCTGGAAGCTGCCATCACGGGTATATTGGGTTGTGCCATCTGGCATCAAGACCTGATAGAAACCGCTACCGTTAATGGCGATATCAGTGTTGTTGCTAGTTTGCTGCAAGTTACCTTGAGTAAAGATGCGCTCAGTAGCTACGGGCTTTACACCGGTACCGATTTGCATACCAGAAGGCAATTGGGTCTGCTGCGATGATTGGGCGCCAGGCTGACGTAGGGTTTGATAGAGCAAATCCTCAAACACCGCACGTGATTTTTTAAAGCCAGATGTACTCACGTTCGCCAAGTTATTGGAGATCACATCCATTTGGGTTTGTTGTGCTTCTAGGCCAGTTTTTGAAATCCAGAGCGAGCGTATCATCTTATTTCCTTTAATTTAGGTGCATCTTGACACATAAAGTCTTAACTTAAATTGAAGAGCTGAGCGGCATGTTGGTCGCTATTCTCAGCATTCTTCATGAGCTGCATTTGAATATCAAAGCTACGAGCCAAAGAAATCATGTTGACCATGCTATGAATCACGCTCACGTTGCTATCCTCCAAGGCGCCATTCACTACCTTAACGGTAGGATCTGCTACAAAACCAGCGCCACTGGCAGATTTAAATAGACCATCGTCACCGCGAACTAAGCTTTTTTCATCAGGATTCGAAAGCTTTATGACGTCAATCGGAGTAGAAGGACTTCCACTCACTGCAGGATCCACGCTGGAAATAGTGCCATCAGCACCAATGGAGATATTCACGTTTGGGGGGATGGTAATTGGGCCACCACCACCTAGCACATTGCGTCCACCAGCAGTTTGCAAAATACCATTCTCACTAATCTTGAATGAGCCATTGCGGGTCAAACCCTCTGATCCATCAGGGCGTTGCACACTAAACCAGCCCTTACCTTCAATCGCCACATCCAAGGTGCGACCGGTTTGTTTAATAGCGCCCGGGCTAAAGTCTGTGCCGCCGGAGGCGTTAACTACAAAAGAGCGCGTATCTAAGCTACCACCCTTAATCGGTACGGATAGGAAAGAATCGATCTGAGATTTAAATCCGGTAGTCGATACGTTAGCCAAATTATTGGAGTTCGTCGCCTGCTGGTCCAAGATGTGTTGGGCTCCAGTCATTGCGGTATAAATTACACGATCCATATTTTCTCCTTAGCTTTCAACTCTCATCATCTATCCGTCTTAGCCGTTCATGCCAATGAGGGTTTGATAGATTTGATTTTCAATTTTGACCACTTGAGCACTGGCTTGATAGGCCTGCTGTGCTGCTAGTAAAGCCACCATGTCTTGTGTTTGATTCTCATTGGACCCCTCAAGTGCAGAACCTTGCATCTTGCTACCAGCCAATTGCACCGTACCTAGCGCAGGTGTACCTGATTTTGAGCTTTGTACCCAAGTATCGTTACCTACCGCTTTTAAACCGGTGTAACTAGGAATAGTAGCCACACCAATTTGCGCAATTTTGCTAGTGAGGCCATCGCTGTAAGTACCAATAATGGTGCCAGTTTCATCAATAGCCATGGTATTTAAATGGGCTACAACTGTTCCAGGAGTCTTAGTCTCGACTAGCGGATTAGATCCTGTCAGGAACCCAGATGCAGTTACATTAATTGTTGGCTGCGACCCAAATCCGGTATAAGTTGCCTGCACCCAACTGGTATTTGCTTGCTGAGCGGGTGTAATATTCTGACCTAAATAGGTTGTCGGAATATTAGCCGGCACTGCAGCGAGCGTGTTGTAATTACTTAATACACCAGCGAATAGGCCAGTACGCACTGGTGCTGCATTAGCAACACTGGGAGTATTTCCATTCGAAGCACTTACTGGTAATTGTATATTGGTAGTGTTATTACTATTGGTAAAAGCAAGAGCGCCATTACTGACTTGTGCGCCGGTAGTATTAACGCCAGTTAAAGTGCCATTAATGACGCCATCAGTCACGCTCACACTATTTTTAACAGTGCCATCCGCTAGACCGGCAAAGGCTGCTGCCACATTCGCTGCTGTTGCGCCTGATGCACCAGCGGTAAATGTCATCCCTGCGACAGTAATGCTCTCATTGGCGGCGAGATTATTAAAGCTCACCGTGTTATTGGCAGGCGTAAATAGTGGGTAATTATTCGTAGCAGAATTGCTAAAGCGAGCTGCAATCGTATCAGGTGTATCACCCGCTTGTAAGCCGCTAAACAAGGATGCAACTTGCGCAGCAGTCAATGTTTTGCCATCGGTATTGGTGTAGCTTAAGCCACCAAAAGTAACCGTGCCATAAGGAGATAGTGGTGAATTAAAGCCAATCGCATCTACCTGATTGGTATTGGCTGAGCCAGGGCGAATATCATTCGGTGCTAATGGCAATTGAATTGCCGTACCAGTGATATCTAAAACCTTAAACCCAGAGCCATTTACTAAAAATCCAGTATCACTCTCGGTAAATTGTCCATTGCGCGTATAAACTGTCTGACCCAAAACAGGATCTTTCAATACAAACATTCCCTGGCCAACAATGGCTGCATTAAGTGGTGCTGTAGTTGTATTAATCGGACCCTGTGTAAAAGACTGCATCACATTGGATGCCAGCACGCCACCACCCGTTTGTACTGGTGATCCAGAATTAGCAGCATTCAGATGGCTTGCGAGTACGTTGGTAAAGTCAACACTCGAAGTCTTAAAACCCACAGTTGCACTGTTGGCAATGTTATTACCTAACACGCTCAAATGTTCTGAGGCCGCATTTAAACCGCTTAATCCTTCGACGAGTGACATATAAATCCTTTTGTGATGATCAGTATTATTAGTGGATATTTAGCGTGCAAATTAACGAATCTGTGCCACGTTAGAAATATTGGTAGTCGTGTTGTTATCCAACATGATCTGCGTACTAGTATTTGCTGTAGGATTCAGAATGCCAGTAACGCTTGCCACTGTTAAACCAGTTGGGTTCACATTTTGTCCAGCAACGTTAGCTGCTAACTGGAAAGTGTATTTACCATCAGGCAATTGATTGCCAGCAGCATCTTTACCATTCCATGAAAGTGGCACTGTGCCAGCAGGCTCAGCACCATAAGTCAACACATTGACAGTTTGACCAGCAGCATTTAACACATTGACTTTGAGTGAACTTGCGGGTGCGCTCAATTGCACACCAAAGTTTGCTTGACCCTTAGTCAAGTTCAAAGTATTGCCAGGAACCATGACGTTCTTACCAACCATACTGGAAGCTTGATAAGCTTCATTGGTTTGCATTTGTGTTAATAAAGAATTCATGGAGCCATTGAGTTTATTCACGCCATCTACTGTTGAAATCTGCGCCATCTGACTTGTCATCTCGGCACTGTTCATTGGATTGGTTGGATCTTGATATTTCATTTGCGCAACTAATAAGGTCATAAACTGATCCTGTATTTGTGAGGCAGAGCTAGCAGAGGCGCTAATCGCTGCACTTGCACTACCAGCGGCACTCGAATTATTAGTCGCACTTGGCAATGTAGTCACGCTGGGATTATTTTGGATAGTAGTCATGGTGTGGTCCTATTTAGTTTTGGCCAATGGTTAAAGTTCTTTGCAACATCGTTTTTGCAGCGTTCATCGTTTCAACGTTGTTTTGATACGAGCGTGATGTAGAGATCATGTTCACCATCTCTTGGGTAGCATTCACGTTAGGCATTGCTACCATGCCATCTTTATCTGCTAATGGATTGGCTGGGTCATGCACCATGCGAGCGGGTGTTTGATCTTCAATCACCTTATTGACCTTAACGCCCTGATGACCTGATGTGCCAACCGGTGTTGCTTCGAAGATAACTTGCTTGGATTTGTAAGGCTGACCACTAGAACTTGTCGCGCTATCCACGTTGGCCAAGTTACTAGCAACGGTATTTAAGCGTTGAGACTGCGCGCTCATCGCTGAACTAGAAATATTAAAAACGTTTTGTAAGGAGGACATAGTTATTCCGTTCTATCTAAATTAATTACCAGAATTCAGTGCTGTGGTCATATCTTTAATCTGAGCATTGAGCATCGTGATATTGGCTTCGTAATGAATTGCGTTATCCACGAATGCCGTTCTTTCCACTTCACCATCGACCGAGTTGCCATCCACACTTCCCTGTATGAGGGGGCGATACAGCAAGTCAGCTTCACTGAGGCCATTGCCGCCCGGAATATGTTGGCCATGAGTAGTAGTAAGCGACATATTGCCGTTGGAACTCACCGCAGAATTATTGGCTGCACTAGCCACATTGGCCTCGAGGGCTTTTTTGAGGGATGCGGCAAAGTCGATATCCCGTGCTTTATAGTTCGGGGTATCTGCATTGGCGATATTGGCTGCTAAAATTTCTTGGCGTTGAGCCCTCACCCGCAGGGCGGTTGCATTAAAATCAAAGAGCGCGTCTAATTTATCCATTTATTTCTCCAATTTCCCTAAAGAAATCCTCAAGTCAGCCGTAATAGGTTATGTAGCACTGCAAATACCTATTTATGGCATTTTCACTAATGTAATTTGCCAGCCCCTTTCTTGATTTGACAATAAAAGGGGTAATAGTTCGGCTAATTGAGGCATTGACTTGCCTCTAGAATCCTAAAATCATGTTTTCGCCATCCTTTTGGACTGGAATTAAACATGCATTCCTCATACGAAACCCCCTTAGAATTCAAGAAAACAGCCCAAAAGCCCCTTTTTGGGTCTTTTTTGCAAGGTTTTGAGACCCTGATCATTGGCATCATTGCTAGTGTGTTGATCTCCTTATTACTTTCTTTCGTGGTGCTCTACCCCAAAATCAGCTGGGCTCAAGCTCCAGCCCCAGCATCAGCTACAGGACAGAATCCAGCCACCAATGCTGGTAACCCGCCTACTTTCCAGAATCTGCGTGTTATCAATCAAAAGGTTAAGGAGTTTTTGACCGCTCAAAGCGCTGGCTCCCCTGGCAAACCGGAAATTACCGTCACCCCCATGGAAGAAGGCACGCAATTGACCTACTGCCCTTCTCCAGAGGCCTTTTTTCCGCCCAATAGCGCTGCTTGGGGCAGAACGACTGTGGGCGTGCGTTGTGGTCAACCTAAGCCTTGGACCGTGTATGTCCAGGCTAATGTCAGCATCATTGCTAATTATGTTGTCGCTGGAGCTCCAATCGGTCAAGGTCAAACCATCTCCGCCAATGAATTACAACTACAAAAAGGTGATCTAACCATCCTGCCAACCGGCATCTTTACGGAATTTAACCGGGTGATCGGTCAAACCGCCCGAATGTCTCTAGTTGCAGGCACCGTTCTCAAAAAAGAAATGCTCAAAATGCCCCTGATTGTGCAAAAAGGGCAATCTGTAAGGGTTTCTAGTGGTGGCAAGGGATTCTCGATCAGTACCGACGGCCAGGCCTTAAATGAAGCTTCCGAAGGTGAGATAGTTAAAGTTAAAGTCAGTAATGGTAGTGTTGTAACCGGAATTGCTAAAGAAAATGGCATAGTTGAGGTAGGCGGCCAGAGTAAGTAGTCTAAACAGATAATTTACATATCCTCTAACCTACCAAGAAAACCGGATTTAGCTAAAGTTAGGCTAAATAAAGCCGTTACAGAAGGTGTAGAAAAAGTAAAAGCAATAAAAGAGAAGCAAGTTTTATCGTGTTTTGATAGTTTGATCAGAAACTGAGAAACTAGTAGCACCTAAATTAGGCTAATGTGTTCCCATGAAAATTAATGATTCTTTGAAGACCGCGCTCAATACCGTAGTGGAAAAACCTGCTGCGAGTGAAAGCAATCCCACTTCAACGATTGGGCCTAGTTCTAATTCAGTAAAGCCACCCGCTGCTGACATCACTACATTGTCTAGCCAGTTGCAAGCATTGCAAGCAACGATTGCTAATAGCCCAGTGTTTGATTCTAAAAAAGTAGATATGATCCGCAGTGAAATTGAAAGCGGTCAGTTCACAGTTGATACTGGCAAAGTAGCTGACGGCATGATTAACGATGCCGTTGCCTTGCTCAAAAAATAATGATCTGCGTTACGGAAGTTACGTAATCAATTCAACTGAAGCAACAACATAAATCACCTAGGCAAGATCAGAGATCATCATGAGTATTGCCAAAACTAATTTAGTCAATACTTTTACAAACTATGTAAAAGATTTTCAGACAAAAATTAATTCGATTAACACGCAGTTAAAGAATGGTAAAGCCACGCTAACAACCGCGCAGCAAGATCAAGTTACCACTCTGTCCGCTGCAGCTCAAAGCTACTCAACACCACAAGCGAGCATTACTGCGGCACAAAATACGATTGGTGTAGCCCAGACGGCAATTACAACTATCTTGAAGCTGATGCCTCAGCTGCAACAACTAGCATCTCAAGCCAGCGACCCTACTTTAGGCTCGTCTGATAGCACTAACTATAACTTTCGCTTTCAGCAGCTAGTAACAGAAATTGGTAAGTTAGCCACTAAAGCTAACCTCAATGGCACCAACCTGCTCTCTGGCACAGCTGGTATGAATGTCATCATCGGCACCGATAAAACTGCAGCATCACGAGCCTTTGTTAATCCAGTAGACATCTTCGGCATGATGACCATGGGCTTGATGAGTGGCATCAAACTCGATACACCAGAAAATGCCCAAGCAGCAGTGAATGCTCTCAATAGCGCACTAGCCCAGATCAATAATGGTCAATCCTTGCTCAAGATGACATCGACAAGACTAAGCGCACAGGCCAATAAACTGACTGGCTTAGCCAAGACTGCCCAAGATTCAGTTAGTGCCATTCAGAATATTGACCCAGTAAAGCTTAAGGCGCAGCTGGCTCAATTACAAAGCCAACAAAATGTTGACTATCAATTAATTAGCCAGTTAGACCCAAATGCCTACAAGGCTTTGATTGTTGCTAACGCTAAGGCAAGCGCCGGTTAATCAGCACAAAGCTCGCCATACTTCTTGTTGATCTGCTGCACTTCTTGATTAGCAAAAATCAAGAATTAAATTTAAAAAATACTTAAGTTTTACCAAGCTCCTCCGTTAAAGAATATATAGAACGAAGGCTTCTTCGGAAGTTTTCAAATAGCTAATGTAAAAGTTAGCGCCAAGCTCTGTTGATGTGGTCTACGCACTGCGCACTGATGCTTTTCGTAAGTTGGTTTGTTGTTATGCATTTCGCGTAACCAGACCGTTTATTGCAGTCCATTGTGGATGCATAAATTTATACTAAAGGAAAAGAATCATGCCAATGCCATTATCAGGTTTAGCACAGACCCTATCAAATTCTGTTGCATCAGTTCAAAATCAAATTGTTGATACACAAAACCAATTAGCTGCTGGAGTCAAAACTCTTAATCCAGGTCAAGCTGGTGTTGTTACTCGTTTGTCTGCTCAAGCTACTGGTTACGATCAGACCCTGACAAACATTGGTTCTGCACAAAGCGTCATTGCTGTAGCACAATCATCTTTATCATCTATTTCTTCAATCTTGACCCAAATGCAAGCTTTAGCAAATCAAGCGTCAAGTGCAAGTCTCTCAACAAATGATAGAAATAGCATCCAAGCTACTTTTGCCAATTTAGCTAGTCAAGTAAAAGCACTAGGCACTAGCTCTTCAGTAAATAGCAATAATCTCTTAAGTGGATCAACAGGTCTTTCCGTAACAACTGGTATCGGCGGCGCCTATTCAGACTCTACTTCTATTGCTGGAGTAGATATTCCAACTTTAGCAACTACAGTTGGCAACCTATTGGTGAATAGCACTTACGCGACTCCAACAGACGTCACAACTGCAAACGTTAAGCAAACAGATACTGTCACCTTTGCTGCAACTCCAACTACTGGTGATACTGTTACTGTATCGGGATTAACATTTACTGTAGGAGCATCGGCCCCGAACGTAACCCAACTGGCGACCGCTTTTGCTAACTACATCACAGGCGCCAGTACCACATCCACATACGGAACGTTTTCAGGTGCCTCAGTAGCAACAATGCAAGCACTGTATTCAGGCGCAACTTCTGCTGCTGGCGTTTTGACTCTAACTGATGCAGTTGCAGGTACTCAGTCATACACTGTGTCATCCGCTACTGGTGGTCACGTAACTGCTACTGCTGCTGTTGCGGCAACAGCAGCAGTAAATCAGATCGATGCCGTTACTTTTAGCAGTGCTACCCTTAGTGCAGGCCAGACAGTTTCCATTGATGGACTTGTTTTTACAGCTGGTAACGCAGGTGCGACAGGAACTCAAATCGCTACGGACTACGCAAGCTACATTACATCAGGAACCTCAGTCAAAGGAACGTTTAGCGGTATCACGAGAGCATCAATGCAAGCCTTATATGCAACTGCAACTCAGGCTGGCGCAGTATTAACACTAACAAAAGCAGCTAGCTTGACTGGCGTTCAACCTGCACCAGTCATCATTGATGCTGGAGCGACAAATGCAGCAGCAGCAGTAGCATCTTTAACGACTCAATTGCAGACAGTATCCACAGGTCAGTCTACTTTGGCAGCCTCAGCTACTGGCTTAACTGCTCAGGCTTCCGCTAATAATGCCCTGAAAACAGGCTTGACTAACACAGTAAACTCAATCCAAAACATTGATGCTACTGCAATGCAAGCGAAGTTACAGCAATTGAACAATCAACAATCGATCGATTATTATTTGGTTAGCCAAATGAATACAGAAGCAGCAGCGATTTTGTCGATATTCCGTTGATTTAACTAGTGTTTTAGCTGTTTAAGCTTAGAAAAGCCGGGTAATTCCCGGCTTTTTTAATGGATTCAAAGGGATGATTCCCTTATATAGTTTCACTAATTATTGATTTTTGTCGTGTATGGGGCCAGGATTTTCAAGTATGTATACCTGGATTTTACATAAAAAGATTGGATATTTAAGGAAAAAATATCATGAGCAATACTATTACTTCGCTAGCTTCAACACTGACACAGTCTGTAGACGCCGTACAGAAAGGCATTGTTGAAACCCAAAACCAACTTGCCTCTGGTCAAGCGACGCTCAACGCCGCTGAGACGGGGGTTGTCAGTCGCATGACTGCTCAAGTCTCGGGTTATGGCTCAGTTACTAAAAACTTAACTGATGCGGGTAGCGCAGTTGATGTTGCTCAGTCTGCCTTAACGTCCATCTCGACGATTATGAGTCAGCTAAAAGGCTTGGCTACCCAAGCCTCAAGTGCAGGATTTGCCTCTACTGATCGCGATAGCTTAAATCTCACTTTCCAGAATTTAACGAACCAAATACAACAGTTGGTTACTAGCGCTAGCGTGAATGGCGCCAATCTACTCAATACGGATTTTGGTCTACAAGTGACTACTGGTATTGATGGTACCCCAGGTTCTCAAACTCAAATCAATGCAACCAATGTGGGTAATTTAGTAACTGCTCTAAAGCAATTACTCATTACTGGCATGCAAATTACTGACCAGACTTTTGCAGCAAGCAACTTAACCGCTCCTGTTAGTACGGTTGTTGGATCAGCTATTGGAACATTAGCTGGCGCCGTAACGGGAACCAACATAGCACCCATTGTTACCTTTCCAACTGCTGGAATCAAGGCCGGGGACTCATACTCGATTACGATTGGTCTAGCAGTCCCTGTCACATTAACTCTCGCTGCTACAAGTGATATGACTGCTAGCCAGCTAGCAAGCGCTTTTGCAGCTTATATTACCTCTGGTACCTCAACAACATATGGTAACTTCACCGGAACTTCGCCAGGCTTAGCCACAAACCCTGTTGTTGGTGTTCTCAATATTACAGCAGCAGCTGCAACGGCAGCATCAACTGCCACATATACCAATCCAGCTAGCAGCCAGACTCAAACTATTACCCTTCCAACTACTAGTATGGCTCAAGGTAATTCTCTGACGATTGGTAATTTAACTTTTACTGCAGGTCCTGGACCAGGAACTAGCGCTGCTGGCATTTCACCATCACAAGTGAGTGCGGCGTTTGCTAACTACATTAATAATGGTGTTCAACCTGATCCAAGCATTGGAACTTTTACCACTACAACAAGTGCGGTTGCTCAAGTTCAAACAATTACTTTCCGTGATTTAGCAATTGGTGATAGCTTCTCTGCTGGTGGCTTGACCTTTACCGCTACAGCAACTACAACAGCGGCTCAACTTTCAACAGCATTTCTAGCCAAAATTGGTAACTCCGCTTCGCTGAGTCAATATGGTACTTGGAGTGGCTCTAAAGTAGGTGGACTAGGAGCAGCAGTTAGTGCTGGCGGCTCTACAACGACTATTGCTTGGAGCTACAGCGCCACAGGTGGGCAATTAACTAACCTTTTAACAACAGGAAATACTGCTTCAGGCCTTGCTTCTTACACTATTGCAGGCGCGAACCCTGTAACAGTAAACGTACCTTCTACCATTATCACTAAAGGCATGAATGCCAATACCGGCACCAAAATCACTGGTGGCTCTGCCTATGGCGTTAGTGCAACCGTTACTTCAAGCAACACATTTAGCTTAACAACAATAGATCCACTAACAACAGGTAGCACTCCTGGCGGGATTGCCTTGCTTTCTCAAAATAGCAATACAACTACCAGAAATGCTCTGACATTTACCAATACAAATTTATTAGCTGGTACTGCCAATTTATTTCCTGGTGATAGCGTAACTATTAATGGTCTGACTTTTACAGCCACGCAGACTACAACCCCTCAACAAGTTTTAGATGCTTTTAAGAACGTTATTAATAGTGGCGATACAGGCAATCTATACGGCTCTTTTGCCAATACCGATGTTAATGGCGGCTCTTTAACTGGTAAGGTTTCTGAATTTACCAATTACTTCACTGCAATTGACTTAGGCAATAACGTTTTAGCCATTGATAATAAGCCTGGCAATACCTCAACTACCCCACCGACGATTGCCTGGAATACCCAAAATGCTGCAATTGCTAATGCCAATAAAGCAACACAGGTGATTACCAGTCAAATTGATACCGTTTCTACAGCGCAAGCTTCTCTTGCTGCAGCAACAGCTGGTATTGAAGCTCAATTGAAAAATGCAACCAATATCAAGAATGGTATGCAAAAGACGATTGATGCGATTGCCAATATTGATCCAACTGCTCTGCAAGCAAAGCTACAAGAGTTCAATACTCAGCAAAGCGTGGACTACTATTTGGTAAGCCAAATGAATACCGAAGCGGCTGCAATTTTGTCAATATTCCGTTAATTTGAATCCTGATACCCTTTGATTTGCGCTAATGATCATTTCACCATTAGTTCATACAAATCAAAGGGGTTTCAGATAGAATACTTTTAACTAAGAACACAAAATAACGGATAACGAGAGACCATCATGTTTAATAGCAAAAACGCCATTAATGCTTATGTGTCAGTTGATAATAATCTGACTGGTGCTAGCTTTGAAAAACGCTGGTTTGAATCTGTCATTAGCATGGTCAAACGTATCATGGCTGGTGAATTCGATCCTGTAACTAATCACAAAAGATTATTAGAAATCGCTGAGGGTTTACAGTGGGTGCAAGAGAATCTCAATGAGAAATTACATTCTCAACACCGCACCATGCTCAAGACGATCTATAGCACCAATATTCAGATTCTCAATGGCGCCATTCAGTCACAGAATTTTGAGTATCTTCCCCTGGTCATTGCATCAATGGAAGTTATCTTAGGCCCTTACAACAAGGGAACGGCTGGAACCATAGCAGCACCAGCTGAGGCTGCAGAGCCAATGAAGCACACTGCTTAATTCTGTAATTCTCAATTCGATTGATATTCAATACACCTAAGCAGTAGCTTAGGTGTATTGCTTTGTGCTATGCATTAATTACCTTGCTCAGTTGTATTGAGTAGACTGCTTTAATAGCGGTACCAGATCATGGCGGATTTTATCTAGAGGCGCATCCCAAACGCCCTGCTGCTCTTGTCGGTAAAGCCTTAAGCTGGGATACCATGGGCTTAAAGTCACACCAGATAGCCAACGCCAATGAGGTGCTTTGGGTAATAAGACCCAACAAGGGATATTCATAGCACCTGCCAAGTGAGCTGCTTCATTATCTACTGAGATGATGATGTCACATGCGCTGACTAGTGCTGCTAAGTCATCAAAACCCAATGAACTACTAAGCTGCTCATATCCATAAACCTGGATCATCAGTTTGGACTGAAGATCTGCAAGCTCTTGATTGCTAATACCCTGTTGTAAATTCACGAATTTAATTCCAGGCATGTTCAAAGAAGAGACTAATTGAGTCAGCTCTATGTTGTTTGCTTTGTTTGTTTTATTTGTTTTGTTGGAATTGCTTGATTTATTGGCTGAGTGATCTTCTTCTTTCCAAGAAATGCCAATGAGTAACTCATCTGGCTTGGTTAGCGTTTCTTTAATGAGGTTTCTTTGCTCAAATTTTGGCTTGAGATACTGAAGTTTGACATTTAGAAAGTCATCTAAATCGTTTCTAAATAAGCCGGGTAGATCCCCTAAGGGGATATGAGCATCATAGAGCGATTCATCTACGGTTTCTGTTGACGAATAAAAGGTAATTTCTGGCATCGAGCGTTCAAAAATCGGCATTAAACGCGGGTCAACTTGTACCAATAGATTTGGTGCTAATCGCTGCATCTCAAGTAGTAAGCTACCAAAAAGAATATGCTCACTTGCGCCCTGCTCTGCCCATACCAATAGTCTTTTAAGTGTACTGCCGTTTTGCCATCTTGGCTTGCTGGTTTTTAAGGGCTGGGTTGTCAGGCCAAGGCCTTTCCAGCGCCAGTGATACATGCCCCAGCCAGATTGAAAATGGCCATTCAGTAAATGGAGCTTTGCCAGGGTATCGTGTGCGGCTCCTAACTGAGGGTCTAGAGCAATCGCCTTTTCTTGGCTCTCAATCGCAGGATAAATCAGGTTTAAGTCTTGATACGCCAGCCCTCGGTTGACGTAGAAAGTAGCGTCTTCTGGGTCTAGCTCAATCGCTGTTTGATATTCGAGTAAAGCTTGTTCATGCTGCCCTAGCTCCTTAAAGAGATTGCCTCGGTTGGAATAGAGCTTGGCCATGGTTGGTGCAATGCTGATAGCGGCATTAATTGACACCAAGGCATCCTCTTGACGCTGAAGATTGCGCAATGCTTCTGCAGCATTCGCGTATGTCGTCCAATTACCCCCTTCAAGTGCGATGGAATGGCGGCAGCACTCTAAGGCTAAGGCATGCTGTCCTAACTTCATCAGTGCATTGGCGGCATTATTAAAGCACTCGGGCATAGTTGAATCGATTTCGAGCGCCTTAGAAAGCAGTTGCACTGCTCTTGAAGGATCTAAATCGGTAATGGCCACTCCCAACATATGTAGGGCGTCAAAATGATTGGGGTCATTTTGAAGAATATCTTCGTAAAGCAATTTTGCTTGCTCTACTTCACCTTGTTGGTGAAGTATGAAGGCTTTTTGGAAGGATGTATTCATATTCTATATTGGGCGATTGCTAATCCGGCTGTTTTAGAGAGGGTGTAATCATTCCGGTAAATCAGCCGCTCTAATTTCCTTCATAACGTCCCTGAAAACACCATCAAATTCTGGAAGAGCACTCATCTGATGCGCTAGGCGACCTGTCCAGTTACGCTTTAGTCGCTCGCTTTTAACAGCAATTGCTTGCTCAAGGCCATTTACAAATCTATTACGATGCGCCAACTTGCGCTCTAGTTCGGGGCGCAACTCTTGAAGCACAATTGAATACTCTCCAAATAAATGCCAAAGGTCATAAAGATCTCTAGGTTCATTTCTAGCCCGATCACTTAGAGCCGCGACCTTTTCAATCACAATTTCTTCAATGGCATATACATTTAGCATTGATCCTCGTGGTAGATCTTCGAATGCATCATAGGTTTGGAAAATAGGCTTACTTTCTGTGGTGAAACAAAATACCTCATTAATCGTGATGTCTACCTTGACATCATTTGATGCTGGCAACGGCCCTTGATATTTGAGGTAAAAAGTATAGCTATTTTGGTGGCTTGCCTGATCTTCTCTATCGAACTCTATCTTTAATCCACACTCTCTATATACGTTATGAAATATCTCATTTAAGCCAACTAATATTTCTGAAAACTCAATAGGTTTCGTTAAAGTGAAATCCAGGTCTTCTGAAAAGCGATAGTGGTCAATCCAGCAACGTCGAAGCGCTGTTCCACCCTTAAAGATCAATACCTTACCCAAAGGGTGATTGGCAAGTCCAGTCAAAAACCAAGCCAATACATAGTCACGCTCAATCACGGACTCGGGAACACGTTTACCCCCCTCTCTTAATAATTGATTGGAGATCAGGGAAATATTTCTTTGCGGAATCATTATCCAAACCTCACAGTTTCAAGCTCTTCTTGACTCACATTAATTTGTAATTTCCACCTAGAAAGAAAGGGTCCTTCAGGAGGCAATTGTGGATCTAGGAGCTGATAGGTTGCACTTAAGTGCTTTTGTAATTCTTGCAACATATTTTCATCTGCCAACCCATATCCCTCCAATAGATATCCGAGGCGCCGGATTACCGCACCTACGCCGAGTTCTTTAGCATATGCAATGAGAGTTCTAACATTAATCGCCTCTTTTTGCATCCATAAACCCCTAGCCACCTCAGTAATTCCTCCAACATACTCTGGGTGCTTTAAGCCATCAATCAGCGTTCTTTCTAAATCACTGATGAATACAAAGCGCTCTTTATCTACCCAGTATTTCTCTATCCCAAAGACCTGTTCATCCCTTATATTTACAAACTTGAAGTCATATCCTCCAACAGTCTGAGGACGTAAACGCTTAGTTGATGAAACATATGTAGTGAATATTGGCTGTGTGACCATCCGATGCAACTCGAATGCAGTTCCATACGATAAAAAATAAGGCGCCATCCCTACAATCTCTCTCGCGATAATATAAGGACTATCGATATGCTCCGACACATCCCCCAACTCAAAAGGCACCAAGTTGAATAGACCGGGCTTTAGTCGCGTAACGAGCCCGCGTTGCTGCGCTTTGTGCAATAAGTTACTTACCGCAACTGGCGATAGTCCCGTATATTTAACGGCGTCAGCTACCCTAAACGTCATGAGTCCTTTTTCATATAGGTGCGTAATTAATCCTGCCATACGAGAACCTAGGGTTTTAGATGATTTATTATAATTTATGTTCATTTTATATACCATAAAGATATAATTAGCACATTAAATATAACATTATTTGATCTAGTTAGCACTACTTTTGAGCATGGGGCGTACTGAGATGGCACCTAAAACGACCATTTAACTTATTAATCGAATTCACTAGATCTCCAAGTAAGCTTTTTCCAAGAACGGTATCACCTTCAATAAAGGCAGACATTGTCTCTTGGAATAGAGCCTCTCTAAAAGCAGGATCACGCTCAACCCGAGCTGTTACTGTATCTTGAAATAACTTCGTTAATGGCATTGTTATTTTCTTTTTTCTTTTAGATCGCTAACCTGAACTACTAAGGCCCAAGATGAGCTCAGGCAAATACCACGCTAGTGTGGCCATCAACTTGCGAACGTGATCCTCTGCGGATCACAATTTGCACATCTCTACCTAAACGATTAAGACATTCGAGCATTTTGGTTTCGCTAATACCTCTAAATTGACCGCGAAGTAAGCCGGAGAGTTTCGGTTGGGTCAGCCCCAAAAGCTCAGCAGCCTCAACTTGAGTCAGACGGCGCTGCTTGATAATTTCCCCAATCTTATAAGCTAGGCGAGCTTTAACCAACATTTCTTCTACCTGGCTATCACCCAGGTCAGCATAGACATTGCCGCTGCTGTTTTCAACTTTGGTCATACTCTATTTCCTTTTAGCATGTTCTTGAGCAACTTTTAGACGCTCATGAATTAAATCCATATCCGGTTTTAGAGTAGCAATACCGCTAGTCGATTTCTTTTGAAAACAATACAACGATTTTAAGTAATTCGACATGTCCATATTATACCTATATAGGTATAAAGTAAACTATCTTTTAAACCTTAATCCCTATAAGCGTCCGGGATTTGTAATATTGCAACCACCTTTAATTTGCCTAAAAATAACTAAGCCAATTCTTACCTCAACTTCAACATATTTTTACTAGCCTCAATCCCCTGCTCGATCACGATTTGATAAGGGGCTGCTAGGGTGGGTAGCATCAGCATGATTACCAAGAATCCAACCAATAGGGTTAATGGAAAGCCGATACCAAAAATATTGAGTTGTGGAGAGGATCTTGTCAAAATACCTAAGGCAAGGTTGGTAATGAGTAAAGTCGCCACAATGGGTAGTGAGAGTTGCAAAGCGATGCTAAACAGTTTAGCGCCCCACAGAGCAATCATCATGCCATCTATCATATGGGCTTGCGTAGTGACAGGAAAGTCATAGAAGCTCTGTAGTAATGCAGAAATCATGATCAAGTGACCATTCATACTTAGGAATACTAAGAGCGCCAAGATACCCATCAGTTGGCTGATCACTACCGTTGTACCGCCTGACTGAGGGTCGTAATTGGTAGCAAATCCAAAGCCCATGGTCATACCACTCACCTGACCCGCAAACTCAATCGCACTAAAGATAAGCTGCGCCATAAAACCAATTGCCAGACCCACAATCAATTGCTCGGCAACAATCAACGCACCGCTCAAGGAGAGTAAATCAATATTCGGCATTGCTGGTGCTGCTGGTGCAATCACCATCGCAAGCAAAATACCCATCGCTACTTTAATCTGCAGTGAGATCGCTTGATTACCAAAAAAGGGGGCGACGGCTACAAAACCTAAAATACGCGTAAGCGGTATTAAGATGGTGACAACCCAAGCTTGAATGAGTTCGCTATTGAGCGTCAGCATGGGTGAGGATTTATTGTATTAGCCCATCAAGAGCGAAAAGTTACTGAACATACCGCGCATATAGGTTACTAATACAGAGATCATCCAAGGCCCAGCGATGAGTAACGTGAGCAAGATGCCTAATAGCTTTGGAATGAAGGACAAAGTTGCTTCATTAATTTGCGTTGCCGCCTGAAACACCGAAATGATCAAACCCACTACCAGAGACACCAAGAGCAAAGGCGCACCAACCATGAGGGTTGTCTCCATTGCAAGGCGTCCGATATTCATTACTGATTCTGGCGTCATGACTTTTATCCTAGTCTTATTTTTCTATATTTCTATTGTTTACTGCGCAAAACTGGCTGCTAAGGAGCCTAGCAAGAGCTGCCATCCATCTACCAATACAAACAACATCAGCTTGAACGGTAACGAAATAATTGCTGGCGAGACCATCATCATGCCCATGGCCATCAGCACACTAGCGACCACCATATCAATAATTAAGAAGGGAATGAAAATACTAAAGCCAATCTGAAAGCCTGTTTTGAGCTCGCTGGTCATAAAGCTAGGCACCAAAACACTCATCGGAATATCATCCGGTGAAGCGACCTTCTTGCCAGACATATTTAAGAACAAAGCCAAATCGGTTTCACGGGTTTGCTTGAGCATGAACTCTCGAATCGGTACGGAACCTTTTTCTAGAGCCTGCTGCATGGTGATTTTGTTGTCATTGAGGGGTTGATATGCCTCGTTGTAGACTCGATCAAATACTGGCCCCATAACAAAAAAGGTTAAAAATAAAGCTAAGCCCAATAGGATTTGGTTAGGTGGGGTTGCTTGTGCACCAATAGCCTGACGCAAGAGTGAGAGCACGATAATGATGCGCGTAAAACTGGTCATCATTAATAAGACGGTTGGTAAAAAAGATAAGGAAGTGAGCAGAATCAGAGTCTGCAGACTCAAGCTGTAGTTTTGGCTGCCGCCAGGCCCAGCGGAGCTAGATAAAACATTTAGAGATGAATTATTCGCCGCATAACTTGGAATGGTGTAAAAAATACAAGCCAAGGCAAAACCTAGGCATAGCGCCCAAAAAATTGTCTTTGCGTTAAGAGAAATGGGTTTGAATTCTGTTAAATCATTCATTGCCATCACCCACTTTTAAGATTTTTCGTAAAAACCGTTTCACATTTTCTTTATGAAATTTGGCAGCATTAGTTTGTGGTTTAAAGCTGCTTTGTATATTGCGCGGCTCTTCTTGAAATTGAGATGAAGATGTTGACTGTTCCTCATCAAACTCAGATCGGAATTGAAAACGGGGTTCTGCCTGGCGTTGTGCGCGATTATTTTGTGATGAACTTGGTGCGGGCTCATCTTCATAAAATGGCGTCTCTTCATAGCCATCACTAAAATCAAGATCCGATACCTTGAAATTAGCCAAGCTATTGACTTGACCTGAGGCCACACCGACAACCACCCAATTGCCACCAATTTCAACGACTACCACTCGCTCACGCGGCCCCACACTCACGCCGCCAACAATTTTGGCAACGGATTGATTACCAATCTTGGCATGATTGAGTTTTTTCATTGCCCAAGCCAAACCCGCAATCAAGCCTAGTACCAATAGCAAACCCAAGATTACTCTAAAAGGACCACCATCCGACTCTGGAACGCGGGTGACCTGAGCCATTGCTACTTCAGCGAAGAAGAGGCTTGAGAGAATTGCCCAGTTACGTATTTTCAGGATGGTCATCTTGTGCTTTTTTGGCTTATTGAGCTTATTTAAATTAATTATTTATTGATTTATTTATTTAATTTACGAATGCGCTCAATTGGCGTAATGATTTCAGTCAGGCGAATACCAAACTTTTCATTAATCACCACCACTTCGCCTTTAGCAATCATCGTGCCATTAACCAAAATATCCATCAAATCACCTGATGCGGCATCTAACTCAACGATAGAGCCCTGAGTTAGCTGCAGAAGTGTCTTAATTGGAATTTTGGTACGGCCGATTTCCACAGACAACTGGACCGGAATATCTTTAATAAATTCCAAATCCTTTTCCTGTGGCTGGGACTTATCATTCCCTTCCAGCTCATTAAATACTTCGGCACCCTCTTGATTGCCGGATTCAATTTCATTTGCCATCATTGGCTCCTTTAATATATTCAGATGCGTCGGGTTTTAAGAGTTTTTCAACTCGTAATGCGTATTGATTGTTGTAAATGCCGTAGCGACAAGACAATACAGGTACGTTATCTACGGTCACAGGAATTTCTGCTAAATAAGATAGGGGGATAACGTCGCCATTCTTTAAGGCAATGATTTCTTCCATCAACATGGTTTTATTGCCCAAATTAGCAACTACCTCTACTTCAACTGCTTGTACCTGCTCTAGCAAACTCAGTTCCCAGATATGATCATGCTCAGACACCATGCCCTGAGTCTGAGATGTCAGAATATCCATGATGGGTTCGAGCATCATGTAAGGGACACACAGCTCAATCTCGTAATTCGCTTCGCCAATGACGAGTGTGAAAGTGGTGGTTGACATTAACTCGCTAGCCATCGCAATGTTGACGAATGACAAATTCATTTCTGAGCTAACGTGTTCGCATTCTATAGGGTACGCTGGGGCCCATGCTTCTTTATAGGAACCAAAGAAGGTTTGTAATAGCGTACCTACAATCCGCATCTCAGTAGCCGTAAATTCACGACCTTCGATGGAGACTGGAAAACGGGCGCCACCACCAAAAAGGTTATCAACGGTGTACAACACCAAATTGGGATCCATAATCAATAAACCTGTACCGCGCAGTGGTTTCAGTTTGATCAAATTAATATTACTAGGTTGGCTATGCTTAGCCAGCAACTCGCCATACTTACAGGTTGTAGTTGCGCTTGTTTTTACCTCAATAAGCTGGCCAAATAAATTGGAGGCCGTAATTCGTAGCAAACGGATAAAACGCTCATGTACTGTTTCGATCGTGGGCATACGGCCACGAACCAGGCGCTCTTGGGTGCCTAAATTAAACGTCTTAGCTTGTGCGCCCTGCAGGTTTTGCTCCTGAATTTGGGCATTTTTTTGCTCTTCAGTTAACTCAACGTCTTTTAACAGCTCGTCAAGTTCACCTGCGGTGAGGTTTTCATCTGCCATGATGGGCTCGTGCTTACTGAATAATGAAAGAAGTTAAATAGACGCCAGTAATTTTTTGTTCTGACTGACTACCGCTAAAAGGTTTTTGAAGTTCCTCAGTAATTTCAGTGATCAAGGTATTTTTTCCTTCAACTGAGGTGATTTCAGAGGCTTTTTTATTGGTGAGAATAAACAAAATACGACTTCTCAACTCTGGCATATGCGCTTTTAAATTGGCGCTCATCTCTTCAGAAGGAACTTGAAGATTTAAAGTCGTTTGCAAGTACTGTTGGGGTTCAGTGCTCTCTGGTCGCAAATTCACGGTAAATGCTTCCAAAGGAACAAAAATTTGGAGATCTGGAGTCTTTGGTTTGGACTCGGCTGCATGAGAGTCGGCTTTCATGACCAAGAAATAGTAGGCTGCTCCACCACCAATAGCCAAGGCGAGCACAACGCCTAGGATGATGAATAACATCTTTTTGGATTTAGGCTTAACTGCCTGTTCGTTCTCTGCCATTTACCGCTCCATTGTGAAAATCATTCCTCATTATCGGGGGAAATCATGACACTAGATACTCAGAAAAGAGGTAGAAACACCCCTTATAAAGGCATTTAGATAGTGCTTTTAGGGTTGATTCGGAGGGGTTTACTTTAGAAATCCCAATCCGAAGGAAGGGATTATTCTGAAAAGCTTATGCCGAAGTAATAAAACTGGCGCCTGGCAAGGCAGCGGGCTGAGCTTGATAAGGGTGGCGTGGCAACATTTGACCTGCAGCGGCAGTCATGCCAGCTAATGAACTCTGGTCAGCACTGGGTTTGCTGCTGCTGAGTAAGCCATGTAAAAGCGTGCTTGCAGCGGCATCGCCCAGCTTAGAAAGGCCCAGAGAAGCACCAGGCAAAGCAATTGAACTCCCCAGTGATGCAAGCGCAAGACCGCCAGATAGTGTTTTACCCAAAACACTACCTAAACTATCAACAAAGCTAGATGAAGAACCCTCTACAGCGGATGCTTGCCCCCCTTTAGGGCCATGGAATTCAGCAGAAACCCCTTTAGCCAGAAAGCCGGGGTTCAGAGAATTGCCAAAAGAGGTAGGTAAGCCTAAATCAGTCATCGTTCGATTTTATAGGGGGTGCAGAGATTCAATTCGAAGAATAAAGGGATTTTTCGCCCTTAGTTCTGGATTTTGAACCGGTTTCACAGCTTATCCTGCCACTGAATTGGCGAGCCAACATGCTCGTATTCCTCAGTTTTAGGGTTATAAAAGGTCATTGCCCAGCTGGGATATTCGCGGGAGCTAATCTCACCCTCCTGAATCACGCTTACTAGGGTATGACGGGAATCTTGCTCTATTTTGCTAAACAGCGCTTTGATAGCAGATTCTTCCCCTTCCAGAACCTCCATGAAATTCCCGTCTTTAAATACCAACATGCCGGTTATACCGACCTTGGTATTTTCACTACTCATCAGAAAAGCCATATCCAGAAACTTTTCTCGAGTAAAAGTCTCTGTTGCAGAACTGACGTAGATGAGTTGATAAGTGGCCATAAAGAATTACACGAATACACTAACAATGCCATCGTACTGCATCGGCAGACTTGGATCCTGAACTTTCCCGCCCTTCGCCGCTTGCTCATTGAGCAGCTGGCTAAGCGCACTGTGATGCTCAGATGAAAGACTTGAGCCAGACTGATTTTGGGCAGCGAGAACGCTAGCCTGACTTTCTTCATAGCTAGTACCAGTGCAGACATTCGCCTGCTCCAAAATGAGATCGGCCCGGCTCATTGAGCCCCGCAATTGCTCCATACCATCTTGCAAAGCTTGACGCACATCCGCATTGTTCGACACAAAAGTCGCATTGACTTGTTGATCTTTAACGGTAATCACAATTTTTAGAAGTCCAAGATTGTCAGGATTGAGATTTAAAACGGCTAAATGCATATTAGCACCAACCATCAAAATCATTCTCTGGGAGATCTCTTCACTCCACTGTAAGGAACCAAACTGGGCATGGACTTGGCCATGCATCGTATTGGCCTGAATTGGTGCATTACCAAACTCTGATTCGCCACCACTGCTAGCTTGACCACCTTGACCCTGATTTTCTGATGCAGAAATTCCGATAGCGGTAATCGCATCGCTTTCAAGATTTGCGTTCTTCTTGGGCACTAGCGGATCTTTACCTGGCATCTCCAATGTCGCGTTCTTGGATAATGCTTGGGAAGGGCCTAGAAGTTTAGCTTGCGTTTGTAGAATCTCAACATCAGAAGTGAACCCCGGCCCTCTTGAAATAACGCGCATATTTTTGGCTTGCGCTTGCATTTCCGCCAGTTTGGCAAAAGCAAACTCTGTATGAGCCTGCTTCATATTTGTGCTTTGGGTTGCTGGTGCTTGAAATGAATTAACTTCGCCTGATTTAGAGATATTCACAAAGGCATCTGCCTGCCTTGCAACCGCAGCCCTTACCTCTTCTTGATGAGAGTTATCTTTCGCCTGTAATTTACTGGCCTGGACAATATTAGGCGATAGAAGCTGTGCAGTGTTCACTGTATTTTTAGCGTCTAGCTCTTGAAATACCTTTACTTGGGAAGAAAGTAACTGACTAAAAATGGGTAAAGCTGAAGCGTTGGCAGCATTGGAGTTAGACTGCATTCCAGGCTCCTGCCCAACACTGGTGTTGAGTAAAGATTGCGCTTGAGCTTTGAGATCGATATTCATAGCAGTGTTTTAAGCGCTAGAATTATTGGCAGATAAAAAGCGGCGTTGATTACTGCTGAACTCATCCATTTGCTTTTGCTCGCGTCTAGCTGCCAGCTTTTGCATTTGTAATTGATTTCTTTCAATAATAACTTCGTATGATCTTTTTTTAGCCTGACATTTTTGCCAATAGGCTAAGTGATGCTTAACGATTTCATCATATTGATGAATGGCACTACCCTGACTAACAATCGCTTGGTCTAAATTCTTCAAAAACAGCATGTAATTTTGCAAATCGGTAGCAGTAACACCCTCCAGCGATAACGCATTTCGCTGATCAATATATTCGCCACGATAGTTTTGCAAATGCTTTTCTTGATCAAGTGCCTGTGCAGCATCCCGATTTGCTTTAGCCAATCTTTCGGCAGCATTATCTAGATTACGTTTAGCAAGTTCTAAGAGGGTATTCATGCCATTGAGGATATTCGCCATGATTAACCTTGCTGCGTAATAATCTGATTAAGCTGCTCGATACTTTCTTGGGTGTTGCACTGTGTTGCAAAATCTTGTTGCAAGAAGCTTTCAATACTTATACGTTTCTGAATCGCCTCATCCAAAACAGCATCTGCTCCAGGAACATAAGCACCTACATTAATCAGATCTTGGTTGCGACTGTATTTAGAGCTGAGCTGTTTGAGCTTACGCGCCGATTGCTGGTGCTGAGTATCCACAATACTATGCATCACCCGGCTAATCGACTGCTCAATATCAATCGCTGGATAGTGGCCTGCTTCCGCTAGAGTTCTATCCAGCACAATATGACCATCCAAAATGGCTCGCGCTGAATCAGCAATCGGATCTTGCTGATCATCGCCCTCGGTTAAAACAGTATAAAAGGCAGTAATCGATCCACCGCCGACATCACTGTTACCTGCGCGCTCTACCAACTTGGGTAGTTTTGCAAACACTGAAGGCGGATAACCCTTGGTTGCGGGTGGCTCACCTAGCGCTAAAGCAATTTCACGCTGGGCCATAGCAAAACGGGTTAACGAATCCATAATAAGTAAGACATGCTTACCTTGACTGCGGAAGTGTTCCGCAATCGTAGCTGAATAATTAGCGCCTTGTAAACGCATCAAAGGCGATGCATCTGCAGGGGCTGCAACCACTACTGAACGCGCTAGACCAACCTCTCCCAAAATGTGTTCAATAAATTCCTTGACCTCGCGACCACGCTCACCAATCAAACCGACCACGATGACATCAGCATCGGTATAGCGAGCCATCATTCCAAGCAGGACACTTTTACCCACACCAGAGCCAGCAAATAGACCCATCCTTTGACCACGCCCTACTGTGAGCAGACTGTTAATAGCCTTCACACCAACATCCAAAATCGTATCAATGGGTGCACGCTTTAAAGGATTAATTGGTTCAGATTGTAAGGGAGCAAAATGATCTGCTTGCAGAGGACCTAAATCATCCAAGGGCACTCCAGCAGCATCGAGTACACGCCCCAGCAGATGATCGCCAACGGGTAAACGAGTAACCCGACTTTCATTCTGTGGGGAATCATCATTGTGATCAAACGGCTTATGAAATTGTGAAGTGCGAATAGGCATTGACTTCAAAATAACTTTAGCAGAAGGAGCAATCCCTTCAATGCTACTTTGGGGCATCAAAAATAGGCGCCCATGATCAAAGCCAACTACCTCAGCCTCAACCTGCTGTCCGTCACCCATTGGAATCACACACACACTCCCAATGGGTAAATATATTCCACCGGCTTCAATTACTAAACCCGTTACCTTTGTAACACGTCCAGCAACTTCAACATTATTTACAGTGGAAACTGCACTAGAGCAATGGCGTAAGTAGTTATCGAGAAGCCCATCTAGATTCAGGTGGGATTGATCAATACCGAACGAATCTAATTGGTTGGCAACAGTCATGATTTTTCTGCCAGCCAATCATGATTTTGACCCAAAGAATCACAAATCAGACGCCAGCGGTTCTCATGTGTAGCGTCTACAGTATTACCAGACGTTTCGATAATGCAAGAGCCACGTTCAATGCAAATATCTTCCTCTATCTGCCAATGATTTAATTCGGCCTGGAGATATTTCCGCACAATTTGGACATCTTCAGGATTTAACTTGAGATGCAGCGGCCCTTCACTGTCAATAAGGCTATTGGTGGCTTGTCGCAAAATAGGGAGAATTGCCTCTTGATTAACCTTGAGATGCTCTTTAAGCATTGCTTTGGCGATGTCGAGAGATAGCGCTAATACGTCTTCACACAAGACCTTACTTTTTTCCTTAGCAGTATTGGAAAAGCCATTCATGAGATTTTTCAAATCGGCTTGTTCCACTGCCAATTTTTCATTTGCCATATTCATGCCGGCTTCGTGACCGCTTTTCATGCCACGGTCATAGCCATCCAAATAGGCTTTATCTAAGATCTCCTTAATTTTCTCAGGAGAGAAGCTAATAGACTGTGAAGCACTAGGCTCAGGCCTCACTGCGGGCTTAGTCGGAATGAGATCAGTAAAAAAAGATTCGCCTATTGCTTTAGGCCAAGCACGAGATGTTTCCATATTAGAGGTAATCCTCACCACCTCCGGCACCCGGCAACATCACCGAGCCATCCTCAATTAAGCCCCTGACCACGATTAGGATTTCTTTTTGTTGCGCTTCAACTTCGGAGAGTTTTACAGGGCCTTTGTTTTCTAAGTCATCGCGCATCATATCGGCTGCACGAGAAGACATATTCTTGAAGATTTTTTCACGCAATTCAGCACTTGCCCCTTTGAGGGCTGTTACCAATGCATCTGATTGAACATCGCGCAAGATGGTCTGGATTCCGCGGTCATCAATATTGATAATGTCGTCAAATGTGAACATTTCATCGGTAATCTTTTCTGCAATTTCAATGTCGTATTCTTTAATGCGATCCATTAAAACTTGTTGTGGAGCTTGGCCTATATAGTTCATGATGTCTGCAGCAGCACGAATACCACCAATTTGTTTTTTGGTGGAAGTCTGCGCCCCACTCAATAATCGGGCAAGTACCACATTTAATTCTTTGAGCGCTTGAGGCTTTACTTCCTCTAGGGTAGCTACCCGCAACATCGTGTCTTTGCGCAAGTCTTCATTGAATAAGGTCAAAATTTGTGAGGCCTGTTCTGGCTCAAGATGCACCAAAATTGTGGCAATAATTTGTGGATGCTCATAACGAATTAGATCGGCGACAGCTGTGGCATCCATCCACTTCAAGTTATCAATACCTTCAGAATCTTTATTCTCTAAGATACGCTCAAATAAGCCGGAAGCAGTTTCTTGGCCTAAGGCCTGGGTTAGAACATTCCGAGTAAATGAATCGGTATCAATATTAAGAGATGCACCTTCACCAGCATAACTAAAGAAATCACGTAAAGTGTCAGCTACTGTAGCCTGCTCAACCCTGCGCAGAGTTGTCATGACAGCACTCAGCTTTTGCACGTCTCGTGGCGAGACGTGTTTCATCACTTGAGATGCGCCCTCTTCGCCGAGGGCCAACATCAAAATAGCGGCTTTAAGAACACTGCTCTCGTTTGGATTTGTTGCCATTAGCTATTTCCTACCCAACCCGCAACCACGTCAGCTACTACTTTTGGATTTTCCTTAGCCAAAGCCTGCACAGCCTTGAGGTCTTTTTGATACGGAGTTAATTTTGGTATAGGTCTGCCATTTTCGTCAAGATTATCGTCAAATTCAACGGGGGCGTCATCTGGCGCCAGTAAATTGGCCAACATCGGTTTGATTGCCTTACGATACATCACAAATAGCACGATCAAGCCTAGAACAATTTGACCAATATTCTTAGCCATTTCAATATTAACCGGGTCTTTCCAGATTGGTAATTCAGATACATCAGCTTCTTTAACTGGGGTAAACGGTGTATTCACCACGCTTACGCTATCACCCCTAGCTTCATTAAAACCCATAGCTTGTTTAGCTAAATCCATAATTTGCTGTTTTTCAGCATCGTTTAAAGGACGTGTCGTTGGTTTACCTTCAGCATCAACGTCAGCTTTATTGTTGACTACGATTGCTACGGAAAGACGCTTCACTCCACCCATCGATTTTTGGGTAAACAAAATTGTTTTATCAATTTCATAATTCGTAATCGAATTTCTTTGCGTGCTCATCGGATTTTGAGCAGCGCCAGCTGCACCAGCAGCACCTGCACCAGCGGCAGCCCCGCCTGGAGCAGCATTGTTAGTTGTATTTAAAGGTGCAGTTGCATTTGCAGGGGGTTGATTACTCAATGCACCTGGTACGCCGCCATTGTTTGAGCCTGAAGGCACAATAGACTCATTAGTTTGCAAGCTACGAATAACAGCAACTTCAGGTTTTTGATTTGGCTTGTAAATTTCATTAGCCTCTTCAGTATTTGAAAAATCGATTTCGACATTAGCCTCGGCGCGCACATTCTTCTCGCCTACGATTGGAGTAATGATTGCCTGAACTCGCGACACAATATTTTTTTGCAAATCTTCAACATATTTGAGTTGATTTGTATCCAAAGTTTTAGAGCCACCCTTGTTTACATCTGATAGCAAGCTTCCATTTTGATCAAGGATATCAACATTGCTAAGGCCTAAATTTGGCACGCTACTAGAAATCAAATGGGCTATTGCACTTACTTGATGTTGATCTAGAGTACGGCCTTGCATTAATTTCACTAAAACCGATGCCGTTGGTTTTTGCGCATCACGAACAAATACTGATGATTTAGGTATTGCCAGATGCACTCGAGCGCCCTCTACTCCAGAGATCGATTGAATACTGCGCTCTAGCTCACCCTCTAAGGCGCGCTGAAAGTTCACCTGCTCTACAAATTGAGAAACCCCAAATTTTTGATTTTCAAGAAGCTCAAAACCCACATTACCGCCTCTGGGCAAGCCCATAGCAGCTAATTTGAGTCGGGTCTGATACACCAAATCTGCTGGTACCAGAATGGAAGAGCCGCCATCGGCTAATTTATAAGGAATATTTTGCTGTTCCAGAACGGCAACAATAGCCCCGCCATCCTTGTCATTGAAATTGGAGAACACGACCTTGTATTTAGGGCCCTGACTCCAGATCCAAAAGACCGCCATCACGGCAACAACCGCAGCAATCCCTGCTGATAGAAGCACTTTTTTACTAGTGCCCTGCAAATTTAAGCGCGCTAACAAGCTTTCCATAGCAATTTTCCCAGCCAATTAGTGATATGAAAAGGCAGATTGAAGAACACTCTGGAAACTGATAAGATCGGTTTTTTGCATGATTTCTCCAATACTCCCTAAATAAATATGATGTTTAGACGTCATTATGAATAGGGAAATTTCATTTCAATTGAAGGAATAAGGCCTTTTTTTCCTTCTTATTGCCAAAACTGCTGCCGTTCTTTGCTGATACATTACTTCCATTGTTCAGTTTCAGTGAGGAGTTCCATCATGAGTGTCGGCGCTATAGATTCAGGGCGTATTCAAGCAATGTTGGCCCAATTAAAGGCTGCGTCTTCTGCCGCCCCCGCAAACCTTGCTGCCCCAATTCAGGGTCTAGATGGCATTAAAGGTATCACCAACGGGGATGGCCCTAAAACTGCCCCTTCAATTGATTTTGCAACTGCCCTGAGGTCATCACTTGATCAAGTAAACCAACACCAGGCTAAAGCGGTAGAACTGGGGAAAAACTTTGCCTTAGGCGATGACAGCGTCAACCTCTCCGATGTCATGGTGGCCACACAAAAAGCGAGCCTATCATTTCAAGCCACTGTACAGGTTCGTAATAAGCTTGTATCTGCTTATCACGACATTATGAATATGCAGGTCTAGCGCTCAATCACAACCGCAATAGTGATAATTAGCTAGTAATTTTTTGCTGGGTTACTTCAATCAACTCAGAGTGTGAGTATTTGGAACCCACAACGTCGCCCACTAGGTAGACAATCACATCCACTGCAAAGTTTCGTAACTGTGCCCTGCTGGTAAAGGTTTTACCCATGGCTAATAAAGCCAACACCTCCTTAGGATTCACTGATCTGAGCTTGGGGTGTAAAGAATTACACATCTCCATCATATGCACCAGGGCTTCGCCCGCATTTGCATTTTGCATAAAATGCGCGTTATAAGCAGCGCTCATTTCTAAAATAAGAGTACTTTCAATAGAAACGGACATATTTTCAATTCATGCAATATAGTTTTTGAGACTCAATGACTTACCTGGCTACCAATATTTTAGCAATCCACTGCATTACTGTATCAGGTCATTCCCTAGGCCTGCTTTTCTAGCTGATAAAGCCAAGCTAATATTTCTGCTACGGCTTGGTATAAAGCAGGGGGAATATTCTCATCAAGATCGACCTGCATGAGCAAGCCCACCAGGTCCTTAGATTCATGGATATAAATATGATGCTCTTTAGCCTTGGCAATAATTTGCTCAGCTACAAGGCCCTTACCGCTAGCTAATACCTTTGGTGCAAATTCGCCTTGCTCATATGTCAAGGCTACTGCTTGCTGCAAAATCTTGGCCTTATCCATGGGCAATGACCTCCATTGCTTTGAGCTCTTGGCCATTAGCGTTAAAGGTATTTGTAAGCCCTGAGATTTCTTGTCTAAAGAGATTTTCAGTCTGGGGCTTTTCAGCCTTCAACTGAACACTTAAAGCATTACCACGCAGGGTCAAGCGCGCCTGCACTTTACCCAACTGGGGTAAATCCAATTCAATCACACTGACGATCGCCTGATCAGTATTGTCATCATGGGGCAATGAGGAAGATTGCTCCTGTTCATATGCTACCTGCCAATCCATTAGTTGGCCTGGCCAGACGTTTCCATTCCAGCGGATGGTTTGATTTTCCAAAGCATCTAACTGTTTATTAACAATTTGCGAAGCATTGAAATTAGGGCGATTTTGAGGCTCCTTCATCAAAGCATTTAAGGGCCATTTGCCTTTAGCAAAGTTGGCCAAATGCGATTCATAGAAGAGCCCACTCATCACGATAGCGTTTTGTAATTGAGCCGCAGTAAGCTGAGAGTTTTGGGGATTTTGTAGCATAGGAGGCAGCAAGCTCTCAACCTTTGAGAGCTGCCCTTGTAACTGTGCTTCATCTTGCAATTGGGCGATCAACAAACTCGTACCGCTCAAAATGACATTTTCAAACGCGGATTGATTAGCGCCAGCACTTAATAAGAGAAAGGTAGGGTTTGGATCGCTACCGAGAAAGCGAAAATGCAGCACATCTCCGACTGCAAAATGACTGCCCAGCTTCATACCAAACACTTGGTCACCAATTTGCACTTCCGCTATTCCAGCAGGATCAAAGGAGATAATTTTTCCAACATACTCCAAGCCAACCCTCAGGGTAGCCTGGCTAGACTGCCCTATTCCCGCTGGAGCGACCGTTGGATTGATACCACCAATCGGATTCGTGGGCATACTCTATCTACTTATTTCTTGAAAGACTGACCACTCATGATGTCTGACAAGCGCAACATCCAAGGCTGCATTAAATCCATAATTTCTTTATCGTTTGAGAGGATCGTTTTGAGGCAAGCAATTTTTCGCTCTAGGGCTTCAGGCGTCAGGGGAGCTTGCTCGCCATGTACTGGAATTTGATGAATATAACCCTGACATAGAATCTCTAATTTACCGTAGCCATCCCAATCTTTTTGACGAGCAGCTTGTAACATCTGCTGACTGATTTCAGTCACAGCTTCATATAGGGAGAGCATGTCGCTATTGGGCATTAAATTTTGACTTGTAAAAGCGATTGCTTTGATCGTATGAAAACCTTGTTTATCCAATAGAGATACTACAAAACTTTGAGCCCAAACAATTCCAACATAAGACCTGTAAAAGCGGTTTAACTAAATTAATTAAGTAGGCTTCTAGTAACTTTTATACTGCAAAGGCCTGAATTAAGCCAATAAATTGTTTTTAATCGCGTAATGCACTAATTCTGCGTTTGTTTTCATACCCATTTTTTTAAGCGTACGGGTACGGTACATACTGACGGTTTTAGGGGAAAGACTTAACTTTTCGGCAATGGCATTGACGGTAAGACCGGTAGCGACCATCATCATAAATTGATGCTCACGATCAGATAGACATTGATGTGGATCAGCAGCAGTCTGGGCATCGCCAAAACGCTCTGCCAAAATTTCAGCAACGATTGGGCTGATATATTTTGCGCCAGTAGCAACTCGACGTATCGCCAAGACCAATTCCTGGGTGGGCTCGCTTTTGGTAATGTAACCCAAGGCCCCTGCAGACAAAACCCGGGCGGCATATTGCGAAGGGGGATGCATTGATAGAACCAGAATAGGCAGCTTTTGATTATTGCGGCGAATAGATTTAATCACCTCAATACCATTACGGTCCTGCAAATCAATATCGAGCACCAAACAGTCGAGCTCAGGGTTATCTGCTAGCTTAATAGCCTCTTTACCAGACTTCGCCTCAGCCACTACCGCTATACCAGGGTGTGTATTGAGCACCTGAATGAGTCCCTCACGGATGATCGCATGATCATCTGCAAGTGCAATACGTAGATGCTTCATTAATGTCATAAAAGCTGTCTCAATTTAGTTTTATGACATTCTAACGAAATCTATAGAATTGCCGAAAATGACAAATATACCTGTGAATCAGCCCTTCATCGAGCTCATTTGGCGATCAAGCTCGTTCGTCCAGGCAATAGCCTGAAGCTGTAAGTCTGTTAGGGACTGTGCAGAAATTCCTAAATGGCTTCTAGAGGCCTCCATACGGCTAAAGTCAGCCGCCTCAATGGCATCAGTCAAGACTAGCAATTGACCCAAAATCCCTTCGTGGTGCAAAAGGGCATTTTGCAAATGCTCTGCTAGGTGGATATGCTTAAGGACTTCTTCCATAGTTTGGCCAGTCACCTTATGCGCCAAAGAAAGTAGTCCCACTACAAAAGCCTGGTCACTTAATCCAGGCTGGGTGATATCTTCATGCTGCGAGAGGAGCTCAATTAAGCGAGCACGATTTACCACTCGGCGCTGCAGCTCTGAGGTAGCTGCATTACCAGCCTCCGTATAAATTAACAGTAGCATCCATTGCAAGAGTTGCTTTTGTCCCAAGGTAACTAATGCCTGACGTACAGAACTAATCTGTAAATGCCCTGCCACACCAACGGAATTTACTAAACGAAACAGGCCTAATGTGAGATCAGGATTAGCCTTAAAAAGAGGCTCTAAAGTCGCAATACCTTCGTCTTTAAATAGCAGTCCTACAATCTTCATGAGACTTACTTGCAATGCTTGGGGTTTTTTACTGCGCATCACCACAGGCTGGGAAAAATAAGGGCCGCTAAATAAGCTAAAGCCCTTCGCTTTACAAGCTGATAAATCTTCGCCTGTCTTAACTTGCGTTGCCCAAAAAATCGGCTTTGCCAATAAGCGCACACGCTCCATTAATTGCAGAATATCTTCAGGAGAAGTTGTTTTTAAATTTACCTTAATAATGTCAATTAAAGGCAAGATAGTATCGATACTCTCTAACGTTCCCTTTGATTCTGTTGCGTCAGCCAAACTAGAATCTACTAATGCAATCCGAAAACCAGCCGTTTTTAACTCTTGCAAACGTTTGAGCATTTCTGAGCCTAAGGAAACATCAGGCATGATTTCGAGAATGATGCGCTGAGCAGGAAGAATCTCTAAGGTATTGCTCATGAGCAACTTCTCAGTCACATGAATAAAACCATCAGCAGAACCAAGCACTCCCTCTAAACCAAAATGACTCATCGAATTGACGATCACCTGGGTGCTAGTTGCTAAATCATCAGGACGCCCTTCATCCACGCTTTCACGGGAACGAAAGAGCATTTCATAAGCCATCACCCTACCCGAACTATCGAATACGGAATTGCGCGCAAGAAAAATTTCGGAGGTACTTAAATCCGCAGAAGACTCAGTTGTCGCAATCATATGATCCTTGTTTAAAGGGGCCCCAGTCAGCAAATGGACGGACTTTGGCTATCCTGATAAATAAGCTACCAATGTAGAGGAGCGAAGAGATTTTCAAATTGAAGAATAAAGCGACTTTTTAGGCCTTATTCTCAAGATTCAAGGCTTAAGCTGAAACTAAGCCTAATGAACTACTATTAAACCTTGATATTGACCAAGGTGCCCGTACCGGAGGCTGCCATTAGCTGAATTGGCATAGGGTCTTTTTTGGCGCCAGGCGCTTTTTCACTTGGGTTATATGGGTCGGTTTGGCCAGTTTTTCTGTACTCATCCAAAGCCAAAGATGCGGACTTGATTTCATCAGAACGGCTTGATTTGATTGAATTATCAATTTTCTCAAAGAGAGCATCAGGGCTAACGCCACCACCAACACCACGCAACTCAATTAAGGCCTGTTGAGCAGCAACCACATCACCATTGCGCAAAGCAGCAGCCAAAGCGCCCAAGTAACCTTGGCGCGCCTGTGATTCGCTGGCTGATGAATAACTAGAAACAGCAGCAGATGGAGTTATTTGCATATTCATATAAGCTCCTTTAACCTGGCTATCCTTTCAAATCTTTGCAATGAAACCGTGAGGTTTCGACCCGGACCTACATAACTTACAAGCCCTCACCATCTTTTACGGCCCTCAAACTAAAAACTTGAGCCCAATTTCAAGAAATTCTGAATTTTATGATTAATAAATATTAAGCAATTGATTTAATTGACTATTTTTTTATATCTAACTTTCCTAGCTGAGCTGCAATATCCATAGATTCTTGGCTTGCATGCAAAATAGCTTGGATTTTTTTCTTGCTGGCATCTGAACCAGATTCACCAAGAGAGTGCATTAACAGCTCAGCATTTAAGCGAATGGCCAACAAAGGCTGACCCAAATCATGCAAAAGGGTCTCGATTTGAGTTCTCTGGTCCATTGCGCTGTCAATTTTTCCAGCTAAAGCTAGTTACAGGTCTTTTTGTTGCCCTGCACCACACAATTTGAGCCGTTGGAATAAATGGTTCGATTGCCGTTTGTAACTGAACTACCGCCAGGAGAATAGTAGGTAGTGGTACCAACTTGGGTTTGGGTAGAGCCGTTTGGGCCATTCATCACAGTAACGGGCTGGTTGCTATTGGGAGCACCCGGAACATTGCCTGCGTCATATGGAACTACGACATAGTTATTATTGTTGCCGTAGCCGTTGTTCCCATTATTGCCACCACGGCCAATATCTCGGGCCCCTGCCCCACCAATTTCAGCGGCAAAGCCAGTGGAAGAAAGCATGATTAGAGCAACTGGGGCTACGAATAGTTTGAGCTTCATCATTTTATTCCTTTAGATCAATCTAGACCTCTATCCTACTCTCGAACCTAGTTTTAGCAACTATCCCAAAGTAAATTTGAGCTCACCAAGCTTTTCCACCACGCTGGTAACCACATCGCCTTTTTTCAGCCAAACTTGTTGATCTTTAGGCATATTCGCAATAACGCCCTGGGGGGTGCCGGTGAAAATAATATCGCCTGGCTCAAGCGCCCAGTAGGTGCTGATATAAGCAAGCAGCTTTTGGACATTGTGAATAAAGTCTGAAGTATTGGAGTTCTGCCGCATTTCACCGTTTACAAAGGTCTGTATTTGTAAGTTATTTGGGTCACCCACCAAATCAGCGGTCACAAAATGGGGGCCAATGGGTGCGTATTGATCTAGCGTTTTACCAATCATCCATTGTCCACCTGGAAGATCAAGCTGCAAATCACGTGAAGTAAAGTCATTTGCAGTGCAGTAGCCAGCAACGTAATTAAGGGCTTCAGACTCAGGAATATTGCGGCCCTTTTTTCCAACCACCACTAAGAGCTCGGTCTCGTAATCTAGCTTATAAGAAACATCGGGTGGTGGTATTTCAAGAACGCAATGATGGGCTGCCAGACTATTGTCATACTTATTAAACAAGGCAGGAACTGCTGGCTTGGCTACCCCAACCTCTTCTGCATACAGTCGGTAATTGATTCCAACACAAATAATTTTTCCAGGATTCTTAAAAAGTCTGCCATACCGAATCTTCGATTCCATTAAATAGGGCACCCCGGACTTATCAGCGCCAGCTACGACTTTATTAAATGCAGTGGCGTTACCCTCTTGTAGCAGCTGATCCAAAGTGTATGGAGCAGCAATATTCAGCTTCTTAGAGACAGCCCGAATGTCGATCACCCCTTTTGGGCTGATGACACCCATCGTCTCAGAACCATCACTATTTTTAATGGAGAGGATCTTGGCATTCTTAACCATGATATGGGGACCACTAAAGGATTCTTGCTCTTTGGCAAATTTAAATCTGCGCGCAGCAGCATCAGAAGAGAATCCCAAAGTTGAGGCTGCCACAATACCGATTCCAGATAAAGAAAAGGTCTTTATAAAGTGGCGACGTGCACTCATGTTTGCTCCAGCTTGATTAGTGATTATGATAGTTTAACGGCTAATTAAGCCACTAATTTAATAACTTAGTTAGTTACTCATCAACCGGAGCTTCTGCCTGTTCCCAAACGTCGTCATCCGGAGCCAATTGAGTTTGGGCAACGAATGTTTTAATAGCCAGAAGAGAATCTTGGGCAACATCATCTAAGGTAAGCAATCCCAATTCTCCTGAGCACAGCTGCTGGCATTTTTCTAAGTCACCAATTTCAGCAGCTTCGGCAAGAGTTAATAAACCGCCCAAAACGCCACTGCGATCGGCAATGGCATCCACAACAACACCAGGCAAATTGAATTTAGATAGGATATCTCGACTAGACTCATCGAAGAGATTGTCAATCAAGGATAAACCGCCTACTAAGAATGCCAAATCGCTAGAGCCCAAGCCCGCTCCGGTAGGTAATTTACCAGATGCTAATTCCATGAAGAAAGCTCTGACACAAACCAATTGAAGCAAAGGAGTCGACTCTAGTGAGACCTTAGCCTTACTATCTGCATATAACAATAATTGAGTCCAACGAGTAATGCGTTTGACCCCAGAAATCACCGCAGCATCTCGAATATTTTCTGGCTTGGCTCGCTTTCTGCCAGCATCCACTTCCGCAATCACCATTAAATGCTTTGCCACTACTGGGTTCAACTCAATCTCATCGACAAGTTCATGTAATTCGGGAGATGAAAGCAATAAAGTAAGAAGCTTTAATATTTTGCGATAGTCATCACCGCGATGTAATGAAAGTTCTGGATCAGGCTTAATAAAATAGAAGCCTTCGTAAGCATCAAAACCCAAGTCACGGGTCTTATGGAAATCTTCTGGAGTCTCTACATGGGTTGCAATCATTTTCATTACAGCGCCATCATCACCAGTCTTTGCCCCCTTCTTTGCAGGAGACTTCGTATCTCTTGGTAAAGGCGTAGCTTTACAGACTTCGATCAGACTTGCCGCATTCTCAACTTGGTGAATATCAAGTTTGACATAACGAAACTTCGGCAAGATATCTTCAAGGCCATCAAACACTTCTGTCAAACCAGTAAGTACAAATTTGTACCCGATGTTCGCTAGCTTTTCGAGCTTTTCTATAATCTCTGGCACCTTAGGCTCATCAGAAGCATCAGGATTTTTGACATCTTTCTTGCTATCCTCTAGATCCTCATCCTCAGAAGCTTCCTTTTGAATTGCCTCCAGGATCTCAGCTAAATCCAATTGCAAAGGAAACTTCACGGCAGGAATACCGCGAAGCTCATCTCCCAATTGATGAGGGTGGATTTTGATAAAGCCAAGATGCTGGCCAAGTGACTGAGCTACACCTTTTGTCTTGAGTGCATAAAGCATCTCACTAAGCGTGACTTCTTTGACTTCATTACCATCGTCATCCCGCAAATTGGCATCCGTAATTTCATCAGGATAAGTGACTTCTGCCTTAGGATCTTCTGCCAGACGCTTAGCAATTTGAGCCAAGACCGCATTGCGTTCGTTAATTCTTTTGGCTTTGAGAGTGGTTCCTGGACGGAAGAAAAGTTCATAACCAATGATGGCTTGGTCACGATCAATAATTGGTTCGCGCCCTAGATAGGAATTTTCCGGAGCTACTTTTTCAGGCTCCCTGGGTGCCTGAACAGGAGTGGACTGAGTTTTTTTACCAAAGAGTGCCATTTAATTTCTTACTAAAAAGAATGTCTTTCTAATGAATAATGTATTGAGTAGGCTATTTATCAGCATTTTGTGAGTTATCCCACTCTTTAATGTAGCGCTCTAAAAATTTGATCTGGCCAGTTCTGTGTTCGAGGGTATCTTTCACCACATCCCCAACAGAAATCACCCCTCTAACCACACCCCCATCTACTACAGGGAGGTGACGAATTCTTTTAGAAATCATGATTTGCATACAGTCACGCAAATCATCTTCATAACCAACTGAGATTGGATTAGCAGTCATCACATCTTTGACCAATACTTCTTTAGCGCTTAGGCCAGGAAGCAGCACTTTAATAGCGCAGTCCCCTTGAGAAATAATTCCCACCAACATTTCGGAATCAATGACCAACACCGAGCGCACTAAATTATCGCGCATTAGCTCTAATACTTTTACAACATAATCAGAGGGCTTCACTGAGATGAGTGTATTCGATTTATTAGCCAAGCAATTTTTTACTAATGGCATACAGTGCTTATCCTTTTGTGTCTGGAGAGCAATATCAGCGCTGGAGCACCCAACAAGTAACAATATTGGTCATTGTAGATTCTATCTAAGCAATAGACTTTTTAATACAAATTCAAACAGCAATCCTTGATATAAGACTATCTTAGCCCCATCAGCATGGATTTGTATCAATATTAGGGAAAATCCTAAATAAGCTGGGGCGCATCAAATGCTGTTTTAGAGGATGCTTGTATTTTATTAAGTACGACTTTTGAACTTTAAGGTCCAGCTATTGCCGTTTTTATCCCAATATTCTCTGTAGACTGGGGAGCCCTGTGCCTGGCCAATCGGCTGATCAATCACCAAGGTGGATGTTGACTCTGGGGCATAAATTGCCTCAGGTGGTCTAGAAGTTTTTATTTTTAGGCTTTCGGCCCTAAATGCTGCGATTTCGTTGCTGACCTGAGCTGAACGCGCATTCCAATCAGACTTCTTTAGCCATTGAACTGAAGGAACCACACTCACATGGATCTGGCGTTTTTTAGCTAACTCAATAATTTCTCGGACATCATCGTTGGCAAAAGCAAGGCATCCATCAGAGGCCTTAGGGGCTCTACTGTAAGTGTTTTTGGGCACACCATGCAACCAAATTCCTGAACCGCTAATGTCTAACTTCTTATCGAGCGCATTTGGGAAGCTTAATTCCAGTGCACCAGCCCCAAAGATGGACCTTAATTGTTGCTTAGGGATCTGCATCGTGACAGAGTAGACGCCTAAGGGTGACTTGAGATCACCCTCTTTTTTCTTGCCTACACCTAATTTACCAATAGTGACGAAATAATCTTTCTCCCAGACAGGGTCACCATCTTTATTGCGCAAAAGATAGGCGCGAGAAATGGAGGCATCAACCAAAATGACATCTGCATTCTTAGGCATTTTCAGAACCTGAGCTGGGCGAAGATCTGTCAAATTAGGGATAACGGAATTTCTTAACTGAAGCTCCGATAATAAATTTTGAGGGGCTTCAACATCCCGCACCTCGCTCGTAGACTTATTGGCAATTGCCCCGCCGGTAAGCGCAGTTAATAATTCAGCACGCATAAATGTTGCCAAACGGAAATTGGGATACTCAACTTCAGACTTATTTAATAAGTCTAGGGCTTTGTCGAGATTACCATTGCGAACCAATTCTTGAGTGGCCTGACGAACAGTAGCATCGCCATTTGCCAAACAAAGCATTGGGGCTATCAAAAAGCCAGCGATCAATAAGGTCTTCAAGCGCAATTTAGGTGTCCGCTATCAAGGTGAGAGTTATTTGTTAAATTCACGAGCAATCAACCAAGTTCCCTTGTCATTTACCCATTCCAAACACTTCACAGAATTTGTATTGACGTTTGCAGAGTTGTACTTCTGCCTAAAGGTAACAACAATCTTGCCTTTCGATTTAACCACTTTCATGATGCTAATTTCAACATTGATAGCACCTGGTTTAGCGACCCTTTGCTTCCTTTGCTCATACCACTCTGAATAGGATAAGCCTTTGTCAGGTGAAAAACTTGGCGAGTAATAAGCCAAATACGATTTCACGTTTTTACTTGACCATGCCTTAACCCATCCATTCATATTTGCATTGATGGTTTCGAGCTCTTGCGGAGGAGGTGCAGCATCTTTCTCGACTACTGCAACCTTAGCTGGTGGCGCCTCTGTAACTGGGGTAGCTACAGGGCTTGTCTTGGGCGCCTGGGTACTAGGTGCTGGAGCTGCTGCCGTCACTGTGGGCGTTGGGGGTGCGGGGGCTTTGGGAGCCTGTGTAACGACTACCGGCTTATCCACCAAATCAGTACCGCCACTAGAGCCTGCTAATAGAACGGGTGGAGGAGACAAATTTTTTTCATTTAAAGCTTTTGCATAGGCCTCAGCTGCCTGAGCTGAATAAATTTTACGCAAACTTCTGAATGCAGGCGACGCAGTATTGAGGGAGGTTTCTAAAACCTTGCGCGCCTGATCTTTTTTATCTATCCCCCACAAGGCAACTGCGTAATTATTGGCCAGCAATAGATTTGTGTGGTCCTTTTCATAATATGGCTCTAAAAGGTTAGCAGCCTCTTGCCAGCGCCCCAACATTAATAAAGCTGAGGCTTTAGTGTTGGCATAGTCAACCGGTGATAAATCCTTCTTAAGCGCATCAGCTTGTGCAAGAGCTGCTTTTGAATCGCCTTTTAATAGAAGATTTTCTAGAGGCTGTGGAGAAACATAAGCAAATGCAGGAGCAATGCTTACAAAAAACAATAAAAGAGCACCCTGAAAAAATTGTATGAATTTGTGCGCTAGGCACAATTTTCTAGATAAGCGAATTTCAGTCAAAATGGATGGCATCAGGGGGAATGTGACAATTAAACGCGTCAATTTTAGCATTTTTGCAAAAACTATCAATGCGAACAGTCTTTTAGAGCGCTCTGACCCAATCGGCCCCCTCATATGAACCTTTAAATTTTTGCTCCATAAAGGGGCATTTTTACCCACTGATTGTAAGAATTTCTCTGTCTTTTCAAAAGCCAGCAAGACGAGCATCATCGATCACCAACTACATTAAAATAACCCTCTCTTGCAACCTCGCAAAAAACCTAGCATCTAAGGCCCGTAATTACGTGAAATACCTTATCGCCATCCTCCTTTTATCTACACAATTGGTTTTTGCTCAAAATGCCGATAGCGAGAAGCAAGGTGTTGTTGGGGTTCGCTACACCAAAAACGCCGATGGGATGATCGTCATTAAGTATGTCGAGCACAATTCACCAGCAGCGCAGGCTGGCATTCAAGTTAATGACATCATGATTAGCGTCGATGGATCAAGTCTTAAAGGAATGGATCCAGGCAATATTAAGAATATGCTTCGTGGCAAAGTAGGCAGTACTGCTGAGATCAAGCTGGAAAACTCTCAAACCAAGAATGAATATTCCGTTAGCGTGGTGCGCAAGATTGTCCGCTTTGGGGCGGACGATGGCTCAAAAGACTCGCTTAAAAAAACGACTGTAGTTGAGGCAAGCAATGCGGATAGGAGTGAGGCAGCCATCAAAGCCTCACCTCCTAAAACTACCATCAAGCCATCTGAAAAAATTCCAGCAACCACAACTCCATTGGCTGCAACACAAAATGTCTCTACTTCAAACCCAGAGAAAGCCTCTGCAAACCCTTCCAGTGACTCCAAATACTTTATTCAAACTGGCGCTTTTTTCACAAAAGAGATTGCCAATGATCAGGTTGCAGCCTTTAATCAAAAGGGCTATACAAGTTTTGTTGATCCTGCAAAAATTAATGGTAGTAATGTGTTCCGCGTGCGCATTGGGCCCTTGCCAACACAACAGAGTGCTGAAGCAATATCTAAAAAACTCGCTAGCCAAGGTATTAGCGCCTCAATCATCGAAGCCTCAAAGAACTGAGCGTTTGTAATATGAAAATGACGCATCCATTTAAGACCATAGCGAGTGACGCTATAGCAAAGCAAGCAAGCTAAGCCCTTCCTTTATTTCAAACATCGAATTACATTATGCAAATCATCTGGATTTCAGGGGCAACCTCCCACTGTAGAAAATTTAATATTACTAAGACGCAGTTAACACGTTTTACTGCTGCACTCGGTATTCTGCTGATCATGATTGGAAGCGCAGTTTATTTCTTGGGTTTTAGGGTCGCCATCAAATTTGATCCCGGCATGGCACGCGATATGGGTGGTGTCATTACCTCTGAAGAGCTTTATCACCTTGAGGACGAATATCGTGAAAAACTTGCCAAGCTCCAAGGCAACCTAAAGGCAATGGACCAGAAAATTGACGCCCTAAGTAAGATTAACGAACAGTATGCTGCGCTAGCAACACCACTCCCTTTAAAGGAAAGACGCAAAGATAAGGATAATGAAGCGGGCGCAGGCAAAGGCGGTCCTTATCTACCCCTTTTCCCTTATCAAGTGAATTTTGACGAAAATGCTGGCCTTAGAATTAATCTTAGTAAAACCCTAGAGTCCACAGAGAGTCTGAATCAGAAAATACAGTCCCTAAAAGAGGTTTGGCTTGAGAAGTATGAGCGCCTAATTCCTCTGCCTACAAAACCACCATTAGCCGCAGGCTACGGCTTAAGTAGCAATTTCGGTGCACGTGTCGACCCGATCACTAACAGTCCTGCCTTTCACCCTGGCATTGATTTCAATGCAAAAGCCGGCACTCAAGTTTTGGCTGCAGGTAATGGCACCGTCATTAAGGCAAAGCAGGATCCAGAACTTGGAAACGTGATTGAAATAAAACATACTGAGGGATTCACTAGTCTGTATGCTCATTGTCAAAAACTACTAGTAAACCAAGGTGACGTAGTCAGTCGCGGTCAACTCATTGCAGAGGTCGGTAATACTGGCCGCTCTACAGGGCCACATTTACATTTCAGTATTTATAAGAACGGCACACTACTCAATCCAATGGATGTCTTGGCTTTCACTAAGCCAGCAGCAGCTAAAGAGAACTAAGAAGAAATTCCTGCGTCTTGCTTGATCTTGTTGATAGTATCTTGCAGTTGCGTAGCTGAGTCGGAACTAGAGTTTGGCTCTGCCCTTTTCGAGATCATTTGACCATTGAGTGTGGCGCCTGGCTCAATGCCGATGGTGTCATACGTAACATCCCCATGAACGTTGGCGGTTGTATGCAACTCCACTCTTTCATGTGCATACGTGTTTCCATTCACCATGCCAGCAACGAGAATTCGGAATGCGAAGATATCACCATGCACTTCACCACCTTTACCGATAGCTATGGTGATTCTTTGGCCAGCACGCTCCTCGATATTGCCGAAAATCTTGCCATCTACTCGCACACTTTCAGAAACAATTAAGGAGCCATGAAATTCTGTAGCACCCCCAATGATGGTTCCAAATGATTCAATCAACGGTTCAGAAAACTTGTGCTCTTTATTCTTTTTACCAAACATCATCGTACCTCGTTAATTTTGCTTTATCAGAAAGGCAGGAATAGACGCAGAAGTATTATCAATCAACTCACTAGACTTCAGTGCATGACCTTGAGAACGAGCTTGCATGCTTGATAATTTTTTGTTTTGACGGTAGCGATCTAATATCAAAATACCCTTACCTAGACCAGAATAAATGGAGCCCAATTTAGAAGTAGGCGCTTCACGCTCACGCCTTTTATCTAAAATCTGTTGGGCCACAAACTCCCCAAAGCGGCAAAAGTAATTTGAGATAGTGGCATTGCTGGATACGCAGAAAAAATCTTCATAAACAAAGTTATCAATATCATTAGCACGCAATACAGGAGGAGTGACGTAACACATTTTCAATGAAGCAAGATTTGTAGAAATACTGGTTTCTGCAAAATTAGTTTCGACTCTACTAGGAACTGCCATGATTGCTTGTTTATTTTTCGCAATAAAAGGGGTGTTGCGTAATACATATTCCAAGATAAATATTTCGGTACTAGCTAATTCAAATTTCGAAGTTGAAGTTGGAACTAAAATGATATCGAAATCATGCATGAAATTCTCCGCCATATTTGGCGTCCAAGTAAGATCCGAAATGCTGACATCAAAACCTGTTGAAAATTTACGCAAAGAAGATCTGGCGCTCAATAGTGTAATGCCAGCACTTTGATAAGACATCTCAGCTCGAAAAGTCTCAATACCAATATTAGGAGCCTTTTTAATCCAGGCAGAAGATGAACTTTGCTCGTCGTAATCAATCAATGAAATTTTCAAGCCCTTTTGAAGAGCTAGGTATGCAGCAAGATTAGCGGCAATCGTGCTTTTACCAACTCCACCCTTACGGTTTGTGACGAGTATTTTTATTGTTTCCATGAAAATCTCTTGCTCTGCTTTGCTGAAATAGGATATTCATCCTATTGCTATGCATCACAATTTGCAACAAATTTCTTAAAAATTAAGGTATTGCAGATCACTCTTCAATTTAAAAACTAACATTTGGGAGGATCGTTGTCGGAAATGTCATCAATATCCTTACATTTATAGACTTACTAGGATGTTGACACAATTAAAATAAGCTAGCTTATTTTGCCCCTGATGGAAAACTATTTGAGGCTTAACGACTGATAAAAGACTGTTCCCGCTAACTAATGGGGTCTACAAAATATATTTCATTAGAAATGATGGCGTTTGTTCAGCACTTACGCGAACTCTCCGGTGGCAAACCAGCAGGCTTCAAATTATGTATTGGACACCCCTGGGAATTGTTCGCTATCGTAAAAGCTATGCTCAAGACACAAATTTATTTTATTGTACAAAAGGCGATCTACTGTATAAAAGGTAAGGGCCCCCGACAGGAGGCCCTTATAGTTGGTGCGGCTGGCAGGAATTGAACCCACGACCCCTTGGTTCGTAGCCAAGTACTCTATCCAGCTGAGCTACAGCCGCAACAGCCATAATTATGCCATGAAAGAGAAGAACTACATTACACCCGCAGGTCATGAACGCATCAAGAGCGAGCTCCTGCAGCTCTTAAACCTTGATAGACCAGAGGTTGTGAAGGTTGTGCACTGGGCAGCCAGTAACGGTGATCGATCGGAAAATGGCGACTATATCTATGGAAAAAAGCGCCTGAGGGAGATCGATAGACGAATTCGTTTACTCAATAAACGCCTCGAATTTGCTGTGGTTGTTGATAATTCCACTCGAAAAGCTGGTGAACATGATGCCGAACAGGTGTTCTTTGGAGCAACCGTGACCTATGCGGCCTTAGAAGGTATGCAGGCCGGCAAGGAGACTTTGATCACCATTGTTGGTGTGGATGAGGTTGATTTGGATCAGGGGCATGTTAGCTGGGTTTCACCTTTAGCAAAAGCCCTCATTAAATCCCGCATTGGAGATTGTGTTTTTATCAAAACTCCAACTGGACCGGTTGAAATAGAGATTTTAGATGTTCAATATCTTTAAGGACTGAATAACTTAGGCTAGCCTAAGCAGATCGAGTACGCGTTACCCGCATAACGTCAGGATTAGAGCGCAGACTGCGCATCACTTTAGAGAGATGCAAACGATCGTAGACTTGGATCGTAAAGCGAATGGTGACCGAATCTTCTTTGAAGCGATCTTCCATAGAAACATTCATGATGTTGGAGTCTGCAGAGGTAACGCTACTTGCCACTCTAGCCAAAACACCTTTACCCTGACGCGTATCGATTGCTAGATCCAATTCAAACTCGCGATTCAGTTCTTTGCCCCACTCAACCTCGACCCACTTATCGCTATCCTTAGAGAGCATGCGCAATGCCACCGGACAATCGTTGGTGTGAACTTGCAATCCTTCGCCCTTGCCAAGGTAACCAATGATGTTGTCGCCTGGAATGGGATGGCAGCAAGTTTGGAAATGAATCGAATTACCCTCACGCCCATCGACTAAGATAGCTTGGCGTTGATGATGGTGGCTAGCCTCTTGATTAGGTGCAACCCAATCAGCAACACCTAAACGCATTTGCTCAGCACCTCCTTCATCATCAATCAAAATCTTGAGACGAATAGCGAGCTCCTGAGGTGAGCGTCTGCCTAAAGCAATATTGACGCAAGCTTCTTCGCGAGTTTTATCACCTGTCCAATGCGTTAGCTTTTCCCAAATTTCTGGGCTTAATAAGGCAGCATCAACGCCCTGCTGACGTAATGCATTTGCTAAAAGACGCTCGCCCAGTTGAAGTGATTCAGAGTAATGTTTTGTTTTAAGGGAATGTCGTATAGCAGCGCGCGCTTTTCCGGTTCGTACAAATGCCAGCCAACCAGGATTGGGTTGTGAACTTGCTGAAGTAATGACTTCAACAATGTCGCTATTCTTCAACTCACTACGCAAAGGCAATTGCAAGCCATTGATTTTGACGGCTACGCAGGTATTTCCCAGATCACTATGAATGGAGTAAGCAAAGTCTAGAGCAGTTGCACCTCTTGGTAACGCCCTAATCTGCCCAGTAGGTGTAAATACATAAACCGCATCTGGGAACAAGTCAATTTTGACGTGTTCCAAAAATTCTTGAGAGTCGCCACTGCTATCCTGAATATCAATCAAGGACTGCAGCCATTGATGAGCCCTATTTTGTACTTCGCTCATATCAGGAGAGCCGTCTTTATAAGCCCAGTGCGCAGCTACTCCCGCCTCAGCAACCGCATGCATTTCCGTTGTACGAATCTGAAACTCCACCGGCACACCTGAAGGACCCAATAAAGTGGTGTGTAAAGATTGATAGCCATTTAATTTGGGGATCGCAATGTAATCCTTAAATTTCCCTGGCATGGGCTTGTATAGAGAATGTAAGATACCGAGTGCGCGATAGCATTCATCAATGGAATGTACGGTAACCCGGAATGCATACACATCTAATACCTGCGAAAAGCTTAAATGCTTTGAGCGCATCTTAGTATAGATGCTAAAGAGCGTCTTCTCACGACCGCGCAGATCAACCTCTAAATTGGCTTTAGCAAAGGCCATGCGTGAAGCCTGCAAAATCTTCTCCACCATTTCCTTGCGGTTGCCGCGTGCACGCTTAACAGCGCCCTCAATGACTCGGAAACGCATGGGCATTGAGTAACGGAAACTGAGATCTTGTAGATCACGGTAAATGATGTTCAACCCAAGACGATGGGCGATTGGTGCGTAGATTTCGATTGTTTCAGCGGCTACACGACGGCGCTTCTCCATGGGTACAGCGTCCAGGGTGCGCATATTGTGGGTGCGGTCAGCAAGTTTGACCAAGATGACACGCACGTCACGCGCCATAGCCATGAACATCTTGCGAAAGCTCTCTGCTTGCGCCTCCGCATGACTTTGAAATTCTAATTTATCGAGTTTGGTTAAGCCTTCAACTAACTCTGCCACCTTATTGCCAAACTTTTCAACCAAATCTGCTTTAGTGCAGCCAGTATCCTCAATCACATCATGCATCAATGCAGCCATGATGGATGGCGCATCCAAGCGCCATGTTGCGCATAACTCGGCTACAGCAACAGGATGGGTAATGTAAGGTTCGCCGCTATGACGGTATTGACCTAGATGAGCAGCATCAGAAAACTGAAATGCCTTTTTAACCTGCGCAATTTCTTCAGGCTTTAGATAGGAAAGCTTTGCCAGCAATCCTTCAATTGAAACTACCTGATGCTTTAGAGGAAGGTTGGGCGCAGATGTCGGACCGAACAAATGACGACTCGATTGCGCCAACAAACTCGCAATGATGGATTTTTTACCGCTTTGAGCTGAGTCTCGTGATGAGTCAAGCGAAGCATCCTTAGACGAGATGCTTCCAACTTTTTCCGATGTATTGGCTAGTCCTAAAGGGAGCTCCACACCGGAACCCCTTAATTACAAAGGTACTTTGGTCAACATGTCACGGTCAGTCACACCAGCAGCTACTTCGCGCAATGCAACTACGGTAGCTTTATCTCTGGACTCAACGCGTGGGGAGTGACCTTGTACTAATTGGCGAGCACGATATGTCGCAGCCAAAACCAGTTCAAAACGGTTTGGAATAGTTTTAAGGCAATCTTCTACAGTAATACGTGCCATGCTGTACTCACTTAATTTAGCTTCAATACCTATAGGATAACTGATTAGACCCCGAGGCGCTTCAAAAGGGCTGGATTTCTGGCCATACTGGGGCCAGAGCGCAGACGGCTGGAAGCTAAGATGTGCTTTAAATCGACCAAAGCCTGGTCAAAAGAATCGTTCACCACGATGTAATCTGCCTCATGAGCATGCAAAAGCTCTACATGGGCAGCTGCCAAGCGGCGTTGAATCGTTGCTTCATCGTCCTGACCACGCTTACGTAGACGCTCTTCTAAAGCCTCTATGGATGGCGGGAAGATAAAGATCCACTGCACAGAGGGTATTAACTCCCGAATTTGTTGGGCACCTTGCCAATCAATCTCCAACATGACATCACTGCCAGCTTGCATTTGAGATTCAATCCAAGGCTTTGAAGTCCCATAAAAATGACCATGGACTTCTGCCCACTCTAAAAAATGTCCCTGATCACGTTCTTGCAAAAAATCTTCTTTTGTCAGAAAGCGGTAATCCTTGCCATCTACTTCACCAGGTCGTGGTGCACGCGTTGTGGTTGATAAAGATAACTTCAACCCGGCTTCGTCTTTCAGCAAGGCATTAACCAGAGAAGATTTTCCTGCGCCTGAGGGCGCAACAATCATCAACATGCTGCCTTGATAGGATGGTGTCGAAGTAGCGTTAGTCATAAATCAATAAAAAGGATTACTCGAGGTTTTGAACTTGCTCACGCATTTGCTCAATAAATAACTTGAGCTCTAGAGCTGCTTGTGTACACTCTTCTGATACAGATTTGGAACTTAAGGTATTAGCTTCGCGATTCAACTCTTGCATCAAAAAATCTAAACGCTTACCAACAGGGCCTTTGCCTGCAAGTGCAGTGTCTACCGCTTGAAGATGGGTCTTTAAGCGCGCAAACTCTTCAGCTACATCGATGCGTACTGCATAAAGCACAACCTCTTGACGAATGCGCTCCATCAGTTCAGCGCCCGCCTTGGCTTGTTCTTGAGCAGCTAGCGCTTCAGCAAGACGCTCTGTGAGCTTTTCTTGGTACTGGGCTACATATTCAGGAACTTTAGGCTCAATTACTTTAACGATATCGCGCATCTTGCCAGTGATACTGGTAAGTACACCAACCAAGGCCTTACCCTCGGCATGACGACTCTCCATGAGGGCTGCTAGGGCTGCGCGCCCAGCCTCGACAGTGGCAGTGATCCAACCATCCTCTTCACCCCGAGGCTCGGAAACAATACCAGGCCAACGCAACACTTCAGCAATACTCAATTCTTGGGCTTTTGGAAAAGCTTCTTGGGCTTTCTCCTGAAGGGTATAAAGGGCATCAAGACGATCTCGACTAATTGCACCTAGGGCGTGGGGATTACTTTTTGCAGCACCTGCTGCGGCACTATTGACTCGCCATGCCGCTCTAAACTCGACTTTTCCGCGCGATAGGCTTTGGGTAGCCAGTTCTCGCAAGGCAGGCTCTGCCCCACGACACTCGTCCGGAAGACGAAATCCTAGATCCAGAAAGCGGCTGTTAACAGCCCGACATTCCACCTGCAGATCAGCAACTACGCCCGCTCCTAGGGAGACTTGGCGAGAAGCGCTGCCATAACCAGTCATGCTCGATATCATATGGACATTGTAGATTCATTATTGAACTAGACCCGATCCAGACCCTAACACCACAGGACCCCCTTTCCATGAGTACAGCAAACCCAGCCAATATTGCCCGCCCTAGCGGCCGTGAGCCCACCGATTTGCGCCCAGTGACCATTTCTAGAGCCTTTACCAAGCATGCTGAAGGTTCGGTATTAATCGTCTTTGGGGATACCAAGGTGCTGTGTACTGCCAGCATCCTCGAAAAAGTGCCTCCACATAAGAAAGGCTCTGGCGAAGGTTGGGTTACTGCTGAATACGGCATGCTACCCCGCTCCACCCATACCCGCAGCGATCGTGAAGCTGCCCGCGGCAAACAATCTGGTCGCACTCAAGAAATTCAGCGCCTCATTGGCCGTGCCATGCGTAGCGTCTTTGATTTAAAAGTATTGGGCGAGAGAACCATCCACCTCGATTGCGATGTGCTACAGGCTGATGGCGGAACACGCACCGCATCAATTACTGGCGCCTATGTTGCGGCTCGAGATGCAGTAAACCAACTTCTTAAAAGTGGCGCACTGAGTAAAGACCCAATACTTGATAGTGTTGCTGCAATTTCTGTTGGCATTTATCAAGGCGTTCCAGTGTTGGACTTGGATTACCCAGAAGACTCTTCTTGCGATACCGACATGAATGTTGTCATGACCGGTAAAGGCGGCATGATTGAAGTGCAAGGCACAGCTGAAGGTGCGGCATTTTCAAGGGTAGAACTCAATGCACTCCTAGACTTAGCTGAGCAAGGCATTCAAGAGCTCACCAAAATGCAAAGCGATGCATTGAAATAAAGATCGACATGCAAAAACTCGTTCTCGCATCTAACAATGCCGGCAAGGTAAAAGAGTTTCAGGCACTATTAGCGCCCTTGAACTTTGAAGTGATCCCCCAAGGTGAATTAGGCATTCCTGCTGCAGAAGAGCCCCACTTCACCTTTGTGGAAAACGCTCTTGCTAAGGCGCGACACGCTAGCACAGCATCTGGCTTACCAGCATTAGCCGATGATTCCGGAATTTGTGCCCATGCTTTAAATGGCCAGCCTGGCGTTTTGTCAGCTCGCTATTCGGGTGAGCAAGGTGATGATGCCGCCAATAATCAAAAACTCATTCAAGATTTAAAAGATTACAAAGATCGAGGTGCACATTATGTGTGCGCATTGGTTTTCGTGAATAGCGCAAATGATCCTGAACCTATCATTGTGCAAACACGTTGGTATGGGCAGATTGTTGAGCAAGCTGCTGGTAGCAATGGTTTTGGGTATGACCCCTATTTCTTTTTGCCGGATCAAAAATGCACCGCTGCTGAATTAGAGCCAGAAAAAAAGAATTCAATCAGTCACCGGGGTCAAGCGCTACGTGAATTGATTGCACAACTCAAAAGCCGTGCTTAATTCCAGCCCCAACAAAGTAACGCTGACTGCATTGCCTCCATTGGCTTTGTATGTTCATTTTCCTTGGTGTGAAAAGAAATGCCCTTATTGCGATTTCAATTCACATCAAATTAAAGAAGGCGATAGTAAGGCGGGCTTTGATGAGCAGCGCTATATCAATGCACTGATTGCTGACCTAGAAACTGAATTGCCTAATATTTGGGGGCGTCAGGTTCACAGCATCTTTATTGGTGGTGGAACGCCAAGCCTGCTATCAGCCAAAGGCATGGATCAATTACTTTGTGCCGTTCGTGCTCGAGTGAATCTTGAGCCTGATGCTGAAATTACGATGGAGGCAAACCCAGGATCCATCGAGGCCGATAAATTTGCCGGATTTGCAAAGGCAGGCATTAATCGAGTATCGATTGGAGTTCAAAGCTTTCAGGATGAGCAGCTCAAAGCATTGGGCCGTATACACAATGGCGAGGAGGCCAAGCGCGCAATAGCAATCGCCTTGAAACACTTCAAATCGGTGAATCTGGATTTGATGTACGGACTTCCAAAGCAGACATTAGAGTTAGCCAAAGCGGATATTGAGACGGCGCTTTCTTTTAAAACGCCCCATCTGTCTTTCTACAATCTCACGCTAGAACCGAATACCTACTTTGCAAACTTTCCTCCGCAATTGCCTAGCGATGATGAAGTGGATGCCATTTTTGAGCAGAATTTAGATTTACTCAGCAAGGCAGGCTACACACGTTATGAAGTCTCTGCCTATGCGCAGAAAAACCAAGAGTGCAAACACAATCTAAATTACTGGCGCTTTGGTGATTACATTGGCATTGGAGCAGGCGCTCATGGAAAAGTTTCTTTTCCAGACAAAATTACTCGCCAAGTAAGGGAACGCCATCCAGACAGTTATATGCATGCAATGGAAACTAAAGGTAATGCGTTAATAGAATCCAGGGTTCTTGAAGCCAAGGATCTGCCTTTCGAATTCATGCTCAATACCCTAAGACTGACAGATGGCGTTGCTACCAATACTTTCAGCGAGAGAACTGGTCTGCCTTTAAACGTGATTAGCAAAGGCCTAGCTGAAGCTAGTAATAAGCAATTGCTGGATGAGAATCCCAGTCAACTGAAAGCCACTCCATTAGGTATGCGCTACCTGAATAATCTTCAAGAGCTGTTTTTGGATTAAACCGCTTTAGTTGCTGTGCGTTGAGCGCTAGCTACCCGTCCAAATAGGTAACTCACCCTTTAAGAATGAAGCAACTCCGTTTTGGAAATCATTACTGCCATAGGTTTCACTGATCAGATCACTACAGTCGGGCAGATTGTTTTTAATTAATCTTGCCAATACCAGCTTGCTAGATTTTTGGGTAATGGGAGCTAACTTACTCAGTCGCTCTGCGAGATTGACGGCCTCTTGACCTAGCTGCTCTTGTTCGTATGTTGCTAAAAGATATCCTTGCTTAAGTAATTCTGGAGCAGTAATCATCTCCGCAAGAAGCAGCATACGCTTAACAATATTGATACCTAGATGAGCAACTAACCAAGCAACATTTCCAGCAGATAAACAGTTGCCAAGTGTTTTGGCTATAGGTACGCCAAACTTAGCTTCGGGAGTTGAAATCCGGAAATCACAGCAACTGGCTATTGCTAATCCGCCCCCAACAGCCATACCATCGACAACGGCAATTGTTGGGATGGGCAAGGTGGCAAGAGGACCCAGGTAATCATCAATACCCTCTTCATAGCGAATGCCGTCTTGCCCCTGTTTAAAACTAGCAAATTGCGCTATATCGCTACCGGATATAAAAGACTTGCCGCCAGCGCCGCGCAAGATAGCTACACGTATCTTTGGATTCTTGGCAATATCCTCACAGATCGACTTCAGGCTTTGATACATCCCTACTGTCATTGCATTACGGGCTGCTACATGATCAAAGGTAATGTGGGCAACATGGCTGCGTATCTCTAATAAGACCTGTGCAATATTGCCCACCTTATTTTGTTCAGTCATAAAACGCTTATTCAGCCTTGATATTCAGACTCTTTACTAAACGCTGGTATTTAGCCAGTTCGCCAGCCAAGAACAAACTAAATGCAGCAGGTGTTGCTGGCCCCTCAGGCTGCAAGCCTTGTGAATCTAGCGTCTTTTTAATTTGTGGATCAGCCATGGCGGCTTTAACAGCTTGGTCAATCTTGTTCACAACTGCTGGATCCATACCCTTTGGACCCATAATGGAGTACCAGTTGGTAACGTCAAATCCTGTAATACCCACTTCGTTAAACGTAGGTACGTTAGGAAGAATAGATAATCGTTTTGGGGTGGAGATTGCCAAAGCCTTCAAGCTGCCGTCTTTAATTTGCTGCAAGTTCGGTGGCAAGGTATCAAAGTTCATCGTAATTTGACCACCTAACAAATCAATGATGGCCTGACCGCTACCTTTATAGGGCACATGGTTTAACTGAATGCCGGCAATCTTAGCAAACAAAGCGCCTGCTAAGTGTTGCGTACTGCCAATACCAGACGAACCATAAGTCATCTGACCTGGATTTGCTTTAGCAAGGGAAATCAATTGTGATACCGAGTTCACAGGCAAAGAAGCCTTCACTACTAAAACATTAGGAACATATCCCAAATAAGTAATGGGAGTGAAATCCGTTGCGGGATTGTATTGAACGTTAGTAAGAACAAATGGTGCAATCGCATTGGAATTGGAGTGCCCTACCAGCAAAGTGTAGCCATCAGGATTTGCTTTAGCAATTTGATCGGCTGCAATTGTCCCTGCCGCACCCGATTTATTTTCCACAATCACGCTTTGACCTAGAATCTCACCCATTTTTGGAGCAAGGGCTCGTGCAACAATATCGGTACCACCACCGGGTGCAAAACCCACAATCAGTCGGATTGGTTTTGTTGGGTAGGACTGCTGACCTAGAGCAAAGAAAGAACTCGTGGCTAACGTAATTGCGAGCAAACTACGAACAGCCCACTGAGGCGATTTAAGCAACATAAAGTCTCCAATATTGTTTTTATTGTGTTTGATACTATTAGAAGCTAATTCTAAACATATAAGAAGCAACGAGACAATGACGAAAACACCTATAAATGACACTTTAAATAGCGCGCGTGATGGATCAAGACCATTACCCCTCTCAGGAGTACGTGTGCTTGACGTCAGCCAGGTCATGGCCGGCCCTTACTGCTGCATGCTCTTGGCCGACCTTGGTGCGGATGTCATCAAAATTGAGCCTCCTGGTACCGGTGATCAGACACGTGGCGCAATGGGTTTCAAGATGAAAGGTTCAGATAGCATGGGCTTTCTGAACATGAACCGCAATAAACGCAGTCTCACTTTAAATCTCAAAACCGAGGCTGGTAAGAAAGTATTTTTCGAGCTGGTCAAAACCGCTGATATTTTGGTGGAGAACTATCGGCCTGGTGTTATGAAAAAACTAGGAATCGATTACGCCTCTTTAAAAGATATCAATCCTGGTTTGGTCTATGCCAGCATTTCTGGTTTTGGCCAAACTGGCCCATGGGCAGATCGCCCTGGTTTTGATCTCATGGCGCAAGCGATGTCTGGCGTCATGAGCGTTACAGGATATCCAGATGGTCCTCCAGTTAAAGCCGGCGTTCCGGTAGCTGATATTGGCTGCGCACTTTTTGCGATATACGGAATATTGTCGGCATACATTGGCAAAACGAAAACGGGTGAAGGTCAGTTTATTGATGCCTCACTCTTTGATTCCGCTTTGGCATTCTCCATTTGGGATACCGCTCAATACTGGGGTACCGGAGTTGAACCCTATAAGCTTGGCACAGCCAATCATATGAGCGCCCCCTACCAGGCCATGAAAGCTGCTGATGGGTATTTTGTGATGGGAGCAACCAATCAGAAACTATGGAAGTTGCTTTGCGACAAGATTGAACGCCCCGAATTATTTGAAGATGTCCGCTTCAAAACAAATCCACTACGCTTAGCTAATCGCCTAGAGCTCGCCGCCGAATTAGAAAAATCATTTGCCAATAAATCTGCGGATCAATGGGTTAACGCACTACTAGATGCAGGTATCCCAGCGGGTCCAATTAATACTTATCCAGAAGCATTTGATAGTGAGCATGGCCGCCATCGCAAGATGCGGATGGAGATTGATCATCCGGTAGAAGGCAAAGTTCCTAATATTGGCTTTGCCGTCAAAATGAATGGCACACCACAACAGGTGTATCGCCACCCTCCTTTGCTGGGCGAACATACGAGCGAGCTTCTTGCTGAGCTCGGTATTGCGGGTGATGAACTGAAGTCTCTTGAAGCGGGTGGTGCCTTTGCACCCTAGTTTGCAGCTTAATAAACATAATGATTAAGTAAAAAGATAATCAAAAAGGACTCCGCATGAACTGACCCACAAAAGTTGGACAGTTTAATTAGGTTAGCACGAGGGATTGAGTTCGGTAATTAACCGGGCTCAATCCCTTCAGTTTTTGTTTGATCCGATCATGGTTGTAATAGTCGATATATTC